>JANXUB010000009.1 GCA_025352105.1 Burkholderiales bacterium | reverse complement strand
AAATACGCCGAAGCTGAAGCCGTCCGTGCGCGCTACATGCCGCTTGAGGATTGCCGCGACGGCATCAGCCCGATCCGCGTGCTGCACGACGCGGTGACGCTGGCTGGCGTGGCTGACATGGGGCCGATGCTGCCGATGTTGACTGGACTTGAAGCTGCGGAACGTGCTCGCGTTGAGCCGGTCGCCAAGGCGTTGCTAGCGTTGGACGGCGGTTACGCGGGCTAACGCGCGAACGGCGGGTGGTGCCCGCCCGACGAACTACAAACCCTACCGGCACCCATCCCAATGAAACGCTGAACAAATTGCCACCCCGGCGAAGGCCGGGGCCCACGCCCGACGCAAGTGCTTGACTTTGCGGAGAGCCTGCACAGGCGGAGGCCAGGGGCGTGGATACCGACCTCCGTCGGCATGGCTAGACATTGAATTTATTCGGCGCTACCCCAATTTTGTAACTCAGGAGGACACATGAAACATTCAACACTTCGCCGCACCTTGCTCGCCGCCACAATCGGCGCAGTCTGCACTCTGGCCGCACCCACGTTTGCGCAGGACAAATGGCCGTCAAAGCCCATTACTTACGTCGTGCCCTTCCCGGCGGGCGGCACTACGGACATTCTGGCCCGTCTGATCTCACAAAAGCTTGGCCCGGCGCTGGGCACCACCGTGATTGTTGAAAACCGCGCGGGCGCGGGCGGCAACATCGGCTCTGACTTCGTGTCAAAAGCTGCGCCGGATGGTTACACCATTTTGGGCGGCACGATCAGCTCGCACGCGATCAACGTGA
Organism: Burkholderiales bacterium; assembly: GCA_025352105.1. Lineage (GTDB taxonomy): Bacteria > Pseudomonadota > Gammaproteobacteria > Burkholderiales > Casimicrobiaceae > Casimicrobium. The sequence continues at coordinate 48,822 of JANXUB010000009.1, read as the reverse complement.
GCCTGTATCCGAAGCTGCCGTACGACCCGGTGAAATCATTCGCGCCTGTCGCGTTGATCGGCACCAACGCCAACGTGCTCGTGGTCGGCGCATCGAGCCCGTACAAGACCGTACAGGAGCTCACCGCCGCGGCGAAAGCGAAGCCCGGTTCCGTCTCGTTCGCATCGGCAGGAAACGGCACGTCGCAGCATTTGAGTGGTGAGCTCTACAAAGGCATTGCGGGCCTCGACATGGTGCACGTCCCGTACAAAGGCAGCGCGCCAGCCATGCAGGACGTGATCGGCGGCCAAGTGCCGATGATGTTTGACACCAGCGTCGTCGCAGGCCCGTTCATCGAGAGTGGCAAAGTACGCGCGCTGGCGGTCACGTCGGCGAAGCGCACGCCGCAACTGCCGAATGTGCCGACGATGGCCGAAAGCGGCGTTGCGGGCTACGACCTGCAATCGTGGCAGGCTATTTTTGCTCCGGCGGGCACGCCAGCGCCGGTGCTGCTACGCCTGCAAAGCGAAGTTGCAAAAATCATCAAGAGCCCGGAAATTCAGGAGCGCCTTGGCAAGCTGGGCATGGAGCCATCGGCCATGACGGCAGAGCAGTTCGCGGCGTTTCAGGCGAGTGAAATCGCGAAGTGGGCAAAGGTGATCAAAGCGGGCAACATCAAGATCGATTAGGGAGACGCTGAATGCAATTGCTTGCCATACCGGCGCAGGCCGGTATCCACGCCCTAAGCCCAATCAGCCACCGGCGTCGGGCGTGGGCCCCGGGCATCAAAGGGGTAGCGTTTACTTCGGCGTTTCGCTAGCCAAAATGGCTGGACGCAAACGCACGGGTGTGGCGCTTGATCTGCGCAAGGCGGAGGTCGCAGCTGCACATATTCACGAGCCTGTGGGCGCGTCGGGCACCGCAGGCTCGGCCAAGCGCATGCGGCTGTCTGACCAACTTTACGGCCAGATTTTTGAGAAAATCGTTTCCGGAAAGTTGAATGTTGGCGATCAGCTGCCCTCGGAAAATGACATTTCGGCGAGCTTCGGCGTGTCGCGACCCGTCGTGCGCGAAGCGCTGTTGCGGCTGCGCGCAGATGGATTGGTCACGGCGCAACAGGGCCTCGGCTCTTTCGTCAGCGCGCAGCCCGCTTCGCGGCTGAAGACGTTTTCTTCGGCCGAAAACATCGCGTCGTATATGCGCTGTCAAGAGGTTCGAATTTCGCTGGAAGGCGACGCGGCGCGCTTTGCCGCGCTGCGAAGAACCAGCGAGCAAATGTCGGTCATCGACGCCGCGCACGAGCGCTTCGCGCTGTCGGCAGTTGGTGGGAAGATGAACGCCGAGGAGGATTTGGCGTTTCATAAAAGCATCACCGACGCAACCGGCAACGAGTTTTTCCGCGATGTGCTGGAGAGCACGCATGAGGCGCTGTCCGGTTTTATGCGGCTGTCGATCAGCCTGACGCGAACCGGATCCGCCCGTCGCGCGCAAAAAGTGCTCGAAGAACACACCGCGATTGTTGAAGCGATCCGCGCAAAAGACGGCGATCGGGCGCGCGTGGCGATGCAGTTTCACCTCGATCAGGCAAGGCAGCGGCTGATCAATCGTGAGCGCGATGCTTGATCCGGGTGGAGGAAAGCGTGGCGCAATTGGCCTTTGTTGCCGCATCCCGGAAAATGGCTTTTCTGCGAAATGCCCTCTGCATTGGGGCTAACAGCGCAAAAGCCGCAAAGTCGACAAGTGGCGTTATTTAACGCTATCCGCAATGCAGTGGTCTTTTTAACTAAAAGCTGTACCAGCAATCGATCTCAAACTTCCAGCCATTCTTTACGGATATTCGCGTCGGCCTTAAGCTCCGCCGGTGTGCCCTCAAACACAATACGGCGGTCGCCCATCACGTAGACGCGATCTGAGATTTGCAGCGCAATCGCGAGCTTTTGTTCGACCAGAACGACGCTGATTCCGCGTCGTTTCAGCTCCATCAAATATTCCGCCACGAGCTGCACAATCGCAGGCGCAAGCCCCTCGGTCGGCTCGTCGATCATGATGAGGTCCGGGTCGCCCATCAATGTTCGGCAGAGCGTGAGCATTTGTTGCTCGCCGCCAGAGAGCACGCCCGCCTCGGTGTGCTGACGTTCGCGCAGGCGCGGGAACATTTTGTACATGTCCTCGAATGACCAGCGGTTTGGCTTTTTGCCGCCTTTTTCACCCAGCATCAGGTTTTGATGCACAGTGAGTTTCGGAAAAATATCGCGGCTTTCGGGAACGTAGCCGAGCCCCAAATGCGCAATCTCGTAGGCTTTCATGCCGAGAATGTTTTTGCCGCGCCAGAGCACTTCGCCGCTGTTGTCGACCATACCCATGATGGCTTTGACCGCCGTCGAGCGCCCTGCTCCATTGCGGCCCAGGAGCGCGACGATTTCGCCTTCGCGGACGTGAAGGTTGACGCCCTGCAGGATGTGGCTTTTGCCGTAAAAGGCGTTCAGCTCCTTGACTTCGAGCGCGATTTTGGAGGGGCTGCCGTTGGCAGGGGTGGTCATGCGTGCGCTCCTTCAGCGTCGAGGACTGCGCCGAGATACGCCTCTTTGACCTTGGCATCAGCCCGCACTTTATCCGGCGTGTCAAACGCGATGACCTCGCCATAAACCAGCACGGCGATTCGATCAGCGAGACCGAACACAACGCCCATGTCGTGCTCCACTGTTAGCAGTGTTTTTCCGACCGTGACTTTACGAATGAGATGAACAAATCGGTCTGTTTCGGAGTGACTCATACCCGCCGTGGGTTCGTCCAGAAGGATCACGTCGCCGCCGCCCGCAATCGTCAATCCCACCTCGAGGGCGCGTTGTTCGGAGTAGGTGAGCAGCGATGCCGGGACATCACGCCGACGTTTCAACTCGAGCGAAGCCATCAACGCCTCGGTACGATCATTTAACTCCGTGAGCTTCGACAGCGGTTTCCAGAAACTGTATTTTTGCCCGCTGGAAAAGAGCGCCGCACAGCGCAGGTTTTCAAAGACGGACAGTCGCGAGAAGATATTGGTAATCTGAAAACTGCGCGCTAACCCGCGACGGCTGATCTCGTAGGGTCGCTGCCCAATGATCTCGTTGCCGTGCAGTTTGATGCTGCCGCTGGTGGGCTCGAAGCGCCCGCTGATGAGATTGAACAACGTGCTCTTGCCCGCACCGTTCGGTCCGATCACGGCAACACGCTCGCCTTTGTTGACCGCGAGATTGACCCCGCGAATGATGGCGGTTTTGCCGAAACTTTTGGTGACGTTCGACAGCTCCAGTGCGTAGGTGCTCATACGATGGCTGCCTCCGCCTTTTTGATCGCTTCGGCGATTCGCTCTTCGCCCTCGCCCCAGACTTTGTTGAATTTACGACGCCAAATCTCAAAACATATGCCGCCGAAGAGCAGCACTGCGGCGGCGATCAGCCATGACGCCAACACGGAGGCATCCATCGGAATTCGCGCAACCGTCACAACGCTGCCGGAGCCTGCGGCAACTTGCGCTTGGTAGGCCATTTCGACAATCGCTGCGAAGCCCCAGAGCGCGATGAGCCCGAAGAAAACCATTCCCGCGTACGGCCAGCGCATCTTGCGCCATTCGCCATATTTGATGCGGCGCAAATTGAGCATCAACAACGACGAAATTCCGCCGGGCGCAAACACCACCATGATGAGAAACACAATACCCACATAGAGCTGCCAGGCCTTCGTCAACTCGGAGAGCACTACAAGCGAAAATATCAACAACACTGCGCCTATGATCGGTCCGAAGAAGAAGCCGACGCCACCCAGAAATGTAAACAACAGGTACCCCCCTGAGCGCGTTCCGTGAACCAGATCTGCCGTCGCCGCCTCAAAGTTGATTGCCGTCAAGCCGCCCGCGATGCCCGCGAAAAAGCTCGACGCCATCACGATGAGGTAGCGCACCCAACGCGTGTCGTAGCCCACAAATTCAGCGCGCTCCGCGTTGTCACGCACCGCGTTTGCGATGCGTCCAAGCGGCGTTTGCGTAAAGGCATACATCGCTGCCGTGCACAGGAAAAGATAGATCGCAATCAGGTAGTAAACCTGAATTTGCCCGCCAAAGTTAAGGCCCAAACCGTGCATCCAGCCGCTGCCCGCCGTGCGGTTAGAGTTAATGCCGGCCTCGCCGCCAAAAAACTCGGGAAACATCAGCGCTGCGGCAAAGACGAGCTCGCCCACGCCCAGTGTGATCATCGAAAACGGCGTACCCGCCTTTCGCGTCGTGACAAATCCCAGCAGTGCGCCGAAGCCAAGGCCGGCAAATCCTGCCACCAGCGGGATCATCCACATGGGGATCGGCCAGCCGCCGCCGATTTTGTTCATCGCGTGAATCGCGACAAACGCGCCAAGCCCGGTGTAGACCGCGTGGCCAAACGAGAGCATTCCAGCCTGACCGAGCAGCATGTTGTAGCTCATGCAGGCGATTGCAGCGATGCCCGTCAGGCAGAGCAGCGTGACGGCAAAATTTGATCGCGCCAATACGGGAAGCAGCAGCAGGATGACGGCAAACGCGCTCCAGACGACGATGCGAACGCCGTTGAGCGGTTTGAAGTGGAGGGGTTTCATCGCAGCGTTACTCATCGCGAGTCCCCATGATGCCTTTGGGTCTGACCACCAGCATCACCACCAACAGTAAATACGGAAGGATTGGGGCCACCTGAGAGAGCTTTAATTTCCATACTGGATATCCGAAAGTCTCTGGCGTCACGTCAACACCAAGCGATTGCAGGCCGCCAATGAACGACCAGTCAAGGCCCACGGCAAACGTCTGCATCACGCCGATCAGCAGCGACGCAATGAGCGCGCCGCCTAGCGAACCCATGCCGCCAACCACCACGACGACAAAAATAATTGCGCCGACCGCCTGCGCCATGCCCGGCTCGGTGATGAACGCGTTGCCGCCAATCACGCCCGCCAGCGCGGCCAGCCCACAACCGCCAGCAAAGACGAAAGCAAACACGCGCGGCACATTGTGTCCCAGCGCCTCAGTTGTATCCGGGTGCGTCAACGCAGCCTGAATGACCAATCCGATCCGCGTTTTCTTGAGCACCAGAAACAGGCTCGCCAGCATACCGATCGCCACGACCATCATGAAAGCGCGATACGTTGGAAAGGTGGAATTGAAGAGCTTGAATAACGATCCGTCGAGCGCTGCGGGCACCTTGTATTCAACGGGCGTTCGGCCCCAGACCAGCTGCACGAGCTCAAGGATGACGAAAGACAAACCAAACGTCACCAGAAGCTCTGCGACATGCCCAAACTTGTGGGTTTTGCGCAGAACGGTGCGTTCAAACGCCCCACCCAGCAGCGCGACCAGTACCGGCGCGATGACGAAGGCGACCCAGAAATTAGTCCACTCCGAAACCTGATAAGCAAAATACGCCCCCAGCATGTAGAAACTGGCGTGCGCAAAATTCAACACGCCCATCATCGAAAAGATGAGCGTCAAACCTGCGGACAGCATGAACAGCAGCAACCCGTAACTCACGCCGTTGAGTAAGGATATTGTGAAGAATTCCATCGGGCCCCTAGCCGCTACTGAGCGTCACTTGCAAGTTTACAAACAGTGCCACGAACGCGGCAATGTGACCAAAAAAATCAAAAGCGGGCGCAGGCCCGCTTTTGTGTTCTGCATGCAGCCCGCCCGACAAGCAAGCAAGGGACATGCTTGTTCATCAGCATCTCCGCAATCGTCTTGCCGCTGCCGCAAAAGAACCGACGCTACAGCGCTTTCCTAGGGACGCGTCATCTGGCACGTTGTCGGCATCGCGGCCAGCTTCGGCTCCAGATAGCGAACGGTCTTGAACCCGTGACCCGTGCCTTCCATGGCGTACTTCACGCCAGGACCGCCAGCACGAGTCCACTGCGAAATGTAGAGCGCCTGCTGCATCGCGCCATCCGCTGCGCGCAATTCGATATCTTCGCCAGAACCGCCTTTACCTTTCATGCCAGCGAGCGCGCGCGCCACTGGCAATCCGTCGGTGCTCTTGCTCTTCTCAACGGCGGCGACCAGAAACTTCGTTGCGTTGACCAAAGCCACCGTGTAGAACTCTTCCTTGAACTTGTATTTGAAGCCTGTGTAGGTGGACTCCAGCGCATTTTTCTCAACGTTTGGATGCCAGTAGCTCACTTGGAACACGCGATCTGTTCCGGCTTCGCCGATCGCTGACGGCGCGCCAATCACACCTGCATAAAACGTATAGAAATTGCCCTTGAAGCCAGCATCCTTGGCAGCTTTGATCAGGAGCGCAAGATCGGGGCCCCAGTTACCAGTGACCACGGTATCGGCACCAGCAGCCATCATTTTCGCGATGTACGGAGCAAAGTCCTTGACCTGACCGAGCGGGTGCAATTCATTGCCAACGATCTTCACGTCCGGACGCTTGGTAGCGAGCATTGATGCCGTGAACTTGGACACCTGCTGGCCAAATGAATAGTTCTGACCCAGCACGTAGACGTTCTTGATCGCCTTGTTGTCCTTCATGTAGTTGGTCAGGGCTTCTAGCTTCATGTCGACGCCAGCATCAAAGCGGAAGTGCCACGGCGAGCATTTGCTGTTGGTGAAGTCCGGATCAATCGCTGCGTAGTTTAGGAACACGACCTCTTTGCCGGGGTTCCTTTCGTTGTGCTTGTTCACCGCGTCAATCAAGACGCCAGCAACCGACGAGCCGTTACCTTGAGAGATAAAGCGGATGCCGTCATCCGTGGCTTTTTTGAACAGTGCCAGCGCTTCTTGTGGGCTACCTTTCGAGTCCATAGGCACGATTTGCACCGTCACGCCCGAATTTGCATTCTTGCCGCTGAACTGCTCAGCAGCGTACTGGAAATGGTTCAGCTGATTTTGACCGACACCGCCGAAGGGGCCGGACATGCCTTCAATAAACGCGACCTTCACGGTTTGTGCACTCGCTGCACTGACTGCCATTAACGAGACCGCAACGGCAATCGCCGAAGCCTTAAGTGAAACCTTCAAAGTAACCTCCTTATTTATTAACAATCGGTATGAATATTTAACAAACCGCTTCTTCGAATTCTATTGAGCGCATCCTCACAGCGACTAGGGATTACCCCTTCGCACCCTCTGGGTCACGGGACGAGGGTCAAGGGACGAGGGTCAAGGGTCAACGCTCAAACGCTGCGCCTGACTTGCCAGGCGTGCAAAGGTATCCTGCAAATCCGTTGCCTCCAACAAATACGGATTGAAACTGCCTCCCGCAAAGTTCGGCAGGTCGACACGGCCCGATGACATCAGTCGCGTGAAGCCCATGCCCCACGTTGAGAACCAGCGAACGGTGGTCGGGGAACTGACGATTAGCTCCACCGAGTGATGGCGACGGTCCCGAGCGATGTGCGCGAAACATTGGGTTACCGGGCCACGCTCGCCTTCGAGACATTGCAGAAAAAATTCTCCGGACCAGCACAACATCCCGCTAATCTCACGATCAGCGTTCCACGATTCTGCGACGCGCAAAATCGACTCAACGTCGTCCAGCTGGACGTTTTGGGCGCAAGTGCTAACGTAAACCAATCTAATCATCGAGCTATCTTATCGTGATTGAAACCGTTGGTCGCAGGCTTGTGACGGGCGCGGTTGATGCCACACACGATAAAATACGTTTGAAAACCAATTCCAAAAATTCGTTCACTTTTTTCATCCATGCCAAATACCGCCGCATCATTATTTTCCGCCGTCGAAATGGCGCCACGCGACCCGATCCTGGGGGTTAATGAGTCGTTTAACGCTGACACCAATCCCGCCAAAGTCAATTTGGGCGTCGGCGTGTATACCGATGAAAATGGCAAGATTCCAGTGCTTGAATGCGTCAAGCGAGCAGAGGTCGCGATGGCTGAAAAATCGGCACCGCGAGGCTACCTGCCGATTGACGGCATTGCGGCGTATGACAAGGCGACTCAGGCACTAGTGTTCGGATCTGATTCCGACATCGTAAAAAACAACCGCGCTGTCACCGTGCAAGCAGTTGGCGGAACCGGGGCGTTGAAAGTCGGCGCGGACTTTCTGAAGCGCGTATCGCCCGATGCAGCTGTTTACATCTCCAATCCAAGCTGGGAAAACCATCGCGCGTTATTCGAAAGTGCGGGCTTCGATGTGCGTGACTACGACTATTACGACGCCGCGACGCGAAGCCTGAACTTCGACGGCTTCCTGGCTGCCGTGAAAGCGATGCCTGTGGGCAGTATCGTCGTGCTTCATGCGTGCTGTCACAACCCTACCGGCGTCGATCCCACATTCGCACAGTGGCAGGAAATCGCCACAGCTGTTCGCGCGGGTGGACTGGTGCCATTTCTCGATATGGCGTACCAGGGCTTCGGCGACGGCGTGACAGAAGACGGCGCTGTGGTCAAGCTGTTCTCACAAACACCGGGGCCGATCTTTGTATCGAGTTCGTTCTCAAAGTCATTCTCTCTGTACGGCGAGCGCATCGGCGCAATCTCCGTGGTCGCCGCAGACAAGGATGAGGCTCAACGCGTGCTCTCGCAATTAAAGCGCGTGATTCGCACCAACTATTCGAACCCGCCGACACACGGTGGCGCGGTCGTTGCCGCAGCGCTCACCGACCCGCAGGCGCGTGTGCTTTGGGAAAAGGAATTAGGCGAAATGCGTGATCGCATCAAGGCGATGCGCGTGGCGCTGCACGGCGCGCTAAAGCGCCTTGCGCCGACCGCAAATTTCGAAAATATCCTCACGCAGCGCGGCATGTTCTCGTACTCTGGATTGACGAAAGATCAGGTGCATCGTTTGCGCAATGAGTTCGGCATCTACGCGGTCGACTCCGGTCGTATTTGCGTCGCCTCGCTCAACGGAAAGAACGTCAATTACGTCGCCGAGGCCATTGCGAAAGTCCTGTAACCGTCCCAGTCGATTTGCATCCATTTGCGAATCAGCTATAATTTTATTAGTCGCGGCAGTAGCTCAGTTGGTAGAGCGCAACCTTGCCAAGGTTGAGGTCGAGAGTTCGAGACTCTTCTGCCGCTCCAGTTTCCAAGACTGGTAGCAAACAAGCGGAACCGCAACGGTTCCGTTTTCATTTGCGTAGTGACATTTGTCGTTACGCATAGAGAGCAGAGACGGCGGGTTAGCAAAGAGGTTATGCAGCGGATTGCAAATCCGTTTAGAGCGGTTCGATTCCGCTACCCGCCTCCAAAACAATCCACTTAAAGTTAAACGATCTCCGCGCACTTTTATTTGCGCGAGTGTGAACTTGTGCGATTCCCGTTGTGCGCTTAGGGAACCGCAAATTGAAATGAAATCAGAAAAAAACAAAGCTGGGAAATTGAAGCTCTTGCGACGTGCGTTCACCCGTAAATACATAGCCGAAGTGGTTCGCCACTAGAAGGCCGAGAACCTGAGTTTTGTCGCAGCGGGCAGTGCGGGAAGCGCTACGAGAGCGGCCGGTTAACGGCTGCGGAGAGGAGGAGCACAGTGTTGCCCGAGCAGTCTGAAATCGGGCGTAACGGGTCAGCGAGCTGGTGGGCGAGTTCTCGCTTGCGGTGGTCTACGGGTGCTCTCGGTCACGCAGGCGGGCTACCACGTCGCGTCGAAGGGTCGGGCGTTAGCCATGATGATTGCTCGCGATGCGCTTGCCGAATTGACTTGGGGGCGTTTTTGCCGCGTTCAAAGTCAAGGGCCATCGCATTTGACAACTTCGGCGTGTGCGCACTCTCATGTGAACGCTTTGACGCAAAGCCGAAGCGGGTGGGGTGCAGAGTAGATTTAGGCCTGCGTGCTCTACGTGTTCAACCACGAAATCGTAGGTTGGGCCATCGACACGCACATGAAAACATTGACAGGATCACGTTTCAAGCGTGTTTCAAGCGGGGGCGATGGGTAGCACAATTGGAAGGTGATCATCAGCAAGGTGGCTCAAGTCCACTGACATGTGCCCAACGGACGTGTCGAACTGCTGTCGCAGCATATTGGCGATAGCGGCCGCAGGCGCCGGGCGCATCAGGAAATAGCCTTGCACCTCGTCGCATCCAATGTCGCGCAACATTTCCCACTGTGCATACGTTTCCACGCCTTCGGCCACAACGCGTTTACCCAGTCTCTTCGCGAGCTCTATGGTGCTTTGCACAATCGCTAGCGAGGCGGCGTGTTCTGGCAGACCAGCGATGAAAATACGGTCAATCTTAACGGTTGAAATTGGAAGATCACGAAGATGGCGCAATGACGAATAGCCTGTTCCAAAGTCGTCGAGCAGGATGCCAATGCCCATGTCGCCAAAGGCCATCAAGTTACGCATGACCACGTCGTTATTCTCTACGAGAACCGTCTCAACGAGTTCAATCTCAATCTGTCCTATGTCGATACCGTGAGAGTGCACTAGGGCCGCGATTTCATCGGGCAACGCGGGTCGCTCAAAACTTTGCGCACAGAGGTTAATGGCAATTGGAACGCGAATGCCTTCTGCTGCCAGCGGCGCCAGCCACTGAACAACTTTACGCATCATTTTTGCGTCCAACTCAGTGGCCAGCAGTGATCTCTCGGCAACGGGAATCAATTCATAATTGGTGTAGTTCGCAAGCTCCGGACTAGTCCAACGAATTAGCGCCTCAAGACCGTTCACGCGACCTGTTTTGGTGTCAATACGCGGCTGAAAATACGGCTCAAACTGTCCGCTATCAACAGCACGTTTGATTGCTGATTCGATATGAACTAATTCGATAGTCTCCTGAAGCAGCGCGGGCGAGTAGTGGACGACCTTTTTTGCACCGTTTGCCGATGTAGCAACGTTCAACGCGAGCATCGCAAACCGCGTCAAGTCATCGACGTTGGTTGCATCAAGCGGGAAAACTGCGTAACCAATTTTTGGCAGTAGCGTCAAGGTAGCGCCGCGATGCACAAATGGAGCTTCGTCCAGACGCAATAAATCATCGGCAACTACGCTCATTTCTTGTGGTGCATTAATTTGTACGACGGCAAATTCGGCACCGCCCAAATGAAATATCTCCGAGGATGGCGACGCTGCCGCAGCCAAACTCGCTGCAGCTGATTCGATCATCAAGTCACCAACATCGAATCCAAAAGCTTCGTTTGCGTAGCGCACACGCGTCATTCGCAAAACAAACACAGCGAGGACTTCGCGATCAGAAAATGGCGTTGCGCAAAGCTTATGCAATCTGTCAAGAAAAGCTGCCCGGTTCGGGAGTGAGGTTTCGCTGCTCGTGTACGCCAGCCGTCTCAGGCGATCATTGGTCGCCGCGAGCGCCTTCGTGCGTTTGTCAACTTCTACTTCAAGACGCGCAAGGTGCAGAGACGACTTCTTCTCCTGACGCTCCAATTGCTCCATCAGCCGATTCACAGCCCACTCAAAGCGACCAAAATCGTTGCCAGCAAGCTTGGGCAGCCGTGTCGAAAGCGCGCCTGTCTGGGCGATTTGTTCGGAGAGTTCTTCAATTGATCGCGTTGGTAGCCGCAACGCCTGGTCGAGCCTTTGATGTGTTCTCCGCGCAAGAACGACCGCGAAGCCAAGTAAGCCAGCCGCCACGACAAGTATCCAGAAAAACGACTGCGCCAACGCTTTGAATTCGTAGTCGACAGCCAACGTACCGGTTGAAAGTCCCTGACTATCGAGCGCCCGATGGAGCGTCTTGGACCAGATTGCGCGCGGCAACCAATCACTGAGCGTGAGCGATGTCGTCGTGGTGACACTGGTTGTCTTGGGTCGTAAATCAGCAATCGGTTGCGAAACGGTGTCGGTGATTAAAAGTCTCCTTGCATCGCCGTCTTGGAAGACTCGCTGCGCCGCGAGCTGAATTCTTGACTGATCGGACAGCTCAATCGCCTCTGACAGGCCTAGGGTGTTCACCACAAGCCTCGCCTGCGCGTCGGCAATAACCTGTTGCTGCATCGAAAGCTGGATCAGCGTGCTGGCAGCGACGACGACGATGACGAATAAACCAAATGATGCCGCTAGTGAGACCGAGCCCAAGTTCGCCGTTGATTTCTGGCTAATACTGATGTCGTTCACGAATTTATTCCCGAAAAATACCGACGTTGGCTACGAACTAAAAAAACGTAACAAAAAGAGTGGCGAAGTTGCGCAGAGCTTCTAGAAACTAATCGGCTCGTGCAGCGACGGATCACAGACATTGAGCCAGCCAGCCCATTGCGTAGGTCTACGATCAGGCAAGCGCTATTGATGGCGGCTCTACGTGTTCGGTTGCATAGCGATGACGCTACATTGTGTTCGCGATTCATCTTTGCCTATTGCCTTTTTTCCAAATCATGCGCAACCATTTCATTGGGCAAAGATTAGTTAGAAATCGGCGGTTGCACTATCCGCAAAACTACTTACTCCGCCGTAAAAATGGCGATTATTCGATTCAAATCGCTGCTGACACCCACAGCCTCATCGATTTGGAGATCATGGATTCGGGTGACTGCTGACCGCGTCGCGACTGACGGCCGTGCATGGCGCGCATTGCGCAACCGGATGCTTTTATAGCCCCCGCCACAGGCGGGCTATCGCGCGTTTGGCTTCGACGATTCTGACGTAGTAAGCAGATCCGACGGAAATTGCCCCGACATCTAGCCACAAATCAGAAGAGAAAATTAATTACGTTGATAGCGTCGGTCGCCCGGATGACAAGCGATAACGCTGAGCAATCAAACCACCGATGTTGTGCGTCAGCTGGAGACTTGCCGTCGCTCGGATCCGGTGTAGGCGGGCAATGCCACTTCTGCTCGCTTGCATTGGCTGGCCCGTTTGCGGCTGAGCTGTTCGAGATGAACTTGCATCAAGTTGCCCGCAGCACCGATCAAGCGCTCGGCCAGGGCGGCGGGCTATACGCTCCAGCGCTTCGACCTTGCGGCGCGCCGTGGCCGTCGAGTCTGCGGTCAGGGCCCAATACTTTTCGTTTGGGCCTAGTAGGCTACGACCTGGCGTTGCGTGGTACGTTGAGAGCGCGGCTAAATCCGCGCCTACAGACCGCTCAAAAGAACAGTATTCGGTCAAGGCCACTTGAGTAAGCACCAGCGCTGGGCGTTGAATCGCAGTAGCGCAAGGATCGACCAACGACCGTCGGCGCGTCTGATGCTCGATAAGGGCAGCGAAATTTTAGGTGTCGTTAACTTAAACCTGAAATTGGCTTTGATTGTGCTGAATACTCGCCAACTAGATGACAAGACAACGCCATGTCCTCGCCTCAGCTCCCCTTGAACGCTCACATACCAAGTCGACTTTTGATTGCGTCTATCTCGCGCCTCAAGGCAGAAAGCTCGACCGCCTGACTGGCAATTTTTGCTTCCTTTTCGGCGACAATCTGGGCGAGCCCCTGAATCGCAGCAAACGCGACCCCTTGTGCATCCACCGAGTTGATATGTCGGTCTGAATCACCCAGTTTGAACGCACGGTAAAAGTCTTGCGCCATTGGGCCTAGTTGCTTGCTGGTGTGTCCGATAAATGCCCAGCTGCTCACCGGAACCGTCATCAGTCGCGACAGAATATCGGTGGGTGACACTTCTGTGATCATGTGCTTCAAATTGCGATCACTTGAGCAAGACCAGCCTGTCCCAGCGGGGCTAATTTCGCAACTCTGCGTGAATGCTCCCGTAACAGGGTTAACGCCAGTCACAAACTTCACCCCGCCCGTGGCCCTTACGTAGAAGGAGTTCGCTAGCGGCGCGCCGTTGGTAATGGACGCGCCACGTTCGCCGAGAGCGGCGGGATCAAAATCCACTAAGAGCGAATCGCTCCAGGCAAACATGCCATCAGCGCGCGCTTTTGCGAAGGTGCCCGAGGCCGCGCTGCCTGTCCCTGACGCAAGATTGGCGACGCCGCCCAGAACCATCGCCTGACTGCCCGTAGCCTTGTTGGTATCGCCGCCCGCTACCACTGCGTAACTGCCGTAGGCGGCATTGCGGATGCCGCCGCCTACCGTTGAGTCGATACCTGACCCGAAGTTGCTGATGCCCCCCGCAACGGTGCCGCGACTATTTGCCCGGTTGCCACGTCCACCACCGATCGTCGAGTGGTCGCCGGTGACGACATTGACGCAGGTTCGCTTGGCACCGGTCGTTTGCAACGTGTCGACATCGTCGCAGTCCGTCGTGTTCGCGCCCCCCCCTGAGATGGTGGCACCTGCCGCTCCCGCAAAGAGATTACCCGCCAGACCGCTAATTACGTTGGGCGGATTTAGAAACGCTGCGTTTGTGCCTGGATAGACGCCAACTCCGTCACCGTTTGCAAGGACAACTTTTATTGCGCTGCCCCCCGTCTTTACGGTAAGCGGGAAAGCGTCGCTGTTGCCCAAAACCGCAGCTGCACCAAAGGCATTTCCACCTTGCACATACGAATTCGCAGCACCGCCAGCAGCGCAGCCCGCAGCCAGAAAGCTGACGACTGAAGCAGTATCCGCGCGGGACGCCGAAACGGGTGAGCCCAACGCTAGCCCTGCTGTCAGGGATGCGCCGGAAAACCCGGCCAAGTGGCGCGCGATGATCGTGGTGTCCACCGTGTCGACCCGACCATCTCCGTTCATGTCGAGCGCGCACCCAACACACTCGATGTTTAGCTTGACTTGCGCTGGATCGAGACTCGAGTAGCGGGTGTTGGCGATCATTGGCGATCCCGTGACGCCCAGGGCATAGCGGGCTAATACAACGCCATCATTCAAGGCGTCTGAGCCGCCATTGTCAAACGGACACGTCACAGCATGTGCTGTCGAAATGGTGGAAAACGCAACAAGCCAAAGGGCTGAGCGGCTGGCGATTCGAAGCACGATATCTTCTCTCTTTGTCAATACAGCGATTGAATTTCAGGTCGCTCTTGTCCTTGATCATCACGCGGAAACGAGCGATTGTTTAAATGGCTAAATGCCAACAGTATGCTCTATCGCCAGTTAAAAGCGAGGCGCGCCCGCCTTGCACCACAATCATGAGCATGACTGCCTTACGGAGCAGACTCTACGCCTCTATCAGGCAGCGGGAGTGGTTGGTGAACATTGAAAGTTAAGTTCCAGCGAGGGCATGAGGCGCTGCAAATTCTTGAGCGACTTCGACTGCCATGTAATGTCTTCATTGGCACTGAATATGAGTATTGTCGAAGCGCTCTTGCGTGCTTCAAGCACAAATTTTGACAAGATTGCGATACCTGAACTGTTCAGAAAATCGAGTTTCATAAGGTCTACCGTCAACGGATTTGACCCGGCTAGCGCTTCAAGCAGCGCGTCCATGACGGGCCGATACTCTTCCAGTCCGTTGAGCCGAAAATTTCCCCTTAGAAAAATGGTGCCGACCTTTTCGTCGTACTCCGCCTGATAGTTTTCGCCGGTAACTCGCATGGTCGTACCTCATCAAATTCCTGAACTAGCACTCAAGAGGGAGCGCAATAAAAGCTTGGGTCCAAACGGTGACCCTACCCGTTTCGTGTAGCAACAATCGCCAGGCAAGCTGTGCTTGATAGTCGTGAACCATCGTGATCAGACCGAGGCCCGCACTTTCGCCACTATTTCGCTCAAGTTTTTCAAAATAAAGCTCGGTGACGTCACGAACAAGCAGCTCCCTGGCTAGCGCCTCTAGCGCTGCGACCGCGTCTGTCGCCGCGCAATTGCTGACGTTAAGAATCAAGCCGTCATCGTGAATTTCGCAGCGCAATCGAAGCCCGACCTTGTCTTCATCGCTATCCTCATGGTACTTCAATCCATTTTCCAGTAACTCGTTGGCCACATAGCTTACTGAGTCCTTGATTTCGCGAATTCTTTTCAATTTTCGCGGATCATCGCTATCTCTCGGATCGAGAAAAGTTGAAGCGTAGTTTGCAACAAAATCTGCCGTCAGTCCGTTGTTCCGCCAGCGGTGCTTGACCGGTAAGCGTCCCTTGGAAAAGACAACTGACAAATGCTCAGTATCGTCGGAATCCGGACGAAAATTTCCGATCAATCTGGACTTCATACTTTGCCCTCAAACACAAGAAATCGATTACGACCGGCATGCTTTGCCTCATATAGGGCGGCATCTGCCTGCTCCACAAGCTGTTCCGGATTGAGGATGGTGCTCCCTTTCTTGACGAAGGTCGCAATCCCCAAGCTCAATGTCACGTTTGGGTGACATGACTTCGGATGCACTATGGCAGCGCCTGCCAGCGCAGCCATCAAGCAGTTTGCGACGGTTTGCGCACCTGCCGAATTGGTGTGCGGCAGTACCAGGCAGAACTCCTCACCGCCGTAGCGGGCAACCATGTCGCTTGGGCGACGCGTCCCGGCAAGAAGCGCCCTCGCAACGCGGCGCAAGCATTCGTCGCCTGCGGGGTGTCCTAGGGAATCGTTGTAAAGCTTGAAATGATCCACGTCACCCAAAATGATTGAAAGTGGCACTCCATCGCGCATAGCCTCGTTCCAATGAAAGCGCAACTTCTGATCGAGCGCACGGCGATTCGGCAATTGCGTAAGCGCGTCCGTGAGTACCTCCTTCTCAAGGACTTCCATCTCTTGGCTGCGAGAATCCTCAAGGGCGTCGCCATGCTGCGCGAGGATATCAACAAGAACCTCGTACTCAGAGCACTCCGCTTGCAGTTTCGCGACAAGGGATTTCAGCTGCGACTCGATGCGAGATCGCTCGGCCACTTCACGATTTAGCGCGGAGTTGCGTTCGGCGAGCTCCTGTTGCATCACATCCCCGTGATCAAGTGCGTTTTGCAGAACAATTTGCAGGTCGTAGTGCTCGCTCTTGAGGCGCATTACTTCTTCACGCAAAGCCGCTTCGTCTTCAGCAGACATGAGCTGAGTCTTATTGCGTTCGAGCATAGCTGGAAGATTCGACATACGGAAAATGATAAATGCCAGTTCTCACCGCTGCATCCGAAAAACTACCTATACGCTGTTGGCAACGGCGTAGGTATTTTTGCGCATGTGCAGTGGATTGCTAGGCAAATATGATTCATCGCTAGAAACGCAATTTCTCGCACGATAGGCCTAGTGGCTACCTTGCGACGAGGTCTTGCAACGACGCGCGTCTCTGCCAAGACACGATCTGCGAGACGACATATTCAATTCAGGGCTGAGGGAATCAAGATGAAAAGAGATGGGCACCAAGGCGCGTTACTGGCAATTTCAACGGGAGTGTTCTCGCTGCTGACCCGGATAGTGCCCGGAGCAGTTACGTTGCTTGCTGGTTGCTACGCGCTATCAGCGACCCAGATCAATGGTCCCGCAGAAACCACAAACTTCCTTTTGATCATTGCGGCCTGTCTGGTTATGTTCAATTGCCGAATACCCATTGACGCCGTACTGAATAAGCAGGATCGTTGGTCATACTTTTTTTCCGTCGCGCTGTTTAGGACGCTCGTCGGCTTCCTGTGGTTTTTGGGCGTCGTTGCGCTTTTGAATTTTGCGGGTCAATCAATCTCCTGGTTAGCAATACTCGTCTGGGGGCTGCTGGCGTGCTTCAGTACGGCGCTCTGTCTGCCAGCGACCGTTTGGATTGCGCTGCGCTTTTTCCATCGCCGCGAACGCGTATCAGTGCTCTTCGTCGCAATCAACGAATCCAACATCAAGCTCGCTCGTACCATTCGAGACGATACTTGGCTTGCTGTCAATGTGCATGGATTTCTTGAAGATCGCGTCGCGGCGCGTGTCCCGCCGTGCCCAGATTTCCCGCTTCTGGGTCAGTTCGCTGATGTCGCCGAACAGGTGGCCCGCCTCAAAGTTGATCGCGTCTTCATCTCGTTGCCGATGGAAGCGGAGATGCGCGTTGGACCGATTCTTGAAGCTCTGGAAGACACGACGGCGTCAGTCTACTTAGTTCACGATTTTGCAAACCACAAACCGATTCGAGCAAGACTAGAAATGCTTGGTGGAATACCGCTTTTCGGCGTTTGCGAGGCACCTTCAGTCGACGCCGGTTGGGCGCTGAAGGCAATCATTGACCGTACGCTCGCCGCGCTCATGCTCATTGCTGTCAGTCCTCTTCTGCTGGCCACTGCCATCGCCATCAAGTGGGACAGTAAAGGGCCAGTTTTCTTTCGACAGCTTCGTTATGGCATGAGCGGGCAAACGTTCAAGATCTGGAAATTTCGCTCGATGGCCGCTTCGACCAGCATTTCAGGGGACACGACGCAGGCAAGCAAGAATGACGTGAGAGTGACGAAAGTCGGCAAATTCATTCGGCGGACATCTATCGATGAACTACCGCAATTGTTGAATATTCTCGCTGGCCAGATGAGCCTGGTCGGACCGCGGCCTCATGCCATGGCGCACAACGAACAGTACCGTCAATTGATTCGGGGATATATGGTGCGCCATAAGGTCCAGCCAGGACTGACGGGCTGGGCGCAGGTCAATGGGTGGCGCGGCGAGACCGACACCCTCGACAAGATGCAGAAGCGTGTTCAGTTCGATCTCGAGTATGTGAGGCAATGGTCGGTGTGGTTCGATTTCTACATTCTGGCGCGTACACTGATGATCGTGATCTCGACAAAGAACGCGTATTGACTTGCACTGGAAAGTAACGACGATGAATCCCATTTCGACACGACTCTCGGCCAGCCGCGTAAAGGGCGCGAAGCTACTTGCTGGTTTCTGGTTCCTCAGCGCAGTGCTTGCAGCTGACTCCAGCGCGCAAGTCAATTCTGTGTCGCAGGCGAAGGATCTTCTTTCGCTGACGCCGTCAGTCGACCTTCCATTGGGGGCACTGCAGTCGGAAAGTGAATCGTCGTCGCGGCAGGGTCGGCAAAGCGGTCGGACGATCTCGCCAACACCTCCAGTGCAGATTATCGATAGGCCTTCCAGTAGTGGTGCGCCGTCGCTGCGCTTGTCGACCACCGTAGAGACGCGTATCGATAGCAGAGGAAGCGCTGACAAGGCAATTGGCACCGGGGTTGACGTGCCTCAAGCGGGTCCGACCGTGCCGCCGCTCAATCCGCTGCGATTTGAATTCGATGACTTCGTTGAACAGTCATTGGGCACTCGCCTTGCCCGCTTTGGAGACGCCGCGTTCGCCAGCCCCACGGCCTTCGTCACTCCAGAGCAATTGCCGCTGCCGACCAATTACATCGTTCGCGCCGGGGACGAGATCTCCACCCGCGCGTGGGGACAAATCGACATTGAGCACGTAGGTATCGTTGATCGCCGGGGTCAACTCTACATCCCGCGCGTAGGAACTCTCACAGTGGCGGGCCTTCGACGCGACCAGCTTGATAGCGTGGTGCGCGGCGCCTTGCAAAAGCAGTTCAAGAACTTTGAGCTTTCGACGTCGGTCGGGGCTACGCAGCCTGTCCTTATCCACATCACCGGTGCAGCAAAAAAACCGGGGAGTGTGACGTTACCGTCGCAAAGCACGCTGCTTACTGCCGCATTTCATTCAGGCGGCGTGCTCGAACGCGCAAATCTGAGACGGGTTCAACTGCGCCGCGGCGGCGAGGCCGTCGCCGAAATCGATCTATACGATTTTCTTGCCTTCGGAAATAACGGTAGCGATGTACCGATCCGCAACGGAGATATTGTTCACTTCCCGATAGCCGACGGGTTTGCTGCGGTAGGAGGGAGCGTCAATGTGCCCGCTGTATTCCAATTGAAAACTGGTATGACCGTAGCGCAACTACTTGCGTTAGCTGGCGGAGTTTCAACCACCGGTCGCGCCGGCCAAGCCGTTGTTGAACGCATCGTTGGACATCGTGAGCGAAGGATAGAAATCGTAGTGCTCGACAACAGCGGTCTGGCCAGACCCGTACAGGATGGAGAACTATTCACATTTGTTCCCATTTCCCCTCGCCTCGAAAACACGGTCACCTTGTCCGGATTCGTTGCGCTTCCGCTGCGAGTCGCGTACCGCGATGGCATGAGAGTCAGCGACTTGATTCCGAACGCCGATGCGCTGGTGCCGCCTGTCTACTGGGCAGCGCGCAACCAGCAAACCACACTGAGTCGGCTATCTGAACGCCGTGCACCTGAAATTCGACGCGAAATGCCCGAGATCAATTGGGACTATGCAGTGGTCGAGCGCATCGACCGTCGTTCAACATCGCCCAAATTGCTCCCGTTTAACCTTGAATCCGCCGTCAACAAGCGCGATCCTCAGAATGACCTGCTACTCGCGCCGGGTGACACCATTACCATATTTTCGAAGGCAGACTTCCGCATTCGCGCTGAGCAGCGCACCCGGTACGTAAAGATTGAGGGCGAGGTGCTTAACGCAGGCATGTATTCAGTAGCCCATGGAACTTCGCTGCGTCAGCTCATTGCACGGGCAGGTGGCTTGAGCGGAGAGGCTTACGTCTACGGCATTGAACTTTCGCGCGAAAGCACGCGCCAGTTTCAGCAGGCGCGCATGAATGAGGCCGTCGATCAGCTGGAGCAAGAATTCCAGCGTCATTTCGCGACGCGCGCTCGCAATCTTACGTCGCAAGAAGAAGCTCTCGCCGCTCCGAGTGAAGCAGACAATCTGAAAGCATTAATTGCCAAACTGCGAGCGGCAAAGGCAAGCGGACGAATCATTTTCGAGTTGTTACCGCAAGATGCATCGACAGAGCGCTTACCCGATGTCGCGCTCGAAGACGGCGACGCGATCTACGTTCCGCCGGTGCCCGCAACCATTGGCGTCGTTGGCGCTGTGGCGCATGAAGGAACCTACTTGTACGGCAGCAGCAAGCGCCTTTCCGATTACCTTCGTCAGGCTGGTGGCGCTGCACGGTACGGCGATCTGGATCGCCTGCATTTGTTGCGTGCGGATGGCACGGTGCTGAGCGGCGAAGCAGGCATTCTGGGCAAGCGGATGGATCTCAGCATGGCGCTCGCGCCGGGCGACACGGTGATCGTTCCCGAAAGCCCGGATCGGGTGTCATTGACCCGCTCGATCAAGGACTGGACACAAATCCTGTATCAGTTCGGACTGGGCGCTGCTGGCATTCGTATCCTTAGAGGCTTCTAGACCGTGGCTACCGGAATCCGACTCTCGGAGCGCCCGTTGGGTGCTGCGGTCGTAGCGATCGTGAAGTCACGCAATCTGCTGTTCGCTGGAACGTTGTTCGGACTACTCGCTGGATTGGTGGCGTTTTTTATTATCGAGCCAGTGTTTCGGGCGCAGGCGCGGGTGTTACCTCCGCAAGTCAGCTCAACTGTAGCCAGCAATCTCATGATGTTGGTGGGCGGCTCCGGCGATCTTGCAGCCAGCGCTGCTGGCCAAAAAAACCCGTCTGAGCTGTATCTCGGCATCCTGCGCAGCCGCTCGGTCTTGCTGCCGCTCATTGAAGCGCACCAACTCGTAGCGCACTACCGCGTTGAGACGATTGACGATGCTGAACGTCGCTTGAATGCGAATCTGGCGACTACGCTTGGCAAGGACGGAATCATCGTAATCGAGGTAAGCGACAAAGACGCCGCGCTGTCGGCCACACTTTGCAACGCTGCCATCGAGCAGATGTATGAGGTCTCTCGCAGACTGGCCAGCGACGAGCGGCAAAGGCGCAACAATTTCTATGCACCGTGGCTGGCTGACGCGCGAGGAAGATTGGTGCAGGCGGAATCAAGGTTGCGCGAAGCGGAACGGCGCACTGGACTTGCGCGAATCAAAGGTCAGGAGGAGAGCGTGATCTCCACTGCGGCGGAACTGCAATCACAAATTACGTCGATTGCTTCGGCTGCCGCAGCGATGCGCGCTTACGCCACGCCCGGCAATCCCGAACTGCAACGGGTTGAAGCTCAACTGGGGGCCCTTCGCGCGCGCTACAGCCAAATGGAGCGAAGAACCGAAGGTGGTCAAAACTCGTTGCATGTATCGCTGTCCTCTGCCAACGAAACTGCGGAGGAAGTTTCCCGTTTGCGACGCGATGCAAAGCTTCAGGAAGGACTTCTGGAAATCGTTTCCCGCATCGCCGAGTTGTCCAAGGTGGACGAAACGCGTGATCTTTCTTTGATAAAAATTCTTGATCGCGCAGTGGCGCCTACTAAACAGATCAGTCCGCGACGATCAATCAACGCCACGCTTGGGGCAGGTGTGGGCTTTTTTATTATGTTTATGTTTGTGCTTGCGAAGCATCAGGCGGCAAACCCGAAGACACAAGAATTTTTGCGCGAAATTTTGAATTTACTCAAGGCAAAGTCTTGAACAAGCGCAATCTTGGCGGTCTCTACGTTGTGCAGATCGCCAACACGCTCCTGCCTCTGCTTACTGTGCCCTATCTCGCACGAACTTTAGGCGTTGAGGGCTTTGGGTTGTTGTCCTGGACTGTTGCCGCGACCTTTCTGGTGGTGCTCGCGTGCGACAGCGCCATTAACGGAACCGCCATCCGCGCGCTTGCGCACCGACAACATTCATCGATATCAATACAGCGCGTCTTTACTGCGACGCAGCTCATCAGAGCGATTCTTGCTTTGGTGAGTTCATGCGTTTTGTGGGCTCTGATCGCGACATTCAATGCGTGGAACGGAAGCCCGTTTCTGCTAGCGCTAGCGATGCTGAATGTGCTCGGCACACTATCGTTCCCCACCTACTACTTCCTGGCGACCGAGCAGAGTCAGTACACGGCCATCCATCACCTCGCAGGCCGAGGCCTCGCAGTAATTCTTGTGTTCCTCATGGTGCACAGTCCCGACGACGTAGCGATTGCCATCGCGCTGCAGAGCAGTGCAACGTTAGCCTCGGGAATCGTCGCGCATCTGGTGCGCGGAAAACATCGGCTGCCCAGTTACGGTCGATTTAGCTCGCGGCTGGCGTGGTTGTTAGTGAAACGCGCTCGCCCGTCGTACGTTCCGGAAATTCAAATGCAAGCCATGGGAAGCGTACCGGTAATTGTGCTCGGGCTCGTGTCGGGAACCGCTGAAGCCGGCATCTACGCGCTGTGCGACAAGCTTTCCCGAACCGGATACGCCATGTTCCAGCCAATACTGCAAGCGAAATTACCCGGCTGGGCGAGGAGCTACAAAGCGGGCGCGGCCCTCCCGTCAAGTCTGGTGCGTGCCCCCGAATTGATGAAGCTCGGCGCTGCTGCGCTGGGCGCTGCAATTGTGCTGTTCGTTGGTGCGCCCTTCTGGATAACGCTGATTGCCGGATCGAAGTTTTCCGACTCACATCATGTGTCGTCAGTCTTACAAATATTGGCCATTTGGATGGCATTGCACGTCTTGGTGCGAGGCATGGAGCTTCGCGCGTACGTGGCAGCTGGCCGCGCCCGACACTTTTGGTTGGCGATGCGGTGGGGGCTGCTGCTGCAGTGGGTGCTACTTGTCCCCTGCTCAATGCTGTGGGGTGCTTTTGGAAGTGCATGCGCGATTGCACTTTGCGAAGTCTTTTTTGTGTGGCGCGTTAGCAAGTCTCTCGGAGTCTTATGAAAAAAATCAAACTTCTTCACGTAAATACGTTGCAACCTCCCTACCTGGTGGGTGGTGCCGAGCGAACCGTTGCTACCGTCTCAAACTCCCTTGCTGCAAGAGGCCACAGCATTCGTGTCATGTCGACCGTACCGACCGACGCCGTGGTCGCGGATCATGTGTCAGAGCACTTTCAGGGAAAGTATGTCGGACTGCGCAATTTCTACTGGCCATTTGATGGCGCAACTCGCCCGAAATTGCAGACATTCGCATGGCATCTGCGAGACGCGTGGAACCCGGCAATGGGAAATATTCTTGGGCACGCACTCGACGCCGACCGCCCCGATATGCTGCTGACCCACAATCTTCAAGGATGGTCTTGCAATGTGTGGTGGCAGGCCGCGAAGCGCAAAATTCCAGTGATCCACGTTATCCACGACCAGTCTTTAATCTGTCCGCAAACTGCGATGTTTCGTGGCGGCACGGCATGCACTAAACAATGCACCTCATGTCGCGTTCTGAGCACCACGCGACGTGCGGCACAACACCATGTGACGGCGGTCATCGCGGTGAGTCAGGCAATCCTGGATCGTAATGCGCAGTTTGGCATGTTTGGCTCACACAAAACAAAGCGCGTGGTACACAACTCGTGGCGCGGCGAGTGGCCAAAAACCTGTCCGCCGCTGCCTAGCGTCGCACTACCAAATCATGGCTTGACCATTGGATTTATGGGGCGGGTCGAAGGCGAAAAAGGCATTGATACGCTTTGCGCAGCGTGGCGAAAACTAGAAGGCACTGGAGCCCGCTTGCTGATCGCTGGCGAGGGTAAACCAGCGTACATCCAGAGCCTGATCCGCGAGTATGGCGTTCCGCAGTCAAGCTTTCTCGGGCAACAGCCGCCGCATTCTTTTTTTTCGTGCGTAGATATCGTCGCTGTGCCATCGCGCGCATTTGAGGGGCTTGGCAACGTCGCCTTTGAGTCGCTTGTATTCGGACGACCGGTCATAGTGTCGGATCAGGGAGGCTTGCCAGAAATTCCGCGGCTTGACTGCGGAACGGTTGTCACCTCTGGCGACGTTGAAGCGCTCGCAACAGCCATTCGGGGCTATATCGATTCCCCGGCGATGCTCCTGGCGCACAGCTCGGCCGCGATGCAACGGTCTTTGGCGTTTCGCCCCGAGCGTCAGGCAGATGCCTACGAGAATTTGCTCGAAGAGGTTTGTGATCAACCCAGGTAATCGGCAATTCGCAGCCGAACAACCGCAGTGGCTCAATCGATTGCAATTGATCGGCGCACTCGCATTCATGCTGTCGACGATTTTTTCTGGACCACTGCGCTGGATGTTGGCGAGCGCAGGGCTTGCGGTTGCGGCGTACCTTCCGATCATCGGTGGATTGGCCGTCGCAATGCTCACCCTCGCCTATCAGTTTGCCAAGGGTGCTTTTGGTGCGCGCGCGCTGATGTTGTGTGCGTGCCTTGGATACTCCATATTCGTTGGCATGCTAATGATTCCGAACCCAGCGCAGGTCGCCTTCGCCACCTATCTCTTTATCCCCATCTACATCGGTTTACTGCTGGCACCAGCTTGGCAGAGGATTGGTCACTGGCCCCGCATGATCGGCGTATTGTGGGCATGCGTAGTTGTCGCCGTAGTGCTCAATCCCTATCTGGCTTTTCCGTGGGTCGGCTTCGAATATTCGGTCGGCAGCGTGTCCGTTGAGACCGGCCGCGAATGGTGGTCGGGTGACGTGCAGCGCTACAGCGGCGTGTCACGCGCGTCGTTTGATGCCGCCATTCAATCGGTCATTCTGCTTACCGTGGCCTGCGGTCACACAGCTAAGCGTACGTGGCGAGTAGTCATGTACAGTGCCACGGCCTACTGTATCTGGTTAACCAACTCAAAAACGGTGCTCGTTGTGCTCGCCGTTGCCGTCATGTGCACTGAGATATCTCCGGTTGCCTTACGCCGCATCCGCATTCCGACTATCGCGGTTCTTGTGGCATTCGGCTGGGCAATGCCGCTGATCGGTCTGCTCTACAACCCTCGCCTCAATGCGCTCAATACGTCATCGTCGTTGCACTCGTACGAGGATCGCCTGCGCAACATGTGGCCGGAAGCATTCGATCTCTGGTTTGAGCGCGGTACGTGGCTTACGGGGCGCGGTTTGGGCGCATTGGGAACCGCCCAAACCTATTTCGAGCCACATCTTTTTAATGCAGGTGACAATCTTCACCTGTACATCTTTGTGACGCTGGGGATGCTTGCTGCCCCCCTGACCCTCTATGTTTGCTGGCAAGTTGCGCATCTAAGAATCAGCAAAGAGCGGCTTGGGCGCGTACCACTAGTTCTGTTCCTCGTCACCCTAACCTACGGGCTTACGACGAACGCGATCGAAAACGCTTCAGTCGCTCTGATTCTTGCACTGGTAGCGCGAATTTCTGCTGATGCACCTGCCTTCCGCGAGCGTGGGTAAAAACGACAACAACCCACCCAAGCGCTTGCGGTGGCTGGCCTTTTGGCTGCTTTGGGCGTGCATTCAAGCAGAGGCCGAAACCGCACGGATACCCAACTCGGGATCAATCACGCTGGGTATTTCCACCCACTTTGCACAGGGTGTAGGCGACCCGGCGGTCGAAATACCCAGATTAGCAGCCAACGGCTGGGCCGGTGTCCGCGACGAGGTTTACTGGTCGCATACCGAGACTTCGCCCGGCGTTTACGACCTACCGGCCCCGATCAAAGCGCTCTTGGCTGCTAGCCGGTCAAGCGGTATCTTCCCCGTCCTGCTACTGGGTTATGGTCACCCGGTTCACACCCGCGGTATGAAACCCTCGACTGCCGCTGAACGTTTGGCGTTTACGCGCTACGCGCAATTCGTCGCCGAAAACGTGCACCGGCAAGTAGCCGCCCTTGAAATCTGGAATGAATGGGACATCAGCATCGGTGGCGGATCGCCGGGAAAGCCTGAAGACTATCTTGCTCTTTTGCGAGAAGTCGTTCCGGTCATTCGTCGAAGCGCCCCGGATATAAAAATAATAGCTGGCTCTGTAACGCCCGAGGCAGTTGATAGAGGCTATCTGCGTGCGCTCGTCGAACTTGGCCTGCTCGATCTGGTGGACGGTATATCGGTCCACGCGTATGTCTGGTCGCGCAAAGCATCAACGCCGCAAGTCGCATCCGACTGGGTGAGGCGCATTCTCGGCTACAGCCGCGGTAAACCGTTGCATATCACCGAAATCGGATGGCCAACACACGTCGCAACGCTTTGGAAAAGCCCAGGCAGCACTGAGTCCGTTCAGCGCAACCACGTTTGTGCGACACGATCCTTGCTCTCGTTGATTCCTGGCGTAGGTTCAATTTACTTCTATGGTCACGTTGATTCCGGGCCAGATCCCACTAATGCAGAGCATCGATTTGGGCTTATCCGCCAGGACGGTACTGCACGCCCCGCGTTCGCTATTAATACCTGCGATCGCTGAGCGCCGCCTCAACCCGCGAGCGAAATTCCACGTCAAATCGCTCGCCGTTGAATGCCAACGCATGCTCGCGACAGTTTTCTGGCGTAATCGTGCCGGCTGGCAGTTGCTCAAACCTATTGATCGCATCGCGAACAGAATTCACGCTCTGTTGATAGAAAAAGAGACCTGTGGGAGGGCGCACGCCTCGCTCACTCGATCCACTATGTTCTTGCGGGGAACCGTAACCGACCACGGTTTCCAGCGAACCGCCGCTGCCGAACGCAATTACTGGAGTGCCCGCAGCCTGCGCCTCCAGCGGCACGATTCCGAAGTCCTCGTAGGCAGCAAACACAAGAGCGCGGGCCCGGGCCACCAGCTCACACATTGCTGCAAACGGTTGCCGCCCCAGCAGCTCGACGTTGCTCGGTGCCTTGGCGCGCAGGGCGGTCAATTCGGGCCCGTCGCCTACGACGATCAGCTTCTTTTCAGGCAGTTGTCGAAATGCCTCCAGCAGCAGGTCAACTTTTTTGTATGTGACGAGTCGACCGACGCTGATGTAGTAGTCATCTTTTTCTGATTGCAACGCAAACGATGCGACATCGACGGGTGGCGGTATGACCGTAGATTGCCGCCTGTAGCACCGCCAGATGCGATCAGAAACGAATGAAGAATTGGCGATGAACACGTCAACGTTGTTTGCGCAGCGCGCATCCCATTGCCGAAGATGGTGGAGTTGCCAGCGCGCAAGGATCGACTTAAGCCCCCGGTTCAAGCCAGCATCCGCGAGCGCACTGTGCTGCATGTCCCAAGCGTAACGCATGGGCGAATGGCAGTAACAGACGTGCGTTTGGCGCGGCCCGGTGATCACGCCTTTGGCAACACTGTAGTGACTGGAAATGATCAAGTCGTAGCCGCTCAGATCGAACTGCTCGACGGCATGTGGCATGAGCGCCAGCAACTTCCGATAATGTTTTTCTATGTTGGGGATTTTTTGAAAAAACGTAGTCTGCGGCTGCTTCCCGCGCATAAATTCGCGCTGGCCATCTGGCACTTTATCGATGAGCGAAAAGAGATCAGCCTCCGGATACATGTCGAGAATCCGTTCGAGGACGCGCTCGGCACCTCCGTAGGTGACGCACCAATCGTGAACTACCGCGACTTTCATAAAGTTTCCTGATTCTCTAAGCCGAAGATATCTTGGTTTCGATCACGCGAAGCAAGACGGCAGCGGTGGTTTCCCACCGGAATCGAGAAGCGCGCAAGCGCCCTCTTTCCACCATCTGATCGCGATACGCGGGGTTGTCGACAAGTTCGCGCATGGCGTGTGCCAGATCAGCTGGGTCGGTCGGATCGCAGTACGTGGCCGCATCACCACAGGTCTCGGGCAGCGCCGACGTGTTGCTCGAAATAACCGGGCATCCGCGCGCCATCGCTTCCAGTGGTGGCAGGCCAAATCCCTCATAGAACGATGGATAGATCAGGCAAGTCGCGCGGTCAAATAGCGCCTTCAACTCATCGTCGCTCACATATCCACAATAGCGCAGCGCCGTCGGGGCCGGTTCGCTGCTCGAAAAAACGTCGGCCCGCACCTGCCCAACAACAATACAAACAGGTGCTGATGCTCCTAGCAAAGCGAGGGCTTTCTCGATCAGGGCAAAATTCTTGTTGGGATTCTGACTGGCAACGGCAAGCAGAAATCGTGCGTCAGGAACCGACAATCGGGAGAGCGCATCGCGCGGAAGAACTCCGCAATTCATATGATCGGTGCCAAGCGAAGCGACACTTATCCTGGCTATCGATATCCTTAAATATCTGGCAAGCTCGGAAGCAGAAAACGCCGAGTTCGTCATCAGTCCGACGCCGCGCCACGAAAGCACGCGAAACAATGCTCGATACCACATCCGAAACGTCCACTTGTAACAGTGTGGAATCGCCCAAACGCCAGCGTCGTGAATGAAAACAAGCTGGCGCCGTTTGACCGCCGGTGCCGTGTTGCAGAGATTCAGCAACCAATCTCGACCAACAAAAAGCGGAAGCTCAAATTGCTCCCACACATGCCCTGCAAAGCGTCCGCAAAAAACAACCTCTAAACCGATGTCCTTTGCGCGTCGTTGCATGGTTGATCGATCGGCCACTGCGGGTGCCACAAATTTCAAGTTGTAGCGCACGCCAGCGATGTCCAGGGCGCCTCCACCTCGCCCGACAGCCCTTACCAATTCGCTCAAAGTCTCGCTCGCCACACGCTCCACTCCGGAGACCGGACGCGACAGAAATCTGCCGTTGATCCAGATTGTGTTTATCATGCTTTATGGTCCTCAGAACGTTTGAAATCGCAGACCAGCGGCAGCGAACGCAGGGTTGCTCGAATGAGAACCTCTGAGAAACCGCCGTTTGATGCACTTGCGGGTCTCGGTGCCACATCCGCCGAGACCGCTATAACGGCTCGCTTTCTACTAACGCTATGCAAGGCATCGCAGTGCGGCGATGCTGGTCGCGATGCCGCATTGTGGCCGAATGTCGCCGTACACTTCAGGTTCGGATCGCCATGAGCGGTTGTGTGGCTGGCTAGACCATATTGCTTAAAGAACGGAAAACAGTGAATATTTCTGTTAATCACGAACAAACAAATGAGTCGGAATCGCGATTTCAACAACTCGCCACCGTGTGCGACCAAGCGGTTCTGATGTTGACGGGTGAAAAAATCGCCTTTGCAAACGAAGCGGCGTTGGGGGTACTGGGTGCGATTCGTCCTGATCAAATCGTGGGACAACCGGGAAATCGCATCGCCTTTCCACCGGACATGAATCCCCATGTTGGATCTTTGTCCGCGCCGTTTGCTGACACCAACCTGCGGCGTCTGGACGGTGTCGAGGTGCGGGTCAATCTGGCGATACTGCAATGCCGATTTGAGGGTAGGGAAGCCGTTATGGCTGTCGCGCGGGACGTGGGTAGCACGCAGCGGCTTGAGCGACGACTTCAATTCATGTCCCGACATGACATCCTGACTGAGCTGCCGAATCGAACCGATTTTCGCGATCGCCTCAAAGGGGCTATGGCCCGGGCGCAACGCCATGGACGACAGGTTGCCGTGATGCTGATCAACCTGGACGGCTTCAAGGCCGTCAACAGTCGCTATGGCGCGAACGTTGCGGACTCGTTGCTTCAAGAAGTTGCGCGACGACTCACCGACTGCGTACGCGACGCGGACTCGGTGGGTCGCGTTTCGGGTGATGAGTTTGGATTGATACTTGAAGCGATTGACCAAAGAGAGCAGGCTACTGTCGTGGCAAACCGGGTGCTGCAGAGCATTAGAAGCCCCTTTACGATAGACGCCGAGAAAATTGAAGTGACGGCGAGCGCGGGTATCGCAGCCTCGCCGAGCGATACGCGCGATCTCGATGCTTTGCTCAGAATGGCTGATGTAGCGATGTACGCCGCCAAGGAGGCGGGTCGCGGAATGTTCAGGCTCTACTTCCCGGAATTTGAGGCGCGATCCCGGCGCGACGACTTGCGGCGGGAACAGACGGCCAAGCGCATCCGTACGCTGACCGAGCGAGAACGTGAAGTGATGGATGTGCTCGTCGAAGGAAAGTCGAGTAAATCGATTGGACAGATGCTGGGAGCGAGCCCCCGCACTATTGAAAATCATCGCGCCAAAGTCATGGCCAAAATGGAAGCCGACTCGCTTCCAGATCTTGTGCGCATGGTCATTGATCTGAGTCAACGCGGCTAGCGATAATTTTCGGCTTAGGTCAATCATGCTCAGAATTAAGATGGATCCAGAGAGGGGCCGTACGCCGGTTAAGTGACTTATTTTGTTGGGAGCGAGGTGCATCGATGAGACTGCCTGTAATCGCTACTGAGTCCTTGTTTCCCTTGCCTGCGGTGATGGCAGAAAACTCACCATCAGCAGGCTTGCTCAAACTCGCATCAATTTCAGAGCTAGCTAACAACACGAAGAATACTTCGCTCGGCAGGCATTCCTGTGCGCAAAACTACTCAGGCTAACGCGATGCCTGAAGTCATGCGAACACGTGCCGATTCCGGACACAATGCACGGGATCGTTGTGATCTCAAAATTCACATACTCACGCGACGCGGTCAGCGAATTTACTATTTACGACACGCTTTGGCCGCCATCCCGGCGTAGGCGAAGGGTGATGACTACGCGAGTCCACACAGCCGTACGCAACATCGACTCATCGTCGGGCGCTTGAAGTCTTCGCTACTGTTCTCCGTTAAGCCAAATATCGAAAAAATCGGGTACGTGCCCCGCTTGAATGCGTAGTTTTACGCAAGGAATCGAGAGGAAAGAGCGCTACAACGACTGTACTTTGTGAACAATGTGGGGCAGTGAGTGACGCTGACGCCAAAAAGCTTCGGGCAGCATTTGATGATGCTTTTCGCAGGACTGGCGTTGTTCATTTGTTTGCCTGCCTATTTGTATATTGAGTACATATATGTTCCCCGATTTGTTGGCGAGCGCGGCAACGCGATGCACGATCTCGCTAGCGGTATTTCTGCTGTCATCGACGAAAATCTTAGAGAGCGGCAACGCGAAATCGGCCTTATGGCGCAAGAGCCGCTACTGCGTACCGCACCGCTTGACAGCCCCGAGGTGGCTGCGGCATTGACGCGCCTACAAGCGGCTCATCCCAACTTTTCATGGATAGGGATAGCGGACGAAACGGGAATAGTGACGGCCGCCACGCACTCGTTGCGTGTAGGTGAGGACGTGAAAGATCAGCCCGGGTTTACCGGAGGGCTGAAAGGACTATTCATCCGCGATCTCCGTTGGGTCAATCCGTCGAGCGCTGCGGTACCACCTGGCGCCACGAAACAAACAACAACGTACCTCGATTTGTCCGTTCCCGTCGCTACTGACGGAGCGACTATACGTGGCGTACTTGGCGCACACATAGACCTGAACTGGCTAACCGCAGTACTGGACCGGGTCACGCCCGCGCGCGCAAAAGATAATCAGCTTGGCATCATCGTCAGCAACGGCAGCGACCGGTTCATCTATCCCGACAACGAGGCGTCGATTCTCATGCCGCCTCAGGCAAAAAATGCCAATCAACTCTACATAGATAGTATCTGGGAGGACGGTCGCGCTTACCTGTCCTCGACCGTGCCAGTGCAGGACGCGTCGCCCGGTAAGTCCCTGGGGTGGCACGTTGTGGTGCGGCAACCCCTTACACGTACTCTTGAAAACATCGCGACCCTGAAGAGTGTGCTGCTGGGGGCATCGCTCACCGTCATCGTGATCTTTTTTAGCCTTGCGCGGTGGAGCGCGACAACCGTGAGCCGCCCCTTGAGGCAGCTTGCGCGAATCGCAAAAAAAATTCAAAGCGGAGATGAGCGCACCCCTATTGACATACCGACCGCCACTACTGATCTTCGGAATCTGGTTGACGCGTTCGCCGATATGTCCAGCACGCTGATTTCCAGCAAGCAGGAATTAGCGTCAAGCAACGAGCAGTTAGAGCGAAAAGTAGCTGAACGAACAGCAGAGCTTCTGAAGGCCAACGAAGGGCTGCAATCTCTTGCAAGGCGCGATGTTCTGACGAGCTTGAGTAATCGAATGGCAGCGGACGAACGACTAACGCTCGAGTTCGTTCGAATGAAGCGCTCGCAAATCTCGTATTGCGTCATGATGATCGACATCGATTCATTCAAACGGATCAACGACACATTTGGGCACGCCGACGGGGATCAAGTGTTGCAAAGTGTCGCGCAGGTGATCAACACCAGCGTCCGCGAGAGCGACTTCGTCGCTCGATTCGGGGGAGAAGAGTTTCTGGTGGTGTTACCCGCTACGAGTATCGCGGGCGCATTGGTCGTCGCCGAACGCTGCCGGAACGCGATAGCCAGTGCACAAGATGCAAAAGTGGGCCAAGTCACGGTCAGTATCGGGTTGGCCGAAGCAACGATGTCACAACGCACCGCCAACGAAGCCGTTGATTTGGCCGACGGCCTGCTCTACGAGGCGAAACGAGCAGGAAAAAATAGAACGATATCGGCGCGTCCAACGCACGTCCGATGGTGACTCGTGGGCTGGTCTAGGCTAAGCCCAGATCGCTACCGGCGCCTTCCCCCAATGATGCCTCAGACAAT
This sequence comes from Burkholderiales bacterium, assembly GCA_025352105.1. Lineage (GTDB taxonomy): Bacteria > Pseudomonadota > Gammaproteobacteria > Burkholderiales > Casimicrobiaceae > Casimicrobium. The sequence goes on along the minus strand of JANXUB010000009.1, from coordinate 15,968 downwards.
TAACAAGTCATGAACGAAAACAAGCTGAGAGCAAGTGTGCAACCGTCGGATTTCAAGCCGCCCGCACCGTCGCGTCGTCTGGCATCACTTACTGTCACCATACTTTCATCCACGCTACTTTTTTATGCAGCGACACTTCTTGGCCTCGGTGCAATAGTCGGATCAGTCTTCGTCAACGACCTTGAACAGCTAAGCAGACTCCGGATAGACACGATTGCACAATTAGTCAAAGCAGATATCCAGAAGCGCGGGGACATTGCGGCGGTAGTTGCTGAACTGTTTGCAGACAATATCGAAGTTACCTCGGCGCTCCTAGCCTCAGATAGGGCGCAAGTCATTGCGAGTACAGGTCAGCGATTTGCCGAACTCCAGCACTCTCTCGATGCACGCGAGCTGAGTTTTTACCGATCCGACAGGACGAGCATAACGCTATTGGTCCGCGTTCATGACACACGTGACCTGCGCGAAAATATAGTCATACCGCAAGCGTTGATCAACAAGTCCGCAGCCGCTAATGGCCGTGTCTCTGGCATAGAAGTGGGTGTTGAAGGCATTGCATTGCTCGGCCTTGCTCCCGTCAAGTCCGGCGGAAAAACGGTCGGTTTTTCGGAAATTAGTTTTGACCTCGAAAGCGGCTACATTGTCAAACTGAAACAACTCCACAAAGCAGATTTCCGTATTGTCTTGAAGGCCGCGCTTGCGTCCCGCGCCGCCAATCGGACGTTAAGCGAATCGGAATCACCGTCATGGGTGGTTGCTGCCGCAACCATGCGCGATTCCCTCACTGTTTCCAACGTCCGCACCGAGCAGCTCGCTCAGTGCAGCGACGGCCTCTCAGAAGGGGCATCGCTTCAGGACGGGCAGACCTACCTGGTGAAGTCCGTGGGGTTGATGGATACCGGCGGCACATGCATTGGTAGTCTGCAGATATTGCTGGGTGACACCGAGAGAACGTCGGCCCGCAATTCGCAACTTTTGGCAGGGCTGGCGGTTTTGATCGCCGTGTTGCTTTCAGGTCGTGCAATATTGATTTGGGTCATTCGTCGGCAGATCAGGGCGCTTCATCTACTCGCAAAGATTGCTCATAGTATTGCCGCAGGAACGCACAGTAGCGTCGAGCAAATTGCAACTTTAAACGTACGCAACTACGAAACATTTTTGCTTGCTGATGCTTTGCAAAAAATGACTCGTCAACTGCTTGAGTTGATCAATGGTCTGGAGCAGCGAGTAAGAGAAAAAACAGGAGAACTGGAGATCGCGCGGACAAACATCGAGAAGCTCAATCAGCGATTGGAAGTTGACAACGAACGAATGAGCTCAGAGTTAAACGTGCAGCAGCGCCTTCAACAAATGATGCGACCAAGCGCAACCGAGTTGCGGCAGATTCATAGACTGGACGTCGCGGCTGAAGTTCGACCCGCTACAGAGGTTGGCGGAGACTATTACGACTTGTTTAGCGGCGGAAATCGAGACACTTTCGCGATTGGCGACGTGACGGGGCACGGGTTGGAAAGCGGTGTGATCATGCTTATGACTCAGAGTATCTTGAGAGGGCTGCTGACCGAACCTGGCATGCCGTTGACCCACGTTTTGGCGCAAACCAACCACGCCCTCTTCGCCAATATCGAGAGAAGCGGGATTGATCGATATCTTTCTCTGTGCCTTATCGATTACGCCAGGGATCCAGACAATGGTGCGAGCGCAAATCTGACAATCGTTGGGCAACACGAAACGATTCTTATCGCGCGCGCCGACGGTGCTGTTGAAGTGATTAGCACCGATGCACTTGGATTCCCCGTCGGCATGGTGGACGATATTTCACCATTTGCGGCAGAAGCACGCATCTCCATCGTGCGTGGTGACACGGTCTTGTTGTACAGCGATGGCGTTACCGAGGCAGAGAACACACTCGGAATAGCCTACGGCACTGATCGACTGGGCAACCAACTGCTGCTACATCGACACGGTAACGCAGCGCAGATCAAGGAAGCCATACTGAGTGATTTGCTCGCGTACTGCGTGGACAGTCCGCTTCAGGATGACGTGATGCTGGTCGTGCTTAAACAAGGTTAAATCAAACTGCCGTGTTGCTTGATCGGTTGTTGCAGACATGGCGGAGCAAATTCAGACAGCAGTTTGAGCGAAACTTCAAGGCGTGCCGACTTCAGACAGGAGAATTGATTGGCAGACTCGGCCGCGATGAGCCACAAAGGCCCGCCGTAGCGCTCGGCTTTCCCTTTCCTACCCAAAGCCAGTCTCGCCTCGCCTTAGAGCCGCCAGAGGCGTTTGTGAATCATGCATTCCGCTGGATTTAGCTCGCCGCTGGCAGAAACGAGCGTCACCGAATCCGTGCTTTTGAGACCGTTACTTCATCTGCATGTCAGCTTCGACTAGGCGCAGAAATCCGATGCTCTGCTCAGCGCCGTATTCGATATTTCCCGTGTCCTTCATTCTCCAAAATTGACGAGTTTTCCGGAAGTATCATGGGTATGCGATGACGGGGACAGGTCACGCGCCGTCCACAAGGCCTCGCGGGCTGAAGCAAAATCAAATCGCTGAATCGCGGACGTCAAATCATTCCATTGCAGGCGCACTGCCGCTTGCAAAGCGGTTGCGTTTCGGTGCACGAACGAAATCACCGCTGTGTCATTGCACGCAAGCAGAACAGCGAGTTCGTCGAGCATAGCCTCCACGGATTTCAGGTTAGGTCGAACCGCATCGACCGCCATCACAATAGCGGGTTGCATCGGTATCGCCGCCGAAAGCGAGATCATTGCAAGACTCATTGCATCAAGCGCAACGCGCAGCTCTTCCGCGCCCGGCTGCGCAGCGGCGTTTTCGCGCAACAACGACTCCAGTTGTCCCGCTGCAATGCTTACAGACTCAACGCCTAAATTGGCAGCTGTGCCCCTCACCTTATGCGTCAAGCGTCGAGCCGTTTGAAAATCTCCAGACGCGATACATCCCGGAAGACGTGTGACATCCTGGGTGTGTGACTCGACAAAGCGCGCAAGCAAGCTCAAGTATTTGTCGGAGTTTCCGCGCAACAACGCCAGCCCTCTTCCGACATTGATGCCCCGCAGGAGGCGCAGGTCCTCCAGCGCAGTCGGCGTATGCTGCGTATCCTGTGTAAGGGCGTTGGTCTTTCCGATGACGCCATTCAAATTCTTTTCCATTCCAGCGACAGGATGGTTCACCCGTCCGGTCTCGTCCGAGAAGAGCTTCCCGCTGGCTGAAAGCCACAATAGGACAGTTTCGTAAAGCGCAACGGGTTCAACGGGCTTTGCGATGAAGTCATTCATCCCAGCTTCCTCGCACGAATAGCGATCCTCGTCAAAAGCATTTGCTGTCATGGCAAGGATCGGGCTTTCCCTCCAGTTTGGCAACTTGCGGATCGCGCGGGTTGCATCCAATCCGTCCATGTTCGGCATTTGGATGTCCATGAGAACAAGGTCATAGCAAAACGTTTGCGCCAGTCCAACAGCTTCTCGTCCGTCAGCGGCTGTCTCCACGGTCAAGCCTACCGCGTGCAACAACTCCAGCGCGATTTCGCGATTGATAGCGTTGTCTTCCACGAGCAGTATTCGCGCGCCGCCGAAGTCGCGCCGCAATCTCGCTTCCGCCTCGATAACACCAGCAGGAACGACGTTGGTCATTACGCCATGCCCTGGCTGCAGGGTTGCTGTAAACCAAAACATGCTGCCCTGTCCCGGTACGCTGGTGACGCCAACATCACCACCCATGAGTTGCGCTAAACGTCGTGTGATAGACAGCCCGAGGCCAGAGCCACCGTACTTGCGCGTCGTTGACGCGTCAGCCTGCTCGAACGCGTGAAACAGCCGCGCTGTGTGTTCAGGAGCGATGCCGACACCTGTATCTTGAACCTCGAATTGCACCCGCAGTTCATTGTCCCTATTTTCAAGCAGTTTCGCCCGTATGCGGATCACCCCGCTTTCGGTAAATTTGACTGCGTTGCCCGCATAGTTCAGCAATGCTTGGCGCAGCCGCGTGACGTCGCCCCGAAGCCACTGCGGTACAGCGTCAGCATCGACTTCGATGCGAATGCCTTTCTCGCGCGCCGAATGGCCGACGATGGAAGCAACGTTGTCCAGAACTGCGGAGAGGTGAAAGTTTGCGTTCTCAAGTTGCAATCTGCCTGCCTCAATTTTTGACAGATCAAGGACATCATTGATGATCGACATCAAATGCCGACTAGCCGTTTCCATTTGTCCGAGTCGATCTAGCTGGGGAGGTGTAGCGCCCGCTCGCCGGAGTAAATGATTTAGCCCGATGATCGCGTTCATAGGTGTTCGTATCTCGTGACTCATGTTGGCCAGAAAGGCGCTCTTGGCAACACTAGCGGCCTCGGCCTGTCGCCTGGCTGCGACTAGCTCTGACGTGCGTGTCGCAACCAAGTCTTCAAGATGGTGGCGATGCCGGTCCAGTTCTATTCCAAGACGCTTCTTCTCGGTAATGTCTTCTTTCACTGCCACATAGTGACTGATTAGCCCATCGGCTTGACGCAACGGAGAAATAATGGCGAACTCTACATACTCGCGCCCGTCTTTTCTCTTGTTGTAGAACTGCCCTTTCCATGGACGACCATTCGATAGCGCGTCCCACATCGACTCAAAGGTTTCAGAGGGAGTATCCCCGGAATTCAGAAAGCGTGGATTCCGACCCACCACCTCCTCGCGGTTGTATCCGGTTGAGAAAACGAAGGCTTCATTCACATACTCGATATCACCGTCTACATCGGTGATGACAATGCTTTCTGAGCTTTGCTCTACGGCCAAAGAAAGCTTTCTCAGTTGATCTTCATCCGCTTTTTTATTAGTAATATCGCGGATGATGCCGATGAAATGAGTTAGGTGGTGCTGGCTGTCATACACGGGGGCCACCGTCAAGTCATTCCAGAAGATGGTGCGGTCTTTTCGATAATTCAGTATCTGGCACGAAAACTCGACCTGATTCGTGACCGCAGTACGGATCGCTGCGACGGTAAAAGCATCAGTCAGCGCGCCTTGCAACAAGCGGCAGGTTTTTTTAAGAAATTCTGCCTCGGTGTAGCCGGTGATCATCTCGAAGGCATGATTTGCTGAAAGTATGAGGCCGTCGAGATCGGTAATCAGTACGCCTTGGGTGATCGATTTAAGCGCAGAATCGCTAAGCCGCAGTTTTTCTTCGGCTCGCTTGCGAGCCGTGATGTCTCGAGTGACGCACAACATCATGTTTATGTCACCGTCGGCGTCATACATCGGAGCCGCATGTGTTTCGAGCGTTAGTTGCCGTCCCTTGAGACCAATGATCTCGTATTCCAGCAGGCCAGTGAAACCCTGCATCGCGCGCCCATATAGCGCAACATAAGCGGCTCTGTATTCCGGCAAGAGAAATTCCACCAGTGGGCGCGACCGCACGTCGTTCACAGAATCGGCTTGCAGCATCTCAAGCCCGGCAGCGTTCATTTCCAGCAACGCGCCATCGCGCGCCACCAGCTTTACGCATTCCGGCTCAGACTCAAACATCGCTCTGAAGCGCTGCTCGCTTTGCTGAACCTTTAGTTCCGCCGCTTGTTTGTACAGGGCCATCTCGATGACCGTACGCAATTCGCGCTCGGAAAATGGCTTGAGAATGTAGCCAAATGGTTCAGCGAGTTTTGCACGATCCAACACGTCGTCTTCGGCAAACGCCGTAAGAAACACTACGGGAACCGAAAATTTGGCACGTATAGCGTGCGCCGCAGTGATTCCATCCATTGACCCCGCAAGCTGAATATCCATCAACACTAAATCCGGGCGGAGCTCCCTTGAAAGTGCGATCGCCTGCTCTCCTAGCGTTGCGTTACCGATCGGTTGGTAGCCCAACTCCACGAGCTGCATCCGGATGTCTCTGGCGATGATGGCCTCATCTTCGACAACGAGAATCCTTGCTCTTTTTTTGGGCAAAGTCATAAAATTATCCATGGAAACTATGCTTTGGTTTATGGCTTTGGTCATAGGAAAAGGCCGCTAAAATACGTATTGGATGTAGTAAGCTCACTCACAAGTTACTCTGTGCAGGCATTGGCGGATCCCCGGCGAATATCACAACAAAAACCGCTTTCGGCCCAGGCTCCACGGCGAGCTGTCCGCCGAGCTGCGTGGCGAGGTCTGAAACCAGTTGCAGCCCCAGTGAACATCGTCGTCGCTGCTCAAAATCAACCGGCAGCCCAACACCCGTATCGCTCACGCAAAGTCGAAGCCGCGAGGCGTGATCAATTGTTTGTAAGTCAAGGCATATCTCGCCCGCTCGTCCGTCTGGAAATCCATGCTTAAGGGCATTCGAAACTAATTCGTTCACCAACAGGCCGCAAGGTACCGCCTGATCCATGGAAATCGGCACAGATTCGAGATTCAACACCAGTCGTACCGCCTCCGAGTTGACGCTGAGCGCACGATACACCTGATTGACGAGCTGCTTCATGTACACCGCCAGGTCTACCCTCGCGTAGGTGCCCGCGCGGTGCAGCGTTTCATGCAGCAACGCCATCGATTGCACGCGTCCCTGCATAGCGGCCAGAATAGATTTGGCGGGAGCATCATTAAGGCGCCCAATCTCCAAACGCAACAAGCTGTTGATTACTTGAAGATTGTTCTTCACGCGGTGATGCACCTCTCTTAACAGCGCATCTTTTTCGCCAAGGGACTCCAGCAACAAGTTTTCCGCGCGTTTACGGTCGGTAATGTCTGTAATCATGGCCAACGAACCTGTGTATTGACCGTCGCCGTCGAAGATCGGACTAGTGGCTACCATCCCCCATAGGTGACTGCCGTCCTTGCGGAAAAATTTGAAGTCATACCGTTCGGAAATGTCGTCGAGGCGGCGCAAAATTATTTCGTTAGCTATCTCCCGTCCCTCCTCGGCCACAAAATCAAGCATACTGCTTCCGAGCATTTCGCCTTCATCGTAACCCAGCATCTGCGCCATTTTTGGGTTGACAAAAGACGTCAGCGCAGACGCGTCGATCATCCATATTCCCTCCTCTGCGGTGTTTACGATCCGGCGATAGCTTGCCTCCGTCACGATGAGTGCTTCCTCTGCAAGTTTTCGCTCGGTGATGTCGTGAAATGCACCAAGCAACTTGACAGGCTTGCCTTGCTTGGTCACGACAAAACCCTGGGTTCTCACCCAAATTCGCCGCCCTTTGCGAGTGATCACTGGCAATTCCAGATCCCATGGCGTGGCCTTTTCCATGGCCGCCTTTATGGCACCAAGGATCAAGGGTTGTACCTCGGGCGCATAAAAGTGGATCGCTTCATCAAGGGCTGGAGCCACTGGGGGATCAACCTCGTGAATGCGTGCAGTTTCCAGCGACCAATACGGCGTCATGGTGCCGAGATCCAACTCCCATCCACCGACTTTTGCCATCGCACCCGTGCGCTCAAGTACTTCTACCGTCGCGGCCAGCGACTGTTGCGCCCGGTATTGTTCAGTGACGTCGCTGAAAACAAGAACGACCCCGTCAATAGCGCCGTGTGCGTTCCGGATTGGAGCAGCACTATCTGAAATTTGGTATTCCGTTCCGTCGCGCGAGATCAGTACAGTGTGATTTGCCAAACCGACGATTTCGCCCCGCTCGATGACCAGCGCAGCCGGATTAATCGGCGTGAGGCGCGTCTGTGCGTTCACTATGCAAAACACCTCAGTCAGGGGACGCGAGACGGCCTCCGCTAGGGTCCAGCCAGTCATGCGCTCTGCGGTGTGATTCATGCGTGTGATCCGTCCGCGAACGTCTGTAGCGATGACCGCGTCGCCGATGGAGTGCAGCGTTATGGCGAGACTTTCTTCGCTGGCGCGAAGATGCTCCTCCGCTACGGTGCGCGCGGTCACGTCGTGCGCGAGGATCGCGCGCGCGTTTCGCCCGTTAAACACCAGGGCATGCGAGCTGACCTCCACCAGTATGTTGCGACCGTCCTTCAGCTGATGCCGCCACACGCCGTGGTCATTTAAAACGCCGTCAACCGCACTGTAGTGATCCAGTAAAACCGGTACGGTGTCCGCCGGTCGAAGGTCGCGAATCGTCATGTTCAGAAATTCGTATTCACTGTAGCCGTAGCGAGCGACCGCAGCGTCATTGACCGCAAGAAACGCCAGCGTTTCCGAATCAAAAACCCACATCGGATGCGGGTTACTGTCGAACAGCTCGCGGTAACGCGCCTCGCTCTGAACCAAAGCGTCTACCGCACGTTTGCGAGCCGTTATGTCGTGCGCCAGCGCCATGAGTTTGCCATCGGGCATACGGGTAGCAACGACTTCGACAGGGACAATTTCTCCGTTCTTCCTTCGAAATTGCCACTCCCTGCGATGATCTGCACCGTTTTTTATTTCGCTAAGCGCCGCGTTGATGTGTTCAATCTCAGCCTCTGGAACGATGTCAGCGGCGCGCAGCGCGCTGAGCTCTTGGCGCGAGTACCCGAGCATCTGACACAGGCTGGTGTTGCCATCGATCAGATGTCCCTCGAAGTCTGCGATAACGATGCCATCTGGCGCGTACTCGAACAGTGTCCGGTATCTCTCCTCACTATCCCGAATCACTATTTCGGCCACTTTTTTCTTGGTGATGTCGCGCGCCGTTTTCGAAGCGCCGATGATTTTTCCGTCAACGTCGATGATCGGAGAGGCCGTGATCGAAACAGCTATCTCGCGGCCGTCCTTGGCGTGTCGCCGCGATTCAAAGGACTCCACGCTTTGGCCGCGTCGGATACTTTCCATAACTTCGGCCTCCTCGTCAATGCGATCGGACGGAATGAGCCGCTGGATTGAGGTACCTATCATTTCAACGGCTAAATATCCAAATATTTTTTCCGCGCCGCGATTCCAACTCGTGATACTGCCGTGCAGGTCTCGTGAAATGATGGCGTCGTTCGATGAGTTGACAATCGCCGCCAACCGCATGGGTGCAATTTGCGCCAGCTTCTGATCCGTGATGTCGATCCGCACGCCACCGAGACGAGTGGCTCTACCTGTGTCGTCCGTCGTGAGCATTCGCCCAATCACGCGCATCCACCGGTACGTCCCGTCTGCATGACGCAGACGCGCTTCGTATTGATAGGGCGCGGGATTGCCCGCGAGCACAGCCTGAATGCTGGCGGCGACCGCTGCTTTGTCGTCTGGATGGACGCGCTCGAACCAGCGCTCCCGGCTGGCCAGCCCCTGCTCCGGTGCATATCCGAGCATGGTGGCGTAAGTGGATGTCGCGTACCACTCGTCAGCTGTCAAATCCCAGTCCCACACACCTATTGAGGCAGCGGTAGTCGCAAGATCGAGTCGTTCGGCTGTTTGTTGGGCGCGCGCTTCGGCAAGGGCTCTTTGCTTTTGATTGCGGTGCAACAGCGTACAAAGTAGGAGTACGGCGACGGACGCGATTAGCCAAACGGCCGCCGTAAGTGATGCCAAAGTACGCCAGGGGCCGAGAACGCGATCAACTGACTGGCCCACAACGACCACTAGTTCAGACTGCCTTGACAAAGTTCGATACGCAAAGATGCGTCGTACTCCGTCAACGGCACTCACACTTTGAACGACCCCGCCAGGGTTCTTCAAGATCAATTCCTTGAATATCGGACCGCTCGCGAACACCTTTCCCATCGCCGCCTCCTGAAACGGCGTGCGCACCATCAACGTCCCGTCACGTCGAAACAACGCGACCGATCCGCCGTCTCCGACATCGACTGTGCGCCAGAGCCTGTCGATGTAGCTCAGCTCAAGCGCGGCGATCATGATGCCCGCGAACTGACCGCTCCCCGTCGTCATGGGCCTGGACGTAACAACCGTCCACTTGCCGTTGCTGCGGCTTATTAGCGGCGTACCGACGAAAAAGGTGGTGTCTGGATGGGTACGATAAACCCCAAAATAGTCGCGGTCAGACACGTTCACGCCAAGACCCGCTTCGTTGGATGCAAATTGGAATTGGCCTTCGGCGTCAACGATCGCCATCAAACTTACGTAAGGCATTTCCTTCATTTGTTCACTAAAGAACTGACGCACCACGGATGCATCGGGACGGCTCGACAGATTGAGAAGCGCAGCCCGGCTGATTGCTAATTGCAGCTGCTGATCGACGGCCTGAAGTGTGCGGGTGGTTTGCTCCTCTATAACCTGCGCGAATGACTCCGTTAACCGTTGTCCCGACTCAACAACTTGCGTACGCAGATGGAACAACGCCGCAGCCACTAGAGCGCCGGATATCAGAACAAGGCCCGCTGCAAACCAAAGCATCTCGCGGCTGACAGCACGAGTTCCGAGCGCTGCGGCAGTCTCTGCCGATTGTGGCAATTGTGGCGATAGCGATTCGACGCCAGGTGACATGATTCAACGCTATGTGTTCGGTATTTTGATGCTTGGCATCACACGGCGTCACTGTACTGTGCGGCAATTGACACAAAGTCAGAGAAGCCGTCGAGGAACGCATCGGTCACATCTGGATCGAAGTGTTTGCCACGCCCTTCGGCAATGATGGCACGCGCCTCGTCGTGTGACATCGCCGATTTGTAAACGCGCACGGATATCAAAGCGTCAAACACGTCGGCCATCGCCATCAGTCGCGCAGAGATCGGAATTTGGTCGCCCATCAAGCCGTCGGGATACCCGCTGCCATCCCATTTTTCATGGTGCCAGTGGGCGATTTCCTTGGCCGCCGACAGGAAAGGAAGTGGAGTCTCGATATCGAGTTCGGCCTTTTCGATAGCGTCGCTTCCAAGCTTGGCGTGTGTTCGCATAATGCTCCATTCCTCGGAGGTCAGCTTGCCCGGTTTGAGCAAAATATGATCGGGAATGCCCACTTTTCCGATGTCGTGAAGTGGCGCTGAGCGAGCCAGCAGTTCGATGTATTGATCGCTTAGCGTAGCGGCGAAGCGAGGATGATGACGCAGCCCCACTGCCATTCTTCGCACGTACTCTTGCGTGCGCAAAATGTGATTGCCGGTCTCAGGATCTCGCGCTTCTGCCAAGTGCGCGAGCGCACGAATGCTGACTTTCTGCGTAAGATCGTTTTCAGCCATGCGGCGGGCCACCTCCGCCTCTAGCACCGCGTTTTGATTGCTCATCCACTCACGGGCTTGCTTGGCTTCAAGTTGCACGCGCACGCGAGCCAAGGCCACAGCAGCGTTAATGGGTTTGGCGATGTAGTCTGCGGCCCCCAAAAAAAGGCCATGTTCCTCAGCGACCGAGTCGGCCAATGCGGTGAGAAAAATAACCGGAATATCCCGTGTCGCGGGGTCGCCGCGCAACGCCGCAAGTACGGCGTAGCCGTCCATCGATGGCATCATGATGTCAAGCAGTATCAGATCCGGTTTCGGTTGACCGTTGGCCACGCGCAACCCCTCCAACCCTGATGTCGCAGCCAGAACTTGGTGCTCAGCTGAGAGCAGTTCTGAGAGGATCTCGAGGTTTTCTGCAACGTCGTCAATAAGCAGGATTGTGCTTGCGCCCGTTTTCATAGTTTTCCCGAAACACAGAAAAGTCTTTTAACTTTAGATGATTTGTTACCGAAGCCACAGAACTTTCGATGCTTTAGCTGCAATTCGGTCGTTGTCGCACCACAATTTTCAGCCTGGGCAGTCGCCAAGCGTGCCTCAGTTCGCGCAGTTCGCGCAGCGCGATCCTGAGCGATCACACGGAGCCACGCTGTAACGCTCAAGCGTTGCGCGCGCGGACGATTCGCTGTAGCGAGAATGCTCGCGGATAAAGTGCGAAAGGAGGTCGTGTGGGTGATCATTTGGTTGATTGGCGGTTGCTCACGGCGCATCGTTGCCCGCTGACTGTGACTGCAAGCGGCCACACGATAGACCAAGTTCGTCTAGCCATCCGCTTGCGATGCCAGCCGAACTCAGGGCGCGGGCACCGTTGTGCCGCGCTACTTTTTCGGTGATATTCATTTTGATTACACAAAAGTCAGCTTAAGAAAGTCAGATTATTCAACGCGACACTGCGCACTGTTTCATCAAGCCGCGTAAAGGCGACAGGTTCCGTTTGGTACTGGAAAAGCAGTACAAAACCCGCTTTTAACCAGCCCCTGAATTCATAGATCGATTCGCAGCGCAGAGATGGCTCGCCGACGCCAAGGCTCGCTTCTGCGATTCGGCGATGGCCTGTGATCAAGCGGTATTTATCGCAGCTGCGCAGACCTTTATTTTTGCCCATGATGCTGCGGCACGGCCATTGGCGGCGGCTAGCAGCGCGAGCGTTGTAGTGCATTCGGCATCGTACGTTGTCGCGTTTGTTGCGGGGGGCGGGACACGTCGAATTGTTGGCAACGCCGTATTTTCGGAGAGCAGGATTAATCGATTTAGCCAATCGGTACTTTCCGTAAGCATGACGATTTTTTTCGGCCGAATTGGCGGGCTTGACGGCATCCAAGTTATCGTGAGGGACGACGACCGCGCGCGCCTTGACGAGCCACCGCAAATTCTGATACGGCACGACGTTCTCAAAGAACTTCCAAATCGTGCGGAGTGACGTGATCAATGGGTTGGTGCAATGGCGCGCGCAAAGCGCGACAGAGGCCATGGCGCCGTGAAGGTTGCCAGCATTGATCACTTCAAGGGGATCAACGCGGTAGGCGGCGATGTCGTGCGCCGACGCCACACGGGCAGTCGGATTGCGCTGCCGACTTGGCGCGAGCGTGAAGCGATGCAGATGATGCAAATATTGGCTAAAGGCAACCCGAGCATGGGAATCGCGCATTCTTTTGACGCCCGCCCACACACCGAAAACGACCGTCGCGCGAAAGTGTCGAAGAAATTGGAGGCTTGGAGTCTCCTGGATCTCGCTTGAATGATCTTGGAAATAAATCAGGTGAGCCATTGAAATTGGGGCACTATTTAGGGGCGGCGAAGTCAGAGATTTACAAATCAAGCTTATTTGTAATGTCGAGCACCGCGCATCCGCAAAACTACTTACGTTTTTCATCGATCCCGCCTACATTTCGTTGAGTGCGTAAGCGAATCGCAATTGTGTGTGCCGATCCATCCGTTCCGAGTGGACGGAAATAGGAAAGCCCCGAGCAGACGACCTTTTTTGCGTGCAACAGCAAGTCGTCGGGCCGCTCCCAGCGTGAGCGGGCGCTTCAGGATTCTGGGCGGCGTGTAGCCGCTACGTTCGTGCTGACCCTGCCGCTGAGTTCCGGTGTGATCGCTTTTTACGCACTGTCAGCTTCGGTAATTGACGCCGCTGATGTCTCCGCAGCGTAGGCAAATCCATAAGTAAAAAATGCCTCGCTCTCCACATCTTCCCGTGACGCTACTCGGGCAAGTACCCGTCGAACAAACCATAAACGGCGGGGCGTTGGAGAATTTCGGCTGACGGATGCGCTGAACCGAACCTTTCGGGCAGTTGTCAACATTGCGGCCTTGCGGTGTTGGCCATTGCGGTGGATGCAAAAAACGAGATAGCGAAGGCTTTTTACGAGCCTTTCGGTTTTACGGCCACGGGCGGCCAAACCCCGCTAAATTGCCATCTCGGACAGCACGCATCTAAGCCAAGGCACATTCGCCGTTTCGCCGATGTGTTCAGCAGCGGTCTTCAGAATTGCGTCGGGCGCTTCGGTTTGCGCGCTACGCAGCGCACTTCGCATTGCGTCCAGTTCGACGTCACTGATCTCAGGCAACACTTCTTTGAGCGTCAGTGCGCCTGCTGAAATTGCGACTGCGAGGTGCCCGTAAATCGTGCTGGCGGCGAGCACGCGCGCGGCGGCGATGGCGGCGACCGGATGACCGTCTTTAATGAGCGCGAAGCTATGGGCAACGGTCGGCGTCATGTCGAATGCGTCAGCCGCTTCGATGGAGGATTCGCTCGGTGTGAGCGCCTCAATCTCGCTGTGTTCGCCTGCCAGAAGTGTCAGGATTGATTCGCCGTAACGCTCAAGTTTGGCGTCGCCCACTCCGGAAACTTCCAGCAATTGGGCGTTCGTCGTCGGAGCTTGCTCAGCAATACCGCGCAACGTCGCATCGGAGAAAATCATGTAGGCAGGAATACCCGCGCTGTTGGCCTGCGCCGTGCGCCAAACCTTGAGTACAGCGAAGCGACCCCGTGCGTCCGCGCTCAAGGCATCAACCACGACACCGCCAGATTTCGCTGCGCTGCCTTTGCGCAACGCGCCTTTCCGATCTCGCGTTCGCTCGCTGCGCTTTTCCGCTTTCGTGGCGATTTTTCGCATCGTCAGGGATTGCTCACCGCGCAAAATCGGGCGTGCGGACTCGGTCAGTTTGAGCGCACCGTAGGCCTCCGCATCCGCGAACAGCGCGCCGCGCGCAACCAATTGCCGGATGAGCGATCGCCACACGTCCACCTCGTACGCAGCCCCAATGCCGTGCACGGGCAAGCTGTCGTGCCCGCGAGCGAGAACCTTCTCGCTTTTGCTACCGCGAAGCACGTCAATCAAATGCGCCGCGCCGAAAAATTGGCCAGTGCGCACTGCGGCCGACAAAAACATCTGCGCAGGCTTCGTTGCATCCCACATTTCGGGTGGATCATTGCAGTTGTCGCAGTTCATGCAGCGATAACCCGTGGGCTGCGGCTCGCTGAAATAGTCGAGCAACACGGCACGACGACAGGCGGTCGTCTCCGCGAGCGCCAGCAGGCGATCTAACCGATTTTTTTGCAGGCGCTTGAAGTCCTCGCCCGCGTCGCTCTCGTCGATGAAGCGCAGCTGCTTGACGACATCGGCCAGGCCGTACGTCATCCATGCAAACGCGGGCTCGCCGTCGCGGCCTGCACGGCCGGTTTCCTGGTAATAACCTTCGATGCTTTTTGGCAGATCAAGGTGGGCGACGAAGCGCACATCGGGCTTGTCGATCCCCATGCCGAACGCAACGGTTGCCACCATGACCACAGCATCGTCTTGCAGAAACTTCGTTTGATGTTTACGCCGTTTTTCGGCGTCTAGCCCCGCGTGATATGGGATTGCGTTGAAGCCTTTGGTGCGCAGCCAGCCTGCGGTTTCATCGACCTTTGCACGGGAAATGCAGTAAACGATTCCGGCTTCGTCCTCGTGATTTTCAAGAAATTCCAGTAACTGTGAGCGCTCTTCGCGACGATCCGTCACCGCATAATGAATGTTCGGCCGATCAAAACTTGACACGAACTGCGCAGCGTCGGTCAGAGAGAGTTTGTTGCGAATTTCGTCACGCGTTGCCGTATCGGCCGTGGCCGTGAGCGCAATACGCGGCACGTTCGGGTAGCGCGTGTGCAGGAGTGTTAACTCCAGATAGTCCGCCCGGAAATCATGGCCCCACTGCGATACGCAGTGCGCCTCGTCAATCGCAAAGAGCGCAATTTCCTCGCGCTCATTCAACTCATCCAGCAAAGACAAAAAACGCTCTGTGTTCAACCGCTCCGGCGCAACATAAACGAGCTTTAACTTGCCAGCACGCATGTCGCGTTCAACGCGATTGGCCTCTTCCATCGACAGCGAGGAGTTCAAAAAACTGGCCGCCACGCCAATCTCTTTCATCGCGTCGACCTGATCCTGCATCAGCGCAATCAGCGGCGAAACAACGATGCCGACGCCGCTGCGCAATAGCGCGGGCAGCTGATAACAGAGCGATTTGCCGCCACCGGTCGGCATCAGCACGAGTGCATCGCCACCGCCGACGACGGTGGCAACAATGGTCTCCTGCGCGCCGCGAAAAGCGTCGAATCCAAAGACGCGTTTGAGCGCGGTGAGGGTTGCGTCCGATGTATGCGTCATCACCGTGATTGTAGACACCCATTCCAATGGCTTTTTTCTGAAAAGTCTATTTCACGAGGGCTACAGGGCATTTTCTATTTTAGTCGACTATCACCGATTACCCACTAGTGTCCGGTTAAAACTCGAACAAATTCAATTGGTTAGCCGAGAGTGCGTCGTTTTCGCGTGTTGTAGCCCCTTGCAGCAGGTCTTGCAATGTCGTTTTCTCGAACAGCGTGAGCGAGAGCAGCTGTAGCAAACC
>JANXUB010000202.1 GCA_025352105.1 Burkholderiales bacterium | reverse complement strand
TTCCAGGGGCCGCTGTCCCAGGAAATCGATGTGGTGTGCTTGAAGCGAACCACAGGACCAAAGACCGCGAACTGACCGACGTTTTGGGTCTCAGGTCCACCCGCTGTCGTGCGGCTCTTTTGCGACCCAAGATAAGTGCCTTCCATGCCGATGGTGAAATCGCCCACTGCCGTCTTCGGAACGCGCAATTTCATCGATGCGTCAAAGCCGCTGGTCTTCTGAGTTGACACGTTCGCGTAACCGGCCTTGACGTAGCTGATGACCGTTCTGCCCGTTGCAGCGTCAATCTTGGTGATGACATCTGGCGCGTAGATACTGCTGCTCGTCTTCGTGGCGGGATTGAATTTGGCGATGTAGTCGTTCAACTTCGTGTCAGCGCTCAAAATGCCGATCACGTCGCGCTGGTCAATATTGAAGTAGTCGAGGCGAAGCGATACATTCGACGTTGGCTCAAGCACCGTCCCAACCGTGAACTGCTTGGATTTTTCAGGCTTGAGGTTCGGATTACCGCCCTGTCTAACCGTCAATTGCGCGTTGCAATATTTCGGATCAAAGCGTGCAGTGCAACCTGCGGCACCGCCATAGAGCGGATCGTCGTACGCACCGCCAGTATTGGTCTGCGTGATTGGCAGCAACAGTTCAGGCAGCGTAGGCGCACGGAAGCCTTCGCCATAAGAGCCACGCACCAGCACTTCTTTCATGGGCTGCCAACGCAAACCTACTTTGGGGGTGGTCGCATTACCAAAATCGCTGTAGCGGTCATAACGAACCGCAACTTGCGCTTCAAGGTTTTTCACGATCGTAGCGCTGGCCTCGCCAAACAGGGCGAAAACGTTGCGCTTGCCAACCACTGGCAACTGATCGCCACCACCACCGAGCACGTCGCCGCTGTTGAGAACGGCCAGCGGCACGTCGTTGTATTTCTGCTGGCGGAATTCGCCACCCAGAGACACGGCGAGCGGGCCAGCTGGCAGTTGGGCGATTTCGCGCGACATGTTGAAGTCAATACCGTTGTTGGTCGACTTTGATTGACGCACGTCCTGCAGAATCTGAGTCGAGCGCAGCAGCGCCAGACCGGCCGCATCGTTCGGGCCCCACAGGTTGATATTGCCGGTAGCTACAGCAGGCAGGAATTTGGATTCAAACACCCAGCCGCCAACGTAGCGATCCGTCGCTTTAGACTGCGCGGTGTAGAGGCCCGTCTTGTAATCCCAACCAGCAAGGATGCCTTCGAGACCGACAACAGCGCGGCCTTCGTCGGACTGAGCGCGGTCTGAACGACCACCCAATTCGATAGTGCGGTAGTACACGTTCAGCGGGCCGGTGAGCGTCACACCTGGGATCGCTGGAGTGATGCCTTTGCCAGGGTAGTAGCGACCATTTGCGGGGTAGAGCAGAGGATCCCCGTTAAACGTCGTTGCTTCTGATGCTGGCACTGGCGAAACGGTAAACGTCGTCTTCGTCGTGGCGTAGTTGAATTCGGAGACCAGCTTGTGGTTGGCATTGATCTGGAATGCGAACGCGCCAACAACTGACAGCTTTTCCGATGGCGTTACGATATCAATCACGCTTGCGTAGTCAAAGCGGCAGCGCGAATCAGTAGCGCTGGTACCCAATGACGTGGGCGGCGAGCAGTTGGCACCGTACTTGTTGGCGTACGGATTGACAAATGCGCCGTTGAAAAGGATGTTGGCCGGGTACGAGTTGGAACTCAACCGGTTGACCAAGATGGCACCAGTGGTTCCGTCGCGAATCAACGCGGTTCTTGAGAAGGAACGATCCGACGCTTTGAGTGCGTCTTGCTTGTCGTAGTTGAACGAGGCAAAGCCGTTGAAGCCGTCTTTGGCCAGATCGCCAAAACCGATTGTGGCACTGGCACCGTAGCGCTGGCCATTGCCTTTGCCGCCGGGCATTGAGCCGTAGACCTCGGCGATACCGCCGTTGAAGTCGCGACGCGTGATGAAGTTAATCACACCAGCAATTGCGTCAGAGCCATAAATGGCGGATGCGCCGTCGCGCAGCACTTCAACGCGCTCAAGGGCGGCCAAAGGGATAGCACCCAAATTGACTGCGCCGCCGTCAAATGCGTACACAGCGAGACGACGACCGTTCAACAGCACGAGCGTGTTGTTCGAGCCAAGACCGCGCAGCGAGGCGCCAGCAAAACCAGGACGGCCCGAGTCGCCCAATGCCAGCGAGGAGTTGTAGCCGCCGCCGTTGTTAGCCGACAGGCGCTCAATCAGATCAGCCGCAGAGGTGGCTCCGCTGCGCTCGATTTCAGCGCGGGTGATAACGGTGACCGGCAGTGCGGTTTCGCTATCGATGCGCTTGATGTTCGAGCCGGTAATCTCTACGCGCTCAACCTTTTGCGCATCCTGAGCAAAGGCGGTGCTGGTGGCCGCCATCACGGCCAGCGCGTTTATAACCGCGAGAGCGATGTGCTTTCGTTTTGTGTTCATGAATATCCCCGAAGATGACAAGTAAATGACAGTCGCATTGTGCATGAGCGCTGCGGCGCTGTCATCGTCTGCCGGAAACCGCGCCGGGTCGCCTTGTCGCGCACAAACTGGATGCAACGGTTAATAGAAAAACCTAACTCTCTGATTATTAAACCATTTTTTAACTTTGCAGTGTTGTCGTACAACAATTTTGGAAGTTAAAACGTTCCGATATTCGAATATTTTTAAGAAAACAGCTTTTCATTCAAACGCTTTATTATATTGGTCTACAGGTCATTTTATCAAAAGTCGACTTATGAATAAATTTCACTCTATCCCCAGTGCAATATGGGATTTGCATAAAAGCTGTAAGGAGTACGTTGCAACCATACAACAACGTAAGCGGCGACCTTATGGCCGCGGACATGGCAACGCGTTTTCGTAAATTCTTGCAACTTTATGACGAACGACGAGAGCTTGCGACGGGTCACGTCTGCCAATCGGTTTGCTTCGTTTATCCTCGTAGCTTCGCAATTCGCATGTCACCACGGAGTAAAGATGCGCAGATTTTTTGTGGGGTTGGCCTCAACCCTGATGCTGATAGTTAGTGCTGGCGTCAGCCATAGCCAGACCCTGTCGTTGGAAGACATGTTCAAGAGCCCGCAGCTGGCAAGTCCGACGCTCTCGCGGTCGGGCAAGTATCTGGCGGCCACCGCGCCGCACAAGGGCCGAATGAACCTGATGGTGATGGACATGGAGACGCGCAAAGGCACGCTTTTGACGTCCTTCGACGACTTCGACGTGTTGAATGTGCGTTGGGTCGGTGACGAAAAACTTTTGTTCACGCTCGGCCTTTTCAACTCGCCGACCGGTCCTGGACAATTTGATGGGGGCGGTTTGTTTGTCGTTGGCCGCGATGGCTCGGGCTCCCGACGCCTTGCGGCGACGGTGCGCGAGCTACGCGATACGCGCCAACGCGTGTATCGCACCATCGCGGTCTACCGTACGATACCGGGCAACACCAATGAGGTCATCGTAGAGGGAAATCTGACTAGCGCCGACTCCGAAGATTTGTATCGACTCAACCTCAACAATGGTCGAACCACACTTTTGACGTCCGGTCGGCCTTCTGACTTGACGAGCGGCTGGTTGCTCGACAGCAAATTCGTACCGCGCGTTGTGGTCGCCGGCGTAAAGAACGAACTCACCCAGATCGTCTACTACCGTAAAGACGCCGATTCGCCGTGGGTCGAACTGACACGATTCTCGCGCGACAAAGGTGCCGTTTTCGTTCCGCTGGCGTTTGAATCCGATGATCAGATGCTTCAAGTCGCGACCAACAAAGGACGCGACACCATGGCTGTTTATCGCTACGACCCCAACACCAAAACGCTTGGTGAAATGGTGGCATCCCACCCGCGCTTTGACATGGGCGCGGATTCGCAAGGCGCGCGCGTAGCGGGTATCATAACGAACCCGGTTGACGACAAAATCATCGGCTATCGGGTCAATGGCGATAAGCCTGAAACCGTGTGGCTGGACGCGGGCCGCAGCAAGATTCAGGCGATGCTTGATCAGGCGCTGCCGGGCACGATCAACACCTTTGCCCGCTCAGCCGATGGCAGTCGCACGTTGGTGACATCATTTTCAGATTTGAAGCCGACGCGCTGGTATTTGCTGGATGAGGAAAAGCGCAAACTGGAAGAAGTGGGTGCCGCACGTCCCTGGCTCGACGGCAAGCTCGTCGAACAGCGCCCGATGCGCTACACGACCCGCGACGGACTCGAAATCCCCGGCTACCTGTTCCTGCCAAAGGATTACAAGGAAGGCACCAAGCTGCCCATCATCGTGCATATTCACGGTGGCCCGCAAGTTCGGGCTGACTCCTTCGGCAACGGCTTTGGAACGCGTGAAGGGCAGTTGTTTGCGTCACGCGGCTATTCCGTACTGGTGCCGAACTTCCGCGTCACGCCGGGCTTGGGCAACAAGATATACAGCGCTGGTTTTGGCACCTACGGACGCCAGATGTCAGAGGATCACGAGGATGCGCTGGCGTGGGCGGTCAAAGAAGGCTACGCAGACCCTAAACGTGCCTGTATCTCTGGAGCCAGCTACGGTGGCTACGCCGCACTGCAAGCGATGGTGAAAACGCCAGACCTGTTCAAGTGCGCCATCGCTGGGCTGGCAGTCACCGACCTTGAATATCAGCTGACAACGCCGGACAGCGACTTTTACGGAAGTGAGACGGCTGATAAATTCTGGCGCGAAATGGTCGGGACGAAGGACTGGTCGCAGCCCATCGTGGCCGCGATGTCGCCCGTGAACAACGCGTCGAAAATCAAGGGCGCAGTGTTCCTCTACGCGGGCAAAGACGATGTGCGCGTTCCCATCCCGCAAATACTGCGCATGGATCGCGCGCTAACCGCAGCAGGCAACCCTGCCAAAGCCTTCGTAATCAAAGAAAAAGAAGGTCACGGCTTCGGGATACCGGAAAACAACGTTGATCTGTACACGCAGGTACTTAAGTTCCTGGAGGTGCAGATCGGCAAATAACGCAGATCTGTTTCGGAGCAAAAAACGGCGACTTTGGGTCGCCGTTTTTATTTGGAAAAGACCACCGACAACTGTCACCCTGAGCGCAAGCGAAGGATCAGGTGGCATGCAATAATTTTGATGACTTGCAACCGCTCCCTCCCCCCCTCCTCCTTCCGCATGCGAACTGATCCCTCGCCATGCCCAGGATGAAATTGATCTGCTTCTGATTAGCGAGATGCCTCAGGGTATGGCGTCATTCTCGCCCCGTGCTCAAGCACAGAACAGCCAGCAACTCCGGCGGGCGGGAATCCAGAGCAAGCACACGTATGCGCTCATCAACGAGCTGCGCGAACTCCACGTTCTGGATACCCGCGCTCAGCGAGTATGACGGCGTTGGATTGCTCGGCTGAGGCGCCCGCGCCAATCTGCCGTCTGCGCTTGCCACATCGACAGATAACGCCCTCATCCGCGCATAAAAAAAGACGCCGAAGCGTCTTTTTTTAAGATTCAACCGCAGCCGAAGCCGCGGCGAAACGCATTGACCGATTAGCGGAACTTGTAAGTCAAATTCATGCGGTAAGCGCGGCCACGAACGTCGTACTGTGTGAAGTCGTACAGGTACGTTGATGATGCGCCCGGATCGTACGGTGGCTTACGGTTCATCAGATTGATGACCGATGCGTTGAGCTTCAATTTGCTGTTGAACTCGTATCCGCCGAATACATCAAGCGTCGTGTACGAACCGATCTTCTCGCCGTAGGTTCCGGTCTGGAAGCGCGGGTCGTTCGTCGTTGCATAGTACGACGAAGCGAGCAACGTCTGGTAATAGCTGTGGATGTAGTTGGCTGTCAGACGAGCCGTGTAAGGCCCCTGAGTCCAGTCAGCGCTGACATTGCCGCGAATGCGTGGCAACGAGCCATTACCGTTATTGCCAACGTAGTCGGTGCCTTCAATCGAGAATTTCTCGATGTAGGTCGCAGCCATCCCGAACGCCAACTTGCCGTACAGCGTGTTCATGCGGTACACGGCATCAAGGTCGATACCGCGCGTGTTGACGGTGCTCAGGTTTGTGTAGTTTGTTGATACGGTGACGATGTTGTTGGTCGCCGGATCACGTGTGACGACGCCTCGTTGTACACCGCTGATGATGCCGTTACCGTTAACGAGCGACTGGAAGCTGTACGAGCCAACCTGATCTTTCCAGTCAATGCTGTACCAGTTGAAGCCAAGGTTGAAATCCTTGGTCGGCTCGAACACGAAGCCCAAAGTCGCGCTCTTCGACGTTTCTGCCTTCAATGCTGGGTTACCGGCATAGATTCCAGAAATGTTGACCCCGGACTGCCCTGTTACAGGATCATTCACCTGCACGAAGAAGGTAGCGACCGATGGCGAGATTTCAGGCAGCGTCGGTGCGCGGAAACCTTGACCCCAGTTGGCACGAACGACGAATTCAGGCGTTGGTTTCCACTTCAAGCCAATCTTTGGCACTGTCGAGCTGCCGTAGTCGCTGTAGCGATCAGAACGAACCGCAAGTTGCGCTTCGAGCGACTTAAGGATCGGCAGGCCAGCTTCAGCAAACACAGCGATGCTGTTGCGATCACCGGCTGTTTTGGTGATGCCTTGTCCAAGAACGCCGCCCGCCTGCGCAATCGCGGCAGGATTGTCGTTCAGCTTCTCGTTACGATATTCAGCACCGAGCGCGAGGCCGATCGGGCCGCCTGGCAATTGACCAAACTCGGTGGTGACTTTGGTGTCAACAAAGAACAATTCTGAGGTCGATTTGCGTGGGAAACTAACGCGAATCGACGCAAGCGCTGCTGCACTGTTGAGCGACGTGTTGTTCAGGTTGATCGTCGACGACGTCGACGTTGGAACCGGTGGTTGAGCAGCCGTAGTGATACCGAACGCAGAGCTGACGCCCGCGATGCTCAAACGATTAAGCGCGTCCGATTGCACCTGGTTGCGTGACCAGCCGATCGCGCTGTCGCCATCAAACGCGCCGAACGAATACTTCACGCCAGTCAGGATGCGGAACGAATCCGATTTGATAACGGAATCGCGCGTACCTTCGTTGCTGAGTGAGCCAGCAAAACGTGCCAGCGTGCTGAACGGGTTGCCAGCAACGCCTGGGGCGAAGTTAACCGTGTAGGTGAAGGGGCGGAGACCGACGGAAGTAGGTGTCAAGCCGGTCGTATTGAAAAACGGCTGGGTGAAGATTTGTTTCGTTTTGACTTCAGACGCGCCAATTTCGGCATAACCCTGAAGGGACGGCGATATTTCCACGGTGCCACGACCGAGGAAGCCCAATCGCTCCGTACCCGGCAGCGCGGTCACAACGCCATTAATGTCATACGTACAAAAAGTGTTGGTCGCTGCAGCGCGCGCGTTCAGCGTTGCCAAGGTGGCAGCTGACTGATTGCCGGACAAGTTGATCAGACCTGCGGCGACGGCTTGCGGGCCAGTCATCACGGTTCCGCCGGATGCTGCGCAGTTGTCAACGGCCTTAAAGTTTTGCTGCGCAACACCCGCATTGGTGTACTGCTGCCAAGTACCGAGCCCCGTCAGCGACTGGAAATTGCGACCGCCACCGATGCCACGCTGATCGCGGGTTGCGCCGAAGTCGGTTTCGTTTAACTGAACGATATCGCGCTTGTAGTAATCGAACACACCGAGGAACGAGTATTTGTCGCGACCCAAATCGCCGAAGCCGCCGGTGGCGCTGAAGCGATAGTCGCCGTTGCCCGCAGCGGTACCTGCTCCGGCGGTAAATTCGATGCCCTTGTAGTCTTTCCGAAGGATGATGTTGACGACGCCTGCGATCGCGTCTGAGCCGTACACGGCAGATGCGCCGTCTTTCAGAATCTCGATACGCTCAACCGCAGAGGCAGGGATTGAGTTCAAGTCAACGAAGGTATCTTGCAGATTTTGTGCAAAACCATAACCCGCCGTGCGACGACCGTTAATCAAAACGAGCGTTGCCTTTTGGCCGAGACCGCGCAACGAAATGCCGGAAGCGCCTGGAGCGAAGCTGTTCGAGAAGCTCTCGGAGTAGCTGTTACCGCTGTTAGCGGGCACATTGCGCAATACCTCTGCAATAGTTGGCTGGCCCGAACGCTCGATCTGTTCACGCGTGATGACATCAACGGGAGCGACAGTTTCGATGTCGTTGCGTTTGATGTTGGAACCTGTAATTTCGACTTTTTCGACCTTCTGCGGCGTTTGTGCGTAAACGAAGCCGGAGGCTACAAAGGTTGCCGCGATGGCGACAGCCAATTGTTTCTTTTGAATCATAAAAACCCCTGAGACCCAGTGCGGGCAATTGAAAAGGATGACCCCACAATTTTGTCATCAAGATGACGCTTTTCCTACCCGCCACGGGTGGCCCTACTAATCGTTACGTTTCATAACGCTCGTGGCATTGACCGTCGGGAGCTTTGCAAGTCATTGATTATCAAAGGCTTTTATTTTTATACGTTTTAAAACGGACGCTTAGGAAGTGAAGGAATACATCCGTACGTTTGTACAGTGCAGCTTCAGCTTTTGTGTGAAACCGCGTTTTTATAGGGGCTTAAAGTCAATTTACGAAAAAGTCGACACTCATAAAAACTGACGTTCAGCCCTTATAGAACGACACTTTCAGCGAAAAGCTGATGCCTCAACGTTGCATCGCCGCAACATTCATCGCCGTTTTCGTCAGGTGGGATTCAGCTAACGATTCGGACACTTGGAAGTTGTCATCCCGCTGCGGCAACCAATCCACGCGGAATCGAATCCAGCAGTTTGCGTGTGTACGCCGCCTGAGGTGCCGCGTAAATCGCGTCCGAGTCGCCCTGCTCCACCACATTGCCCTCGGACATCACCATGACCTCGTCGCTCATGTACTTGACGACCGCCAGATCATGCGAGATGAAGATGTAGGACATGCCGAACTCATCCTGCAGGTCTTGTAGAAGATTCAGCACCTGCGCCTGCACCGAAACGTCCAGCGCCGACACCGACTCATCGCAAATCAAAAGCTCCGGCTTCATCGTCAGGCAGCGCGCAATCGCGATGCGCTGACGCTGCCCGCCCGAAAATTCATGCGGATACTTGTAGAAGCTCATCTCCGGCAAACCGACCTTGGCGAGCAGCTCGAACGCCATCGTGGCCCGCTCTTCGCCGTTAGCACCAATGCCGTGAATCACCATCGGTTCACAGACGATCTGCCCCACAGTAAAGCGCGGATTGAGCGACGCGTACGGGTTCTGGAAAATGATCTGGATGCGCTTTTTGTAGGGTAGGAATTCCTTTTCGTTCATCGCGAAAATGTTTTTGCCGTCGAACCAGGCTTCGCCTTTGGTCGCATCATGCAACTTCATGATGGTCAGGCCGACCGTGGTTTTGCCGGAGCCGGATTCACCGACCACGCCGAGCGTTTTGCCCTTACGCAGCTTGAACGAAACGTCTTTTGCGGCGTGGAAAACGCGTTTGCCAAACAAGCCATCGCGCGACACGAAATCCTTGCACAAGCCCTTCACTTCAAGAACGACCGGATCGGTATCTTTCACGCCGCGCGAGCGCTGCTCCAGACGCATCGCATCCGCGCGACCCGCCATGAAATCATCAATCACCGGCAAACGCTTCGGACGCGAATCGACCGCCGGGCGACAGGCGAGAAGCGCTCGCGTGTAATCGTCTTTAGGTGCCGCAAACACATCTTTCGCCGCGCCCTGTTCGCGTATCTCACCGCTCCTCATCACGACGACGTGATCGGCAATGTCGCCGACGACAGCGAGGTCGTGCGTGATGAAGAGCACGCTCATGCCGCGCTTCTTTTGCAGATCGCCGATCAGATCGAGAATCTGTTTTTGAATCGTCACATCGAGCGCCGTTGTTGGCTCGTCGGCGATCAAGAGTTTCGGCTCGCAGGCAATCGCCATCGCAATCATGACGCGTTGTTGCTGCCCGCCGGACATCTCATGCGGATAACTGTCGATCTTGACCGACGGCTCAGGAATGCCAACCTCAGTCAACAGTGCAATCGCGCGATCCCGCGCCGCTTTGCCGGACAGGCCCATGTGCTCTTTCAGCACTTCTTCAATCTGGTAGCCCACGCGAAGCACTGGATTCAGGGAGCTCATCGGCTCCTGAAAAATCATCGAAATTTCACTGCCGCGCAAGGCCCGCTTTTCTGCGTTCGAGAACTTCAGAAGGTTCTTGCCCTCAAACTCGATCACGCTCGCCTTGTCGATGGTCGCGTTCTCTTTCGGCAGCAAACCAAGCACCGCGAGCGAAGTCACCGACTTGCCGGATCCGGATTCGCCCACGAGCGCCACGGTCTGGTTAGGCATCACATCAAACGAAATGCCCTTCAACGCGTCGAACGAGTTTTTCTTGTCGAGCCGAAATTTGACGCGGAGATTTTTAACGCTTAGGAGTGGTGTAGTCATGATGCGCTCCTTACTTCAACTTCGGATCAAGCGCATCACGCAGCGCGTCAGTGAACAGACTGAATGCGGTGACCAGCACCGCCATGAACGCAGTCGCCGCCGCGAGTTGCCACCAGTAGCCCAAGATCAATTCGTTCTGGGATTCGTTCAGCATCGAGCCCCAGCTCACGACGTCAACCGGCACGCCGAAACCGAGGAAGGACAGGATCACTTCACTCTTGATAAACAGCACCACATGCAACGACAGCTGCACCAGCACAACGTGCGAAATATTCGGAAAGATGTGCACGAACATACGCCGTGAATGCGACGCGCCAATCGCGTTCGCCGCGCGCACATAGTCTCGCGCCTTGTGCTTCAGGTACTCCGCACGCACGAGCCGGAAAATGGCCGTCCAGCCGGTCAAACCGAGTATCAGCACGACGGTGACGACGCCCTTTTGCTTCAGCACTGCAGCAATGGCCAGCACCAGCAGAATGTACGGAATTGAGCTGAAGATGGAATAAAACCAGTTCAGCGCGTCATCGGTTTTGCCGCCGTAATAGCCCGCCAGCGCGCCAAGCAATGTACCCATGATCGTGGCGACAATGGCGGCAGCAAAGCCCACGAGAATCGATGTCTCCGAGCCTTGAATGACTTTCGCGAGCACATCGCGCCCCCACTTGTCGGCACCGAACGGCAGATAGTCAAGGCGCTTTTCTTCAACGACTTTCGCGCTACCGTCGCCAGTACGTCCCAATTGCTTGCGCAGTTCCGCCATCACGTCGGCCAGCGGATCAACGATCTTGATGCCGGAATCTACCGCTGCACCGGTTGATTGCCCGAGCTGCTGTTTGAGTTCGTTGATCGTGTCACGCAACGGATCGCGATCATTGATGAACTCCGGTTTCGCCGCGGCGCCGTCAACGGCAGGGCCGGAATCCACAGCCCCGGCTTTGGTGTCAGACGATGGTTTGTGACTGTCCTTGAACAGCGTTGGCGGCGCGTAATTAATCGCGATCTCACGATTCCAGTCTTTGGCCACGAGGCCAAAAAATGCAGCGAACGACAGCAATAAAAAGAAGATCACAATCACCATCGAGACCACCGCGATGCGGTCCGCCATCAGCCGTTTCCACGCCAGCGCCCACAGTCCGGGCGAGCGCTCGATGCCGATTTGCGTCATTGGGTTTGCGGTGACGGCGCTCATTTCAACTCCACCCTTGGATCGACGGCTTTGTACATCAAGTCAGCCGCAAGATTTGCCAGCATGGTTGCGAGGGCGACATAGACCGTGACCGCCTTGATCACCGGAAAATCGGACCGCTCCACCGCAAGAATCACCTCACGACCAATGCCCGGCACCGAGAAGAATCGCTCGATGAGGAACAGCCCCACAAGCAGGCCCGGCAGTTGAATCATGAGATTCGTGATGATTGGAATCGAGGCGTTCCTCAGTACATGCACAAACATCACGCGGTTCTCGGAGAGCCCCTTGGCGCGGGCCGTGCGGACGTAATCCTGGTTGACCTCGTCGAGCAAAAACGTGCGGTACAGACGAATGTTCGGCGCGAGCGAAACCACCAACGCAATCAGCACCGGTAGCGCCGCGAACTTGAACAGATTCTCAAAGAACCCGTTGCCCCAACCCTGCACCGGGAACCAGCCAAATTTGTACGCCAGCACATACTGAAACACGATGATGTACACGAGGATCGAGATCGACTGCGCCACCGTGCAGGTGACCATCGCGGCACGATCCGTAAACGAGCCGCGCACATAGGCAACCGCGAGCGCTACGCAAACCGCGATGATCGTCTCAAGAACCAACAGCGGAATACCGATCATGAGCGACGCTGGCAATCGCGTTGCAAAGATGCGCGACACCACCTCGTTGGTGCTCCAGCTCGACCCGAAATCAAAGGTCACCACCTGCTTGACGAAGATCCAAAGCTGAACCCAGTACGGCTCGTCGATACCCAGCTGTTTGCGGATATTGGCGATTTGCTCGGGGTTGGAAATCTTGCCCGCGAGCAGATAAGCCGGGTCGCCACCGACCACGTTGAACAGGAAAAAAATCAGCAGGATCACGCCCGCCATCGTCGGCAAAATCTGCCACAAACGTCTTACGATATACGCCATCATGGCTTATTTACCCTTCCCGGAATTGGCCATGTTGACATCAAAATATAGGTAATCTGCAAGCAGCACTGGATGCTTCTTGTACCCCACGACCCACGGATAAATCATCTGGTTGCGATAGCGGGTGACGCCCAGCACCCACGGTGTGTCGGCTTCAAACTGCTTCTGCATTTCTATATAAAGCTTGTCGCGTTCGGGCCCATCGGGCAGCACCGCCGACTGTTCGTAGAGTTTGTCGTAAACCGCGCTTTTGTAGCAGCCGTTATTCGACTCGCCAATGTTCTTGCTATAGAGCAACTGCATAAAGTTGTCGCCGTCCAGATAGTCGGCAATCCACGATGCTCCGCGAATGGTTATCTGGCAGCGCTTTTCACGTTTGATTGAATCGGCGAATTTCTCTTTCTCGGCTTCGTAGCGAATGCCAATCGCCGCCATGTTCTTGCTGTAGAGCTCGTCAAATTCACGCTCAGCCGCCGTGGGCGTCGAGGTGTACTTGAAGGTCAGCGTCTTGCCGTCCGGCGTCATGCGCAAACCATCCGCGCCTTTTTTGTACCCAAACTTGTCTAAGAGTGCGTTGGCCAGCACCGGGTTGTAGGTGATGTTCGACACGAAGTCCGCTTTGTGACCTGCCACGCCCGGCGGTACCAGAAACTCGGCACGTACAGCATTGCCCTTCCGAATGATTTCGATTTCGTCTTCACGATTAATCGCCATCGCCGCAGCACGACGGAGCGCAATTTTGTGCAGCTCCGACCCGCCCCAGACCGCATCATTCCACTGGAAATAGTTGTAGGTGTATTCGGGATCAAGGAGGCGCTGCACGCGGGCCCCTTCAGCCGCCAGCTCTGGTGCGACTTTTCCGCTCACTATCGCTTGCTTGATGAAAGGTTCCGGAATGTGGATCACATCAATCTGTTTGTTCTTGAAGGCAAGCCAGCGAGTCTGCGCTTCTTCAATCGGATAAATCTCGACGCGATCAATCGGTGCCAGTGGCTTACCCTGCATCGCCTTGACGATCACCTCGTCGTACGGGTCCTTGCCAGATGCCTTGAAGTCCCAAGTGCCGCCGCGCCAATAGGGATTCTTTTCCAACACGATTTTTTGGCCGCGCGACCATTCTTTGAGGTAGTAGGCACTCGATCCGATCGGGTGGCTCTGCACGTCATTGGGATACTTCTCGACCACCTCGCGGGCGACGATGCCCATCGCCACATGCGCGAGCACATAGCTGAAATTGAAGTCTGGTTTGGTCAGCGTGATGCGCAGGGTGTGCGAATCGAGCACTTCAAGCCCCGCAACAGGCTCGTCCCAAGCCAGGCCGTCGGCCTTTTTGCCCTTGTCGAACCACGCGTTCAGCCCGACGATCTTGCCGTCAATCAAGAATCGCCACACCGGTTTGATCGAATCATCAAAGTGGCGCTTGAAGGAGTACGCCACGTCGCTGGCGGTGACTTCGCGCTTCTTGCCGCCGAAGGCTTCGTGCGGCGAAAAATACGCCCCTTTCACCAGCTTGATCGTCCAGCGCTTGCCGCCGTCTTCCACCAGCGGCATCTCGCTCGCGAGCTTCGGCACCAGTTTGGCCGGTTGCGCGAGGTAGTCGTACGTCAGGATCGTGTCGAAGATGCCGTCAACCACAATGCTCGAATACAGATCATGGGCGGTGGCGGGATCAAAGCCCGATTCCGCAGCCCTGAATTCGAGGCGCACCACCTTCTTGCCGTCGGCGGCTGTCACCGGCGATACCGCGTTGCTGCCCATGGCAGCGCCCGGCGCGGTGTCGCCACAGCCGCCAATACTGGCAAGAAGCGCAAGAGCGCTCAATCCGACGCCACCGATCAGGCAGCTCGTGAGCACTCGCCTCAGGTGCGCCGTTGGGTGCGAAGTGAGAGGCCAGTTTGTCATGATGTTTCGCGGTCTCGTGAACCGTTTTTGACTTGAATTAACGATTGTAAGGGCGGGCGCGGTAGCGTCGGTAAGGTGTTTCTGCTGGCGACATTTTCAGTCCGGTATTCAGGTAAGGTGGGTACTCCGTGCCCACCAAGCGGCAGCAGTCGAAGCCATCTACGCAAGTGCAGAGCGATGGTGGGCACGCAGTGCCTACCCTACAGACTAATCAGCTTTTATGCTGGAACCCTTTTCTTATAGGGGCTACATTGCCGTTTAATAAAAAGTCGATAAAGCGCTTTTATGACGCTTATCCACAGTACAGCCGTGCTTACAAACAAAAGCTGATCACCGTTTCGACAGTCGTGTCAGCTGCGGTGCCAGCCCGATGATCGCCATGCCTACCAATGTCACCGTGTCGGGCACGGCATCAAACACGAGCCAGCCAATCGCCACCGACAACGTGAGCTGCATGTACATCCACGGCGTGATCACCGCCGCCGAGGCGAGACTGTAGGCGCGGATCAGAAGCAAATGGCCAAACGCACCGAGCACCCCGGTCATCGCGAAGACCAGCCACGACAGCGGCTCCACGCGCCCTATCCAGCCGCTCTCCCACCAAAACGGCATCGCCAGCGTCATCACCAGCGCGCCCACCATTCCGGCGAACATGAGCTGAGTGCTGCTGCGCTCAGCGTGGCTTTGCGAGGCTGAGGCGGCGCGGGTCAGCGTTTGATACGCCGAATTGCAGCAGGCCGCAGCGAACACTAGCCCCAATCCGATCGCTGACAAATTGCTACCGGGCCGCACCACCACAATCACGCCCGCAAAGCCCAAAGCGATGGCGATGACGGCCCAGCGCGTCGGTTTTTCCTTCAGTAACCACGCTGACAAGCCCGTCGTAAAGATCGGCGTTAGAAAGAACAACGCGGTAGCTTCCGCCAGCGGCACATACTTGAGGGCCGCGAAATGCAAGAGCGTCACCATCACCATCATCAAGCCGCGAATCCACTGCACCGACGGGCGAACGGCGCGAAACAAGCGCGCCCCGTCACGCGGAAAAAAAAGCACCAGCACGACCAGAAAATGCCCGAAATAGCGCGACCACGTCGTCGCCGCGACCGGCACGCCGTGACCTCCGAGATATTTGCCGCTGGCGTCCAGACAAATCAGAAGCGACAAGCCGCAGAGCATTAGGATGATGGCGCGGCGATGGAGTTTGTGGGCCTTTTGATGTGTCACGTTCGAGAGCATGGTGAGTATTAGTACGTAGCTGCGGCTATTGCGTAAACTTCTGCGAATGGCGAGCATAAGTGTTAGCTCACAAAATCCGACTCTCTCGATCCTTAAATCTAATTCATGATTATCCCTGTCATCCTTTGCGGCGGCAGCGGCACCCGCCTCTGGCCGTTGTCGCGTACCCACATGCCTAAACAGCTTCAGGCTGTGCATGGCGACACCACCATGTTGCAGTCGACAGCCACACGGCTCGGCGGGTTTGCCGAGGATCCTGTCAGCACGCCGATTGTGGTGTGTAACGATTCACATCGCTTTGTCACGCGCCGACAGTTGCAGGAAATCGGCATTGAGGGCACCCAGCTGATCGCTGAGCCTGTCGGGCGCAACACTGCGCCTGCGCTCACGCTCGCCGCATTGCTGGCAGCGCAGCGTTCGTCGGGTGTTGATCCGGTGCTGCTTGTCATGCCGGCCGACCACGCGATCCCCGATCTGCCAAGTTTTCATCAGGCGGTGGCGGTCGCTTTGCGCGCTGCGCTCGCGCAACCGGTTGGCGATGCCGACGGATCAAAGGGCGGCGCAAATAGCGATTCGATTGTCACGTTCGGTATCGTTCCTGTGGAACCCGCGACCGGTTATGGCTACCTGCGAATGGGAGGCACCAGCCGCTTTGATCCCGGCGCGTTTGTGCTGGATCGCTTCGTCGAAAAGCCAACGCTTGAAGTCGCGCGCGAATACGTCGACAGCAAGGAATACCTCTGGAACAGCGGCCTCTTCGTTGTGCGCGCAAGCGTCTGGCTACGTGCGATGAGCGTGTTTGAGCCGACGATGCTCGCCGCCTGCCAAGCCTCGCTCGACAGCGCGAAACACGTTGGCAATGATCTGTTGCCCGATGCCGCCACATTTGCCAAATGCCCGTCCAATTCCATCGACTACGCGGTGATGGAAAAGCTCGCCGCCCACCCCGAGGCCCACATCCACGGCGCGGTGGTGCCGCTCAATGCGGGCTGGAGCGACATTGGCTCGTGGGACAGCGCATGGGCGATCGCCGACAAGGACAGCAATGGCAATGCTACGATCGGACACGCCATTTTCGAGAACTCACGCAACACCTACGTTCGCACCACCGGCCCAAACGCGCCGGTCGTGGCGTGTGTCGGAATGGACGATGCCATCATCGTACAAACGCCGGACGCTATTTTGGTTGCGAGCAAGTTTCACGCGCAGGATGTGAAAAAAATCGCGGTCAAGCTGGCCGATCAGAAGGACAGCCGCGCCGATCTGCATCGCAAGGTTTCGCGCCCCTGGGGCTGGTACGACTCGCTTGGATCCGGCCCCGATGGTGCGGGCTTTCAGGTCAAGCATATCGGCGTGCATCCCGGACAATCGTTAAGCCTTCAGCTGCACCACAAACGCGCTGAACACTGGGTGGTGATTAAAGGAAGGGCAACCATTACCGTTGGTGAAAGCGTGCGCGACTATCAGCCCGGCGAGCATGTGTTCATCCCTTTGGGTGATGTGCATCGGCTGGAGAACAAAACAGATGCGGCTGTCGAAATTGTCGAGGTGCAACTGGGTACGTACCTCGGAGAGGATGACATCGTGAGACTCTCGGATCGTTATCAACGAAATTAACAACTATCGCTTTTCACGAGTTGTCCACGTACCTCGAATCGGTTCCATTGACTCACCCGTAACTTGCGGAGCGACGCTGTCTTCTTCGTCTCCCTCGCGTGAAGCAGGCGAACCCGCGATCCTACCCATGTGGGTAGTGGTAGTTGAATCGGTTTTATGATTCAATGGGCTTCGAGTAATGGCTTCGATGAGGGGGTTAACCGTGAAATCAATGCGGATCTTGTTGCTGGCGGTAGCGATAACCAGTAGCACCATGGCGACTGTAAACACGGCCCCGCTGTCGATGCCGCCGAGTCCTCCAGCCTCAGCAACTGCTAACACGACAGCAGAACGCGAGAAAATGTCGTTTGCCGACACCAGTGAGCAGGATTTCAGTGCAGCGCCTTCGCTCAATCTGGGCGCGCCCACTGCCGCAGAGTCGAAATCGTTCACGCCGCCTAAACAGGGCGCGCCCGCGGCGATCGGCTTTCGCCGCGCAACAATGGCGGGAAGCAAGGTCTTTTCGGCGCAGCCGGGAATTACGCTTCAGGGCAGCGAATCGGGCGTGGCAAAGCTCAGCGTTTTATCCGGCACAGCAAAAGCGCTGCGGGTAGCGCTCGACTTGTCAACGCTACCAGCCGATGCGTCAATCGCCGTTCGCGGCAGCGACGAATTCACGCGGATTGTGGTTGCGGGTCGGGTGGCGGATTTGCGCAAGTTAAATACTGCTGACGGTTACTGGACGCCCACCACGCAGGGGGAGCGTCAATACATTCAAATTATGCTACCGCAGGTGGCGGGCAAGGCCGCGGTCACTGTGCGAATCAACGCCGTGTCTCACATCACGATTGCGTTATCTCAACTCAACACCTACGCGCTCAACATGCAAAAGGTGGGGCAGTCTGGGTCGTGCGAAAGTAACGTCGTGTGTCAGACCGGATCAGACGTCGCGTTGGCCAATACGGCGACTTCCGTGGCGCGGATGATATTTACTGATGCCGGAAGCAGTTTTTTGTGTTCTGGCACTCTGCTTAACGACACTAACACCAGCTACACGCCGAACTTTTACAGCGCGCACCACTGCATCAGCACCCAGGTCGTTGCGTCTAGCCTGAACACGTTCTGGTTTTACGATTCGCCCACCTGTCCGAACGGCACCACTGTCGGCTCATTCGTGCAACTAACCGGTGGTGCCATTTATCTCTTTAGCGACGCCACCATTGATGGATTGTTACTGCGCCTGAACGATGCCGTTCCTGCCGGTGCCGTGTTGGCGGGCTGGGACGCTAACGCCTTGGCAGACGGCGCTTCCATCGTCGGCATTCACCATCCTGCAGGCGATGTCAAAAAGGTGTCGCGTGGCCTGTCGAAGGCGGCGGGTTGCGCAGCCACTCGCAGTTGCGTCGGCTGGTCTCAAGGCACGACTGAAGGTGGCAGCAGCGGCTCCGGTTTGTTCACGTTCGCCAGCAACCAGTACTACTTGCGCGGTGGCCTCTACGGCGGGTCGTCCACTTGTGGCAACACGGGTAACGTCAACGACAGCAACAACACGGATCAATACTCCCGTCTCAGCGCGATGTATGCGTCAATCTCGCAATATTTAGCGCCGCCCGCCGCTGCGTCGAACAACAACTTTGTCAATGCCTTGAACTTGAGCGGCCTGCCAGCTTCAGCGACCGGAACCAACGTGAGCGCCACCAAGGAAACCGGGGAGCCGAACCACCCGACCACAGGCAACGTTGGAGGTGCCTCGGTATGGTGGAACTGGATCGCGCCCAGCAGTGGTGTCGTCAAGGTCAGTACAGCTGGTAGCGGTTTTGACACGACGCTTGGCGTCTACACGGGCAACGCGGTCAACGCGCTCACCCGAGTCTCCTACACAGAAGACTACAGCGACGACACACTGATCGCAGCTACCAGTTCCGTCTCCTTTCAGGCGAGTGCAGGTGTCACTTATCGGATAGCCGTCGATGGATACAAATCGTCCGCTGCACCCGTAGCAACGGGAAGCGTTGGGCTAGCCATTACGCCCGTCGTCGTTGCGACCGCGCCGCGCGCGTCGGACCTATCGGGCGATGGTCGCAGTGACATCATCTGGAATTACGGCGTGAGCGGCGGCGGAGCGGCCGTCTGGCTCATGAACGGTGTGGCAGCCACGTCTAACGCTGGCCTCAACGCTCCTTCAAATTGGCGCGTCGTGGCCACTGGCGATTTTAATGGCGACGGTAAGGCCGACTTGCTTTGGTACAACCGTTTTACCGGGCAAACCGCGATTTGGCTGATGAACGGAATCGCCCAAATTGGCTCTGCGGTGATCTTCTCCGATGCATCTGGCGGATGGCTGCCGGTGGCTGCCGGAGACACTAACGGGGACGGTCGCGCAGACATCATCTGGTGGAACCAACGCACCGGTCAGAGCGCTATTTGGCTCATGAACGGCCTTACCCAGATGGCAGGGGCAGTCATTTACACGGATTCCACCGGCGTTCCTAATGCCTCGGGCTGGCGGCCGGTAGCGACGGGTGATTTTAATGGCGACGGCAGGGCCGACATTCTTTGGTACAACCAGTATCTCGCCCAAACCGGCATTTGGCTCATGAACGGCATGACCACGCTCGCCAGCAAGGTCATCTACAGCGATGTGCAATACGCTGGAAGTCCTTACTGGACACCTGTTGCCGCAGGAGACAACGACGGCGATGGCAAAGCCGACATTCTTTGGTACAACCAGTTCACTGGGCAGACCGCGATATGGCACATGAACGGCCTTAACCAGATTGATAGCGCCGTGGTTTACACCGACGCCTCGTCTGGCCTCGGCTGGCAGCCAGTGGGCTTCGGCGACTATAACGGCGACGGACGCAGCGATATCCTGTGGTATCACCCGTACAACCGGCAGGCGGCAATATGGCTGATGAATGGGTTCACCACGCTTCAGGGCGCACTCATCTACACCGGTGGTGACCTTTGGCGACCCTTGTAGCAAGCTCCCACGCAACCGTCCAGAACCCGCCTTCGCGCGGGTTTTTTATGGGCGCATGGTCACGCTTGACGGTCCAGAAAGTGAAAGGCATCTTTCGTGTGGCACGGTTTACGGCTAATTTCCGCCGTTGTAAGTGCAAGGCTTGACCAGCGTAAAAACACGGGGCGTCTTACATCTCAAAACCAAGGAACATTCGTATGAAACAAGTTTTCGCTTAGCGGTTCAATCCAGTTTCCGGGTCATTGCCGCGATCCCTGCGATTGCGATCAGCAACTTTGGTAGCTGCGTTATTTGCGACTGGTGTCGCCCTATCGGCCACTGCCGCGGTCCGTCCGTCCGTCCGTCCGTCGCCCGACAGTTTGCTCGCGGTCGACATGAATCGCACCATCTTGGTTGAAGGCATCATGAACACTTGGAGCAAGGAAATCACCGTTACTGAACGCGCCAGCATCATTGCTCACCTGAACGGTCTGCGCGCAGACGATCTGCTTGCTGCCAGTGTAGCGGGCAGCTTTGATGGCGTGTTGAAGGTGGTCGCGCGCGGCCAGAAATTCAACGCTGAGGCTGCCAGCATGCAAGTAACTCGGGATCAGAGCAAGGCTCTCGGTGATTTGGTGATTGACACTGCATACACGCCAATTACGCCTAAGCGCCTGCTCGACACCCGAGGCGTGATCCTAGCCGGCACTTGTATCGGCAGCGGCGGTCCATTTGCTAACACCGAAGTTCGTGGCTACGACATCACCACCTGCAGCTATTTGCCAGCCAGGGTCACGGCCATCGTCGGAACGGTCTACGCCGCCCCATCAAGCCCGGGCACGGTTGTCGACATTTATGCCGACAAGCAGGGCGGCAGCTTTGGCACAGTGGCAGTTGAGGCCATTGGACAAGCGAGCGGGGCTTTCACTGGCGGCACCTTAGTCATCCCGGTCAATACGGCCAATAACCAGATATCGATCAAAGTCGTTAATAACTTCGCCCGTGTGATCATCGACGTCACCGTTTATTTCTCGCAAGTAACCCGCGGCAACGTGGTTGCTTCGGTTGCCAGTAGCAACGTGTTCTCGGTCACCAACGCTAGCACAGCGGCCCTCAGCACGGCGCTGCGCGGCATCAGCACCAGCACTACTGGCGGTGGGGTTGGCGTATATCGGAGTCATGCGGGTAGCGGCTTTGGCGTGTTTGGTACCGCTGCTGGAGCGGGCTACGGCGTCATTGGTACTGCGGGCGCAGGCGGTTACGGCGTTTATGGCCAAGGCTTAGGGACAGGGTGCGGCATTTTTTCCACTGGCAACATGGGCGCCGACAGCGCGCTCGACTTCGGTTCGCAAACCCGTCAGATGATCCAACCGTGGGGCGGCGTCAATGCATACGGTATCGGAGTTCAGAATGGCACACAGTATTACCAGACGGACGCTGGCTCAAACAACGGACAAGGCTTCGCCTGGTTCCGCGGCGGCATTCACTCAGATAGCGCTTTCGATCCGGGGGCTGGCGGCGTCCGTGTGATGTCGGTAAGCCGCGATGGTCAACTCTACCTCCCGATGGGATTGCAACAACAAATCGTAATGGGCGGGGGCGGGGTAATCCTAGGCATTGGCGCTCAGAACTTCACCACCTATGTACGCGTTCTGGTTACAGGTGAGTTCGCCATACATAAGGGTAGGGTTCACTCGGTCAATGAAGCGGATCCAGGTGCAGGCGGCGAAATCCTCGGCGGCTTCTTCAAAACGGGCAACGCCGCCGTTATGCAAACCGCAACGGTGACAGGAACGCTGCGGGTGGTCAACGTCGTTCAAACCTCCGATCGCGCATCAATAACGGACTTTTTGCCAATCAACGCCAAAGCTATTCTGGCCAAGGTGGCATCACTGCCATTGACCGGTGAGGCCTACAAGCGTGAAGGTACTAACGGCACTCGCCATATCGGGCCGATGTCGCAGGACTTTAACAAAGCGTTCAAGGTGGGCACGGATGACAAAACCATCTCTACCGTTGATGCCAGCGGCATTGCGCTCACGGCCATCAAGGGCTTGAGCCAGATCGTCAAAGAAAAAGAGGCCGAAATCGCAACGCTGAAACGCGAAATGGCCGCAGTCAAGAAGAAACTGGGCATGTAGCGCACAGCGATTGAATTGATTCAATCCCCAAAAAAAAAGAGCCCGCCTCGTGCGGGCTTTTTGCTTTTTGCGGGGCACGTCGGCGCTCCGGACTGTCGGAGCTATTGCGTCGCGCAGGCGCAGGCGCACGCCACGGATCCCACCTGAACAGGTAGTAGGCAGCGTGCGCAACTCACGCTACAACCTGCAAGTGCGTCATGGAAGGAGCCCTGTCTGGCGCGGCTGTGAACCACGTATCCCCCCTAAAAAAACCGGAGAATCCACATGCAACACCGTCACCGTCAACGGAATCGTCATCACTTCACAGCGCGTGCGCTGGCCGCCGCGATGTGTCTGACCCTACTGGGTATAGCCCCTGTTTCTGCGCAGCGCGCAAGCGCTGCCCAACGCGCCATCCCCGACAGCCTGCTCAGCGTGGACATGAACCGCAGCGAGGTGATTGATCGGGTCATGGCAAGCTGGGGCTCCGAACTACCCAAGGCTCAAGTGGCGAGCTTCACCACTCAATTAAATGCACTGCGTGCCGATGAATTGCTGGCCGTCAGCCTGGCTGGTAGCTTTGACGGCGTGCTCAAGATCATGCAGGCGGCTCAGCGCTCAGCGGGCACCGCGCTTGATCGCGCCAAGGCGGTGGGCGAGACCACGCGCGACCTCGTGTACACCCCGATTGTGCCCAAGCGACTACTCGATTCGCGTGGCGCGTTTATTCCCACCTGCTTTCCCGGGGGCGGTGCGTATAGCAACGGCGAGATTCGCAGCTATGACATCACCGCGTCGAGCTGTTTGCCCACCGGGGTGAGTGCGATTGTGGCAACAGTCTACGCGGGCCCCGGTGCCGTGGGGGCAGTCAGTGATGTGTTCGCGGATGCGCAGGGTGGCAGCTTTGGTGCGGTGGCGGTGGAGGCCATTGGGCAAGCCAGCGGCGCGTTCACTGGCGGCACCGCGTTGATTCCGGTGAACCCCGGTAACAACCAGATCGCCATCAAAAACGCGGTGACTTCGGCCAACATCATCATCGATGTCACGGGTCACTTCACACCGGCTAACCGCACGGGTGACGGCTTGCGCGTGTTTGGCGGCGGAACCGCGACGCCGTCGGTGGTCAATGGCGACGATTCGAATACCGTCAATGCGGGCGTAGGTGCCACCATTGCAGGAGGAACAGGCAACACGATTTCCGCCAGCAACGCAACGATCGCGGGTGGTTTCAGCAATACAGCGAGTGGCGATAAAGCAACAATATCTGGTGGTGCCGGCAATCGCGCTAGCGGCCAATCGTCTACTGTCGGCGGCGGTGGCTACGGCAGCAACAGTAATTGCTATGACCATTTGCTCCAGACTAATACTGCTCCCTGCTGGAACGAAGCCAGTGGTCAGGCTTCTACCGTCGCGGGCGGCGCAAATAACCGCGCCGAATTGCCCGGTGCTTTTGTCGGCGGTGGAGAGCAAAATCGCGCTTCCTCTTTCAATAGTGTTGTCGGAGGGGGCAACCTCAATGTCATCGCAAATGGAGCGAATAACGCCGTAATCGGAGGTGGATTCGCAAATTCGATCACGGCATCCGGCAATACCTCATCAATAGTGGGCGGCATTGGCGGGATAAATGCGGGTAGCGTATCGTTTATGGGCAGTGGGGGCAGCGGTACCGCAAGCACCTGCTACAACAAAGAAACGGAACTGAACGACGTTGCCTGCGGGAACCAAATTGGCACGAATGTATCAAGCAGTGTCATCGTCGGGGGGTACGGAAACACCAATTCCAGATTTTCCGCATTTATCGGTGGAGGCGGGCGCAACAGCGTGCTCGCTGACGGGGCCGTAGTCGTTGGCGGTTTTAACAACAGCGCCTCTGGCGACCGCAGTTTCATTGGCGCGGGCATACACAACACGACGTCCGATGGGTCATCGTCGGTCGTTGCCGGCATCGGCGGAAAGAACGCCGGATCTGTTTCGTTCATGGGCAGCGGTGGAGCTGGCACAACGTCCAATTGCTACAACCATCTCGCCAACAACAACACAGCTCCGTGTTGGAACGAAATTGGGGCGGTTGGCGGCAGCAGCGTAGTGGTTGGCGGCCAAAACAACGTTACAACGAACGCTTGGACTTTCATCGGCGGTGGCGAGGGCAATCGAATTCTGGTGAACGACAGCGCGATCGTCGGCGGATTTAGCAACACCATTGGTGCTGCCGCCTACAACGCGTTCATCGGTGCTGGCAATCAAAATACCGCCTCGGGGGGAAGCGCTGCTATCGTTGGCGGAATGGCTAATACGGCGTCGGGCTTCGCAGCGTCTGTCGGTGGCGGTTCGAGCAACACGGCGAGCGGCAGTGTTTCCGCTGTCGCGGGAGGCAGTTCAAATACTGCCTCAAATTCTCTGGCGTTCGTAGGCGGAGGATCGACCAATACAGCCAGCGGCATCACAGCCACAGTTGCGGGCGGTAGTTCAAATTCAGCGACCGCCAGTCGTGCGACGGTGGGTGGTGGCGCAGGCAATTCCGCGAGCGGCGAAAGTGCAACCGTGCCCGGCGGTCGGTCGAACAGCGCGTCAGGCGCGTGGAGCTTCGCCGCCGGACGGGGCGCGCGGACCAGCGACAGCGCGACACCAGCAAATAATCACTTTGGCACCTTCGTTTGGGCCGACTCTCCTGACGACGGTACTGGAGCCACTCCGGCGGGCACACAAGTGTTCCGCTCTTCCGGCAATAACCAATTCGCAGTGCGTGCACGCGGCGGCGTTGTTTTTAAAGTGGACACGGCGACCATTGCGGCAAACGCCGGTGACGCTACCGCAGGTTGCTCGTTGCCCGCAGGCGGAGCAGCGTCGTGGAGTTGTTCATCTGATCGCAACTTGAAGGAAGCAATTCACGCGATTTCGCCAAAAGCGATTCTTGCCAAAGTGACGGCGCTGCCACTCTCTACGTGGCAATTTAAGGGCACTGAGCGCCGTCATATGAGTCCGATGGCGCAGGACTTCTGGGCGGCGTTTGGCCTGGGTGTAAACGACAAGGCAATCACTTCGTCGGATGTGAGCGGCGTGGCACTGGGCGCGATTCAGGGGCTAAATCAAAAGCTTGCGACCCAGCTCAAACAGAAGGACGCCGAAATCGCCGCGCTTAAGCGTGACATGGCTGCCATCAAGCGAAAACTTGGCTTGTAACCCCTGCCAAATTGTCGGGCTGAGACAACAGCTTTTTCGCGCAGCCTTTATTTTATAGGGGCTGACGCGAATAAATGCTAATTACCGACTTGTTGACTAAATAGCGATTTGCCCCTACTTCATATGGGTTTAACGTAAATGCTGCATAAGCACGAAGCGGGCGGGTGGTGTAAAAATCGTACGCCATCAAAGGAGCAGCGTTGCAACGATCAGGGCATCGTGTGCAACCGCTTTTCACTGCCGCGGCCGCTCCTGCAGGACGGCGCTTCCGTTGACATCCGCGTGGTACAGGGCCAACGTAAAGGCCAGTTGGGGCCAAACGCCTCATCAACACGCCGTTTAGAATATCGCTTGAACTTTACACCCACTCAATGGATCGCATGAATCAGGAAAAATCTCGCCTCGACAGTATTGCTGGTGACAGTTGGTACGCCATGGGCGCAAACGGTGCTTCGGTGCGCTACAGCGCGTCTGTCTTCGGGCGTTTCTTTCGTTCGGGCTCGTGCCTGGAAATGGGCCCGGCCGAGGGCTTGGGCACCGAGCTGCTGGCCAAGCATTTCACTGACCTCACTTGCGTGGATGGTGCGCAATCGTTCTGCGAAGCGCTGCGCTCCCGCTATCCGAACATCACCGTGAAGCAGTCCTTGTTTGAAGAGTTTGATCCCGGTCGCAAATTCGACAATATCGTGCTTGGCCATGTGCTTGAACACGTTGAATATCCGCGCGCGCTGTTGACCAACGCCAGAGAGTGGCTCACACCGACCGGTCGCGTGCTTGCCGCCGTGCCCAACGCGCGCAGCATTCACCGCCAGATGGCGGTCGAAATGGGCCTGCTCAAGCACGAGCATGAACTGAACGCGACCGACGTGCATCATGGCCATCGCCGCGTGTACGACCCCGAGTCTTATCGTCAGGATTTCCTCAGAGCGGGGCTCAAAATCGAAGTGTTTGGCGGCTATTGGGTCAAACCGATGTCCAACAAGCAAATCGACGAGCAATGGACGCCCGAGATGCTGCACGCGGCCATGGTCGTGGGCGAGCGCTACCCTGATACCGCAGCAGAAATCTACGTTGTTGCCGGGCGGTGATCGCGCCTCACCGGATTCTGCTGACCGCGGTTGGCACGCAAACCTCGTATAACGCGGTCGCCGCCCTTCGCGGCATTCTTGAGCAGCCGGGTGCGCCGCACTTCATCGTGGGCGCGGACACCAATCCGCGCCACCTGCTGGCCGCCAGCCCGCAAATTGATGCGTTTGAAGCTGCGCCCGCCGCCGCTGATCCAGCGTTTGCTGACTGGCTGAAACGCACCGTTGCCAGGCACCAGATCGACACCTATTTTCCGGTGATCGATTCCGAAATCGCCGTTGCGTCCAGCCTGCGCGAATCCGGCGCGCTGCCCGGCGTTTGTGTGGTTGCGCCGACTGCTGCGTCAGCCGCCGTCGCCTATGACAAATGGAATGCGTTCAAGCTGTTTTCGGCAGCGCACATCGCCACGCCCACCTGCTGGATTGATCCGGCGTTGATCAACCCG
Source organism: Burkholderiales bacterium (assembly GCA_025352105.1). Classification (GTDB taxonomy): domain Bacteria; phylum Pseudomonadota; class Gammaproteobacteria; order Burkholderiales; family Casimicrobiaceae; genus Casimicrobium. Next base: position 1,389 of record JANXUB010000202.1, on the reverse strand, counting down.
GCGCTTGACCGCGTGCTGGTCAAGCCGCGCGCCGGGTTTGGCAGCCGCGGCGTGCGCGTCAGCAGCCCGCTGGGCTTGAGTCTCAACATTGATGAAATGGCGCAACAGCTCTGCGATGCGCCCGAGATCACGGTCGACGCGTTTCACGATTCACGAACCGGCTTCGTGCGCGTGCTGGCGCGTGAGCGGCTTGAGGTGAAGGCTGGTGTTTGCACCAAAGCTCGCATCCACGAATCTGTCGAGTTGCAGGCGCTCACGCGGCAACTGCTTTCGGTGTGGTCGTATGAAGGCAGCTTTTGCTACCAGGTGATGCGCGATCCCATCGGCGGGCAGTGGCAAATCATCGATCTCAATAGTCGGCCCGGTGCAGGAACGGCGATGAGCGCCGCGCTGGATAATCATTTTTTTGCAGCCCATTTTCTGCGTGCGTGGAATGAGGACGCAGCTCAGTGCTTCAAGCCGCTTGAGCGTGATCGCTACGTAATACGGCGGCACCTTGACGTGGTCACGGCGTAACGACCTCGCGCGATGTCGGCACACCGGCCCCCCATCATTGCGCTTGATCTTGATGGCACGCTGATCGACTGCCAGCAGCGACAAGTACGGCTCATGGCGCATGCTCTGCAATCCTGCGGCAGCGATGCGGCCTTTAATAAAAATCAATTCTGGTTGCTAAAACGCGGCGGCGCGAATAATGTTTCTGCGTTGCGCAGCCTGGCATACGACGAGCCCACCATCAGCGCTGCAACGCACCTATGGAACGAGCTGATTGAAACGCCCGAATGGCTGCAACATGACGCGGTGCTGCCCGGCGTGCTCGAAGGGCTGGCGCAATTGGCCGATCTTGGCTTTCAGCGGCACCTGCTCTCGGCCCGGCAGCAGCCGCAACACGCGCAGCTTCAGTTGCAACTGCTCGGCTTGACCGACCTGCTCGATGCAGCGAGCTTTGTTGCGCCCGCGCGCGCCTCCCTCGCCAAGGGCGAGTATTTGAGCGCTCATCCGTGCGTGCTGTTTGTCGGCGACACCGAGTCGGATTTTGCTGCGGCGCAGTTGTCAAACACACCATTCATCGCCCTGTCGACAGGGCAGCGCAGCGCCGAATACCTTGCGCGGTCAGGCATGGCAACCGTGTGCGCCTCGTTCGCGCAAGCGCTCGACCTGCTCTAGCCTGTATAGGGTAGCGAATGTGGCAACTGCACCGTCCACACGCTACAGCTTTTTCGTACAAGAAACCGCGTTTACTCTCCTTAGCCCTAGGCGCTGTCGTCACAAGATATGTAAAAATTCAAGGAACCGATTTTTAGTGGTTCCACCGTGCAAGAAGCCTACCGCCGCCACGACCTCAAAGACGCTACATGGGCGTTACTTGAGCCTCATCTACCGGGACGT
>JANXUB010000185.1 GCA_025352105.1 Burkholderiales bacterium | reverse complement strand
CGCGATCTTTACCGGCGTCTTCGTGTCCTGCTGGGCATAGAACGCCGGAGCGAGGATCTTGATCCAGACGAGCGCTACGATCCCCACTGCGTAAGCGACTACGACCGGACCGGTCTTCAATGCGTCCGCTCCGGTAAACGCGCCGCGCTGCAATAGTGTCGCGACCATCGGCGTTGCCAGCACGCCCATCACGGCCATCGCTGGCAAAGTCGCGATCAACGCGAAGCGCATCCCGTAGTCGAGCAATTCGCCATAGCCGCGCTCGTTTTTCTCGTTCCGCAGCACGCCCAGCGCTGGCAGGATGACCGTCCCAATTGCCACGCCAAGCAGCGCTGTGGGCAACTCCATCAAACGCCCGCCCTTGTTCAGCCAGCTGACCGAACCATCGCCAAAAAACGAGGCGTAATTGCTGTTGATCAACTGGCTGGCCTGCGCGACGGACACGCCCAAAATCGCCGGGCCCATCGTCTTCAGCATGCGCAAAACGCCTTCATCCCGATAGTGAAAATCGAAGCGCGGAAACATGCCCAGTTTGTAAAGCGGCCACAGCTGCAATGCGAGTTGCGCCACGCCACCGGCCAGCACGCCCCACGCCAACGCATGAATCGGCTGCTTGAAGTACGGCGCGGCCCAGAGCGCGGCGGCGATCATGCAGGCGTTCAACAGCACCGGGGTGAATGCCGGAATCGCAAATTTTTTCCAGATGTTCATCACGCCGCCCGCCAGCGCCGTCAGCGAAATGAAGAGCAAATACGGAAACATGATCTGCAAAAGCTCGGTCGCGAGCAGCGTTTTGCCGGGTGTTTTGTCGAAACCGGACGCAAAAAGCGGGATCAGCCATGGCGCGGCCAAAATGCCAATCGCGGTGACCACCAGCAACGCCAAAAGCTGCAATGTCGCGACGCGATTGATCAGTTGGTGAGTAGCCGCTTCGCCGCGCTGGCCTCTGTATTCAGCGATCAGCGGCACGAAAGCCTGAGCAAATGCCCCTTCCGCGAAGAGCCGCCGCATCATGTTGGGCAGCAAAAAAGCGATTTCGAACGCATCGTTCGCCGCGCCCGCACCGAACACTTTGGCTGTAATTATTTCGCGCGCCAGACCCGCCACACGGGACAGCGAGGTCATGGCGGAGACGCCGACAATGGATCTAAACAGGTTCAATTTTCAGGCAGCGAGTTGCAGGACCGCGATTTACTCCGTAGAATAGCGGGTTCACCAGATTCGATACATAAAAAGCATTCGCCATGGCAAATTCCGCTCAAGCTAAAAAACGTGCCCGTCAGAACGACAAACAGCGCGCCCACAATGCCGCGCTTCGCACGCAGCTTCGCACCGCAGTGAAAAAAGTGCAAAAGGCTGTCCTCGCAGGCGACCAGCCCGCCGCACAAAAGCAGATGCAAGAATCACAATCGGTGATCGACCGTATTGCTGACAAGCGCATCGTTCACAAGAACCTCGCTTCGCGCGTGAAGAGCAACCTCGTTCGTGCCGTCAAGGGCATGGGCGCAAAGGCTGCCGCTTAAGTATTCTGCTGCAATCTCGGTGAATTGAAAAAGGCCTCGCGGGGCCTTTTTTGTTGTGTAGCGTCGCTAATAGTCTTCGTTTTTGGCAGCGGCTGGCGGAGGCGAGGCGACCGGAGTGTCGCGTGACATACGCCGCACCGTATCCGGCAACAGAGTCGCCACGGCATCCGCGTCAAACGTGATCTGCAAGTCATTGTCGACCGCAAAGCTCAAAAAGAAACGAAACAATCGCGGCTCCAGTTCGGCGAGCTCGCGTTTCACAATGACGCAACGCAAGCCGCCACGCAGCGCAGGCGTCACCAGCGGGCTGTAGCGCAACTGCTCGTCCGCGCCGAAGGCCGACATGACGCCGCACAGCCGATCCGACCAGTCGCTCGGGCGAAATTGCTGGCCATCCATCGTGATCCCCTTGATGATGAGATCGCTGTCGACGAACGTTGAGGCGGCAAAGGTGAGCGCAGAGGAGGCGCTGAGGGTCATGAATTGGCCTAATCACGGAGCACTTGATAACAAGGCCCTATCAAAATCAATTTTAACAACGCGGGTAAACTCTTTCTTTTATAAGCGCTGCGAATTAGCAATGCCTATGCCCGCTGATCAAAAGACTGCTCTGCACGCTCGCGCGACCGCCGCGACGCCTGTGGCCCACGTGCGCCATTTTCTGCAAATGAGCGACTTCTCTGCGGAGGAGTACGCGTATTTGTTCGAGCGCACGCGCATCATCAAGGATCGCTTCAAGCGCTACGAGTTGTATCACCCGCTGCGGGACAGAACGCTCGCGATGGTGTTCGAGAAAAATTCCACTCGCACCCGCGTGAGCTTCGAGGCGGGCATGAACCAGCTGGGCGGCTCCGCGATTTTCCTGACAAGCGAAGCATCGCAGATTTCGCGCGGCGAACCAGTCGAGGATCTGGCGCGCGTGGTCAGTCGCATGGTTGACGTCGTGATGATCCGCACCTTTCATCAAAGTGTCGTGGAAAAATTCGCCGAGTATTCGCGCGTGCCGGTGATCAACGGGCTTACTGACGAACATCATCCCTGTCAGGTGCTGGCCGACATCTTCACGTTTGTCGAACAACGCGGCGACATCAAGGGCAAGATCGTGACCTGGGTCGGCGATGCGAACAACATGCTCAACTCATGGCTTCAGGCCGCGAAGGTGCTTGGCTTCACCGTCAACGCGTCAACACCACCGGGCTACGAAATTCCGGCAACGATGCTCGCTTCTGCCGACGGGCATGTGCGCGTGTTCGCCGATCCTCTGGAGGCGGCGCGTGGCTCGCATCTGGTCACCACGGACGTGTGGACCAGCATGGGTTTTGAGGCCGAAACCGAAGCGCGGAAGATTGCGTTCGCCGACTGGTGCGTGGATGAAGAAATGATGGCGCTCGCCGATTCGTCCGCCCTTTTCATGCACTGCCTGCCTGCGCATCGCGGCGAAGAAGTCACCGCCGGTGTGATCGACGGGCCGCAGAGTGTCGTGTGGGACGAGGCAGAGAATCGGCTGCATGCGCAGAAGGCCCTGCTTGAGTATTTAGTCGTCGGCGAAGTCAAATCGTGATTGATTTTGTGGGAGCGGTTCCACCGCGACTTTCATCGTACGGCGTGTGACGCCAGTCGCGGTGGAACCGCTCCCACAAGGCAAGCAGGGCATCGAGATCGTCGCCGTCGACGAACATTTCGTTGTTGTCGACAAACCCAGCGGTCTACTCTCCGTGCCGGGTCGCGGGCCGGACAAACAGGATTGCCTGAGCGCTCACGTGCAAGCTGAATTTCCCGAAGCGCTCGTGGTGCATCGACTGGATATGGAAACCTCGGGACTGATGGTGTTTGCGCGCGGCATTAACGCGCAGCGCACGATCAGCCGCGCATTTGAGCAACGTGCCGTCAGCAAGTACTACGAGGCGGTGACCTACGGCCTCATGACAGACGACACCGGCACCATTAATTTGCCGTTGATCTGCGATTGGCCCAACCGCCCGCGGCAAATGGTTGACCACACGATTGGCAAGGCAGCCATAACCCATTTCACCGTGCTTGCGCGCGATGTGCTCACCCGACGCACACGCGTAGGGCTCACGCCTGTCACGGGCCGCAGCCACCAATTGCGCGTGCATCTCGCCTCTCTGGGCCACGCAATCATTGGCGACAGCCTCTACGCAAAAGCACCGCCCGCTGCAGGCGAGCGCCTGATGCTGCATGCTGCGCAGCTGGGATTTCCGCATCCGGTTTCGGGTGTGTTGTGCGAGTTTGCTTCCACGATTCCGTTCTAGTCGCAAAACATTTCGCGCTGAATTTCTCCGCTTCGCGCAGTTTGCCCGCAATTCGTCGCGTGCCTATCGCGGCTTTGAAGTCGTCTCTCTACATTACGTTTCATCGCAAGCTTGCGATACAAATTTCGCAACATCGCGATGGAACTAACAAAGGGAAACACATCATGAAAACGACCCAATTCACCGGCATGCTCTCCAGCACCGAGCGCGCTCTGACCGCTGCAATCGCAGTCACGCTGAGCTTCGCCACCACCACCGTCATCGCCACCGCGTTTCAGGGCGCAGCCATCGTCGACAGCCCCGCGCTGATCGCAATGCTCGGCAAAGTGTTTGCTTAAATTGTGATGATTGCCGTGTCGACTGCAACAGCGCTTGCGCTCAACAACACTACGGGTATACGGCAGCGGGAACAGACCTGCTGCCAGCCTGCAACGCAACAACGCTCACTGCGCAGCCAGTGCAGGGGACTTAGTTTCCCCGACTGAGTCACCCGCACTGGTTGTGCGCCGCGCACTCAGGCGGCATTCGCACCTACGGCCCTACGCTTCCGCCAGTGACTTGATGCGTTCTTCCGTCAGTCGCACCAAGCGCCCTTTTTCGAAGATGGTCGCGCCAATCCGTGTGTAGAACTTCTTGCCGCGCTCGTTGTTCGCAGAAACAATCCAGTCCAATCGGGCGCAGCCTCCGGACTGTGCGACTCGGCAGAGTTCACGGACAAGCGCCTCTCCAATGCCGTGCCCGCGATAGTTTTCGTAAACGAAAAGATCGTCCATCCAAAGGCCGGGCCTGGCAATGAAACTTGAAAAGATTGCGTAGTACGTCACCATGCCTACCAACTTGCCATCAACTTCGGCAACGAGGGCGTAAGCACTTGGACGCTCAGCAAACAAAGCGTCTCGCAGCGACTCGGCGTTCGCCACAAGGGACGCCAAGCTTCCGTCGAATTCCGCTTTAGCGCGTACCAAGGCGAAGAGCTCAGGCACTTCAGTTTTTAGCACTGGGCGAATTAACACGGGCGACTCCTTTGATGCGTTTTTGTGCGGAACAATCAAGTACGAATTTCGATCAAACTCTGTGCTGCGACGGGTTAGACGGTGCGCCCGCAGCACGTAGGCTGGGTCGCGACCCAGCATTCACCGGTTGCTGCACTTCGCTGGGTTTTCAACCCAGCCTACAGCGGGAGGTTAAGCAGAAACGTTGCCTCAAAGCACAAACGGCAACCCCCGCAACCGCTTCCCCGTCGCTGCAAAAATCGCATTTCCCAGCGCTGGCGCAATCGGCGGCACGCCGACTTCGCCGATGCCGCCCAGTGCGGCTCCTGAGTTGACGATGACTGTTTCGAACTGCGGGCATTCGGCCATTTTCAGTAGTGGGAATGTGTCGAAATTGCGTTGCTGAACTTGTCCATCCTTCAGCGTGATCTGGCTCTTGAGTGCGGCGGTGATGCCGTAGATGGCAGCGCTGGAGATCTGTGCTTTGACGTTGACGGGATGCAGTGCGGTGCCGCAGTCGACGGCGCTGACGACGCGGCGCACTTTGATGTCCTTGCCGACGACTTCGACGTCGACGACCTGGCAGACGATGCTCTTGAACGATTCGGCGAGCGCAATGCCCCGGCCCCAGCCCTTCGGGAGAGCGCTGCTCCATCCCGCAGCGCTTGCCGCCGCGTCAACCACCCTGGCAAATCGCGGTTGATCTTTCAGTAGTTCGAGGCGGAAAAGATAGGGATCTTTCTTGAGCGCAACCGCGATTTCGTCGATAAAAGTTTCAACAAAAAACGCGTTGTACGAATTGCCCACGCTGCGCCAGAAGCCAAGCGGTACGGGCAAATCAACCTGCGCGTGATCGCATTTGAAATGGGCCAGCGCGTAGGGCAAGTGCGCCGCGCCTTCGGCATTGGTCACATCGGGCGGAAAGTCGCCTGCCGCGAGCGGGTTCATGCGTGCGAACACACTCTTGCTCACGCTCGGGCCGACCATGCGGTGATGCCACGCCAACAGACCGCCCTTGTCATCGAGCGCTGCACTCATGCGCGCTGAAATGGCCGGGCGGTAGGCATCATGCGCAATGTCTTCTTCGCGTGACCAGATGAGCTGCACCGGTTTGCCGCCGGTCAATTTCGCGCAGGCAAGCGCCTGACGAATCACCTCCAGATCAACGCGGCGACCGAAGCCGCCACCGAGATACGGCGTGTGAATCGTGACGTTTTCCGACGGCACGCCGACGTTGCCTGCCGCCAGCCACTGCAAGACGGTCGGCGCCTGATTGCCAACCCAAACATCGACTTTGCCGTCCTTGCCTTCACCTGCGATGCGCACTGTGCAGTTCATCGGCTCCATGGGCGCATGCGCCTGAAACGGCACGCTGTAGGCCGCATCAATGCGTTGCGCTGTCGTCGCGGAAGCAATCGCTTTTTCGGCATTGCCGTGCTCACCGAACGTGCGTCGCAGAGGCTTCAGGTGGGCGACACCTGCGTCGAGTACTCCATCATTTTTGCCATCGAGCACTTCGTTGTATTGCGCGGCCAACTGCTCACTGGAGAGCACCGTGCCAGTGTCACCACCGCCCACCAGTTCGGCCTCGTCAAGCGCTTTTTTCGCCGACCAGTAGCTCGTTGCCACCACCGCGAGCCAGTTGTCACCACGCGCCAGATGCAGCGCATCCCTGGGTGGCGTGCCGTTTTTCCAGCGCACTTCCTGCAGGTGACCCGACACATAGGGGATGTGCTTGACGGTGGCGTAGAGCATGCCGTCGAGACGTACGTCGATGCCAAATTGCGCTTTGCCGAGTGTCTTCTCAACCACGTCGAGCCGCGCCGGGCTGGTGCCAAGAAGCTTCCAGTCTTTTGGCGCTTTGACCGTCACGCTGGACGGTGGCGTTAGCGTAGCGGCGGCCTGCGCGAACTCGCCGAAGGGCGCGCTTTTGCCGCTGGCCGCGTGTTTGACGATGGATTTTTCTATCGTCAATTCAGTGACCGGCACATTCCACTTGGCTGCTGCTGCGCCGAGCAGCATCGCGCGTGCGCTGGCGGCGGCCGTGCGCATCGGCTCCCAGCCATCGCGCACCGACGTTGACCCGCCCGTGAGCTGCAAACCGATCACGCGCGCCATGGCCAGCATGGCGGACTTCATGGGCGGTGGCGCGCTGTCGCCGAGCGCGACGATGTTGCCGTACACGGGGTTGATCTGCGACTGTTCGGCGCGCACTTTGCCCCAGTCGGCGTCAAGCTCCTCGGCAACCAGCATCGCGAGCGTGGTGTAGATGCCCTGCCCCATGTCCTGACGCGGCACCTGGACGACGACGGTGCTGTCCGGCATGATTTTGAGCCACGCGTTGAAGGCCGTTTCACCGTCCTTCACGGGCGGTTTGAAGTTTTGCGCATTGGCGACGCGACGCCAGGCGAGCGTGGTGCCGAGCACTAATGCACCGCCAACGATACCGGTGCCGATCAAAAATGCGCGCTTGGTTTTTACAAACTTCGCCATGATCAACCTCCCGCTTTCTTAAGTTGCGCGGCTTTCTTGATCGCCAGACGCATCGCCGGATACGTCCCGCAGCGACACAAATTGGTGATCGCCGCATCAATGTCAGCATCCGTCGGATCAGGCGTTTTTTCGAGCAGCGCCGTCGTCGCCATGATGAAACCGGACTGACAGTAGCCGCATTGCGGCACCTGATGCTCAATCCACGCTTTTTGCACGGCGTTCGGGCCAATGGCTGTGATGCCTTCAATCGTCGTCACCTGCTTGCCTGCAACGAACGAAAGCGGCACACTGCACGAACGCATCGCCACGCCGTCAACCTGTACGGTACACGCACCGCAGGCCGCAATGCCGCAGCCGAACTTGGTTCCAACGAGATTCGCATCTTCCCGTAGGGCCCACAATAGCGGTTTGTCGTCCGGCGCATTGAGCGTTACTGGGGCAAGATTCAAGGTCAGTGCGGTCGGCATTTCAATTCCTTAAAGCCATCGTAAACAGTTGAACAGCTTTTTTGCTGAAACTTATATTTTAAATGGGCTATGAGCGCATAAATGCATTTATCGACTATTGTTAAACCTGACGCTTAGCCCTCATTCAGCCTTGATTAGCGACAAAAGCTGATCGTCCGAAAATTTAAAATACAGATGCATGCTTACCCGCATTTTCCACGATGACCCTGGTCGCTTTGCGCCACGCGGCGTTGCGACGCTCCTTCGTCCAGTTCGTCACCAAATTCGTCGCCAATTTTCGCGCGCCGTGTAAGCTCGCGCCTCAAATGACGCCTTTACTTCGCTCCTTTCTTTCCCGCCGCATGCTCGTTTGCGTGAGCCTCGGTTTCGCGTCCGGCTTGCCGCTGTTCATCATCTACAACCTGCTCTCGGCGTGGCTGCGGGCGAGTGGCGTGGATTTGAAGGCGATTGGCTTGTTCGCGCTGGTTGGCTTTCCGTATACGTGGAAATTTGTGTGGTCGCCGCTGATGGATCGCTTCTCGGTGCCGGGCGTGGCGCGGCTCGGGCGGCGGCGCAGCTGGATGTTGGTGACGCAGGTTTTGATTTTGGGTGTGGTGTTTGCGGTGGGGCAGTTTGATCCCAAGACCGAGCTCACTATCGTCGTGGCTTTGGTCGCGACGCTCGCGTTTTTGTCGGCGAGTCAGGACATCGTGATTGACGCTTATCGCCGCGAATATCTGCCGGACGAAGAACAAGGCTCCGGCACGGCGATCTTTGTGAATGCCTACAAATTATCGACGCTCGTTCCGGGATCGCTCGCGCTGATTTTGTCGGATCATTTGCCGTGGAGCACAGTGTTTTTGATCACGGCGCTGTTCATGTTGCCGGGTATCGTCACCACGCTCATCGTTGGCGAACCGACCACGCAGGGCACGCCGCCGAAGAATCTGCGCGAGGCCGTGGTGCTGCCGTTTCGCGAGTTTGTACAGCGGCGCGGGTGGAACTATGCGCTGATGATTTTGCTGTTCATATTTCTCTACAAGTTGGGCGATTCGATGGCCACGGCGCTGGCTACGCCGTTCTACATCGATCTCGGTTTCACGCGAACGCAGATCGGTTTGGTCGCGAAAAACGCGGGGCTTTGGGCGAGTCTCGCCGGTGGTCTTTTAGGTGCAATCTGGCTCGCGCAAACGGGCGTCAACAAAGGTTTGTGGGTTTTTGGCGTGCTGCAACTCGTCGCCATTCTTGGCTTCGCGCTACTCGCCAAAATGGGCGTGAACATCTGGGTGCTCGGCTGGGTGATTGGCGCGGAAGCGTTTGCGGTGGGGCTCGGCACTGCGGCGTTCACGGCCTTCATCGCACAGACCACCGACCCCCGCTACACGGCCACACAATTTGCGCTGTTCACCAGCCTGTCGGCCGTGCCGCGCACCTTTATCAACGCCACCACCGGCTTTATCGTCGCCGAGACTGGATGGTTCAACTTCTTTCTGATTTGCTTCGTTCTGGGCATCCCGGGCATGCTGCTGTTGCCAAAAGTCGCGCCGTGGTCGCAACCAAAACCGACGAATGTCGTCTGATGCGCACGTGACAACGTTTGTGTCCTGTCAACTTGTATCGTTATGATCCTCCTATGAAAATTTCGCGTTTCTCTCTATCACTGGTGCTGGCGGCGGGTGTGGCACTCTGCACGCAGGCTGGCGCACAAATCACCAAGCCCTTTCTCTGGGAGCTGACGAAGGGCGACAAAGCGGTCACACTGTTCGGTTCGCTGCACGTTGGCAAGCCGGACTTTTATCCAGTTCCGGAGTCTGTAATTACGCGCTTTGAAAGCTCGACGGTGCTCGCTGTCGAGGCCGACATTACATTGCCCGAAACGCAGCAAGCCTGCGTCAAGCTCGCGGCAACCGAAGAGAAGCTGGAAAACATGTTGTCCGCTGACGACTTTGCAGCGCTCAATGGCTACGTCCGCGCGTCGAACATTCCTGACGTCGCCATCACCAAGCGAAAGCTCTGGATGGTCAATCTGGCGCTGGTCGGTGCCGAGTTGAACCAACTGGGCGTCGATTTTTCGCGCGGGCTTGATGTCGTGTTTCTGCGTGAGGCAAAAGCCGCGAAAAAGCGCGTCGTCGAGGTCGAAGGCGGTGCCCAGCAATGTGGCGCGCTAGCTGACGCAACACCCGCTGAAACGACGGCCGCGCTTTCGCGATTTCTGGCGGCGGTTCGCCAAAACCGAATGGAGAAGCGGCTCGATCAAATGCTGATCGCCTACCGTGCGGGCGACGGGGCTTCGCTGAACAAAGTGGTGGTGGAGGAGTTCGGCGACAGCAAGGAGGGCATGCTGGCAAAGCAGCGCGTGTTCGACAATCGCCACCCTCCGATGGCGGAGCGGATTGACAGTTACTTCAAAAGCCCGGAGAAACACTTTGTAGTAATCGGCGTCGGCCACATGTTTGGCGAAAACAATTTGCTCGCTGCCCTGGAGAAACGCGGCATTACCGTCAAGCGCATTGAGTAGCGCTGCAATAAATCCCGCCCGGTGCGTCCTTAGTGCTGATGCAACCCGGCGGTCTTCACAGTTGAGCTCTTCGGTGCCTGACGTATTACGCGTGGCTTGAATTCAAATTTAAACGTAGTCTGCGCTGTGCCACTCGCCGGAACGGTCAGTCTTGCGGTAAGCGGAGGCTTGAACTGACCCAAATCGGGATGCCACGCGGTCACGTCGTAGTCGCCTGCAGGGATGTTGTCGATGCGGGTGAGGCCGCTTGCATCCGACGTTCCATACCAGGGCGTGTCGGCCACATACACGTAGGCGCGCATCCAGTCGTGCAAGATGCAATAAGCGACGATCGCGCCCTCAGCGTCAAAACGGATCGGCGGCGGCGTATCGCCCGGCTTGTGCACCGCGATTTCGAACGGGCGACTGCTGGAAAAAGACTTGATGTGATGCTCGACCGTATCGCGATTGGCGAACACCACGCTTGAGCCTTTGCGGATGATCGAGATGTAGGGCTTGAAGGTCATCGCCTCCTGCGTCACTGTGATCGTTGCTGGCACTGTCACCGGAGCAGCCACGCCAATGGGCTTGAGCGCTATCACCACGTTGGTCAGCGCCTGACCGTCGCGATCACCGGCGACGGCGATGACAGTGCCCGCGTGAACGAAGCCGCCCAAGCCGACGATCAATGCGCCCACACATCTGGCGAATAACTTCATCGCTCGACCACGTCGCGCTGCATCGGGGCCAATTTCGCAATCAGTCTGTTTTGCTCAGCAAACGGCACGTTAGCGGCGGAGAGCGCGTTTTGCAGCTCCTCGGCCAGCGCGTTGAAGTCGGCGTTGGTAACTTTCATCTGGCGGTGTGCTTCCTTGATGGACTTGCCGCCATACTTGCAGCCCCCGCCCAGAACGTCACAGAATTGATCGGTGAGCATCGCCTGCAAACGCTCGTTATCGGCTTCTTTGAAGAAGCGACCGATGCTCTGGTTTTTCTGGATGCGTTCGACGAAATCCTGAGTAATTTTGCTCAGACCGGCAAAGCCGCCGTAAGCCGCGAGGGCGGCATCGTTAGGGGCCTGCCCCATGGCCGCCGCTGAAGCGCATGCACACAGGAAACCGGCAAAAAATATACGTCTGCGAACCACGGTAAAACCTCTTCAACTGCAATTGATTTCAGAGTTTACGCAAGTCGCAGGGATTTGGTTTTCGAGTTTGCGTTTTCGCTAATCCGTCAGATAGGCATTGGTCGCCCGAATATCGTCCTCGCCGAGGACACCGGTGGAGGCCTTGAGGCGCAGCTCGTTGAGCAGCGTGTTGTAGCGTGCCTGCGCCAGATCACGCTGCACCTGTGTGACCTGTTGTTGCGCGTTGAGCACGTCGAGATTGGTACGCACACCGACTTCGAGGCCCAGCTTGGTCGAGGCGAGCGTTGTTTCAGCTGATTTCAGTGCCTGCTGCTGCGCTGCAACGCCAGCGATGCCGCTGGTGACGCCCAGGTAGGACTGACGCACGTTAAACCCGGCTGTGCGGCGAGCCGCCTCAATGTCGTTTCGGTTTTTGTCAACCAGCGCCAGCGCTTCGCGAATGCGCGCGTTGACACCGCCCGACACGTCGAATGGCCAGTTAAATGTGACGCCGATGAGCCCGGTATTGCTCCATGTGCCGAAGCCAGACGTTGTGCTGGCGGTGCTTTGCGAATTGGTGATGTTGGCGGTCGCATCAAGCGTCCAGTCCTTTCCGGTCTGTGCGCGGCGTACGTCATATTCGGAGACGGTCAGCGTCTGCAGTGCAATGCGCACAGCGTACGCCTGAGCCTCGGCCCTCGTCACCCAGTTCTCCATGTTGGCCGGGTTGGGTGCGGGCATTTGCGTCGCAGCACGCAAGCGCTTCAGACTGATTTCATAGCGACCCACGACGTTGCGCAGCGCCCAGCGCGTTCGGTCGAGCTCGTTCTGCGCCGCGATCTCTTGCGCGATCACCTGATCGTAGCGAGACTGCGCCTCGTTGGTATCGACAATGGTCGCTGTGCCCACTTCAAAATTGCGCTTGGCCTGAGCCAGTTGTTCGGCAACCGCCGTCTTTTGTGCCTGCACCAGCGTGACGTTGTCCTGCGCAAGCAACACGTCGAAATAAGCTTGCGACAAACGGCTCGCGACGTCCATCTGCGCCGCTTGCAGCGCAATCTCAGCGGTGACAGTGGCGGCGTTAGCCTGCTCAATGGCGACGATATTGGCTGGACGAATCAGCGGCTTGGTGACGTATGCCTGCACGCTGGCGGTGAGGTAGCCGCGATCAGTTTGTGCTTGCGGCAGCGTACGAATATGCAGGTCAAAATAGTTGCCGTTGGCGTTCGCATTGATGCCAGCTGAAAATCCGTTGGCAGCTTCTGCCTGCGCCACGCGCTCGCGAGCAGCCTGCAACGAGGCCCGCGCAGACGCGACGGCCGGATCCTGAGTGGCCGCTTCGCGATATAGCGAGAGCAAATCAGCACCGCGTGCACTCGATAGCGCGAGCGATAGGGCGGACAAAATTAAGGCACGAGGCAAACGCATTCAGAAACTCCGGCGTAGGGTCAAATTCAAAAAATTAGTAAGCTGGAACAGAGGGATCAATCTGCGTAGACCACGCGTCGATGCCACCGGTCAAATTAATTACTCGCTCAACGCCCTGCCCCGCGAGATAGCGGGCGCATTGCATGCTGCGCATGCCGTGATGGCAAATCACCACCATCGGCGTGTCTGGCGTCGACTGCAACGCGCGGACTTCATCGATGCGGGCAACAAGTGTCGACATGGGAATATTCACTGAGTGCTCAATCCTCGCCGTCTCAAATTCCCACGGCTCGCGTACGTCCAGCAGCACTGCGTTGGCGAGTTCAGACGGCTCAGTAGCTTTCAGCGCAAGAGCCAGAGTTGCAACATCAATGCTGTCGACCGTTCCCGCCATCAGAAAACAAAACCCGGCGCTTTTGCGCCATTGGCCAGCGGCGCAACCACAGTTTCAAACAGCGTTTTCGCGTGATGACCACCGCTGGCGCTAACCGTAACCAGCTGGGCATTCATCACTGGCAATTTGCCAACAATCGCAAACACGCGTCCGCCCGCCTTCACTTGCGCCAGCACTTCCTCGGGCAACACTTCCATCGACCCGGTGAACACGATCACATCAAACGGCGCCAGCCCCTTCCAGCCGCGAGCGCCATCACCCGTGATGATCGTCGCATTGGTGATGCCAGCGCGAGCGAGGTTGTCGGTCGCAAATTTCGCGAGATCAGGATTGATTTCGATGCTGGTGACTTTCGCGGCGCGCGAAGCCAGCAGTCCGGTTAGATAGCCGCTGCCAGTGCCGATTTCCAGCACATGTTCACTGCCCGTGAGTCCGACGTCCTGGGCAACGCGGGCTTCCATTTTCGGCGTCCACATCTTCTCGCCCGATGCGCTTGCGGCAACGGACGATAGTGGGATTTCAATGTCCATCAATGCAAACTCACGCTGCGCAGGCGGCAGAAAGTTTTCGCGTTTAAGCGTATGCAGCAGATCAAGCACATCCGTGTCGAGCACATCCCACGTGCGTATTTGCTGCTCGACCATGTTGAAGCGGACTTGTTCGATATTCATTTTGTTGCCGTTAGCGCGTGAGCACCACTGCCTTTTTCTGGACTGAGTAAGCCATTTTACGGGTTAGTTTTTCGCTACCTCCCGCTAAATGACCGCGAGTCATTTAGCGAAGTTTAGCGGAATTTTCGGGAGTTGCAAGCCCACAATCGTTCATTCGGCGGGGACTTCAGCCGGAACGTGTCCGTCTGGCGCAACCGAGCGCTTCGCCGCTTTTTTCGTCTCCCGGCGCAGCTTGAACTCCTCGATCATCGCGTAAATCACCGGCACCACGACCAGCGTCAAAATGCCTGAACTGAGCAAGCCGCCAATGATCGCGCGACCCATCGTGCCATCCGCGCCCTCTTTCAACGCCAGCGCCATCGGCAACATGCCAAACACCATCGCGGCGGTTGTCATCAGGATCGGGCGCAGTCGAATATGCCCTGCGCGTACCAGCGCCTCGGTGATGGACAAGCCCTGATCGCGTCGAGCCTGATTGGCAAAGTCCACCAGCAAAATGCCGTTTTTAACGACCAGCCCCATCAACATAATGAATGCGATCATCGCGAACATATTGAACGTCGTTCGCGTCACAAATAGCGCCAGCAACACGCCGACCAACGACAGCGGCAGCGTTGCCATGATCGCCAGCGGTTGGGCAAAGCTCATGAACTGCGAGCCGAGCACGAAATAAATAAACATTACGGCCAGCACCAGCGCCACCACGGCGTAGCCAAACGAATCGCGCATGATCTGGTTGTCGCCATCCTGCTGGAAGCGGTAGCCCGGTGGCAGCGGGAACGCCTCAATCAACTTGTTAACGTCGCCGCCCACATCACCGGGCGTGCGCCCTTTTACGTTGGCGCTGATCGTCACTTGACGTTGCAGAAAGGCGCGCTCGATGCTCTTTGGGTTTGTGCTCTCGCTGATCGTTGCCACGCGATCAAGGGAGAGCGCGTCACCCTCCGGTGCGCGTGGGTTCGTCAACGGTATTTGCAGCAATTGTGCGGGGTCATTGCGCACGTTGGCAGGCAGACGCACCGACACATCCACCGAGTTACCCGATGGCGGCAACCATGTCACCACCGCGTCACCCGCAACCAACGCCCGCGACACGCTACCGATGGTTGACGGTGTGATGCCAAACTCAGCGCTTTCGGCGCGCTTCGGGTTAATCACCAACGCGGGCACGGCGGCCTTTTCGCTGCTATCGATATCCACCACGCCGTTGATCTTCTCAAGCTTTTCGACGAACTGTTCGGAGAGCTGTTTGAGCATGGTGGCGTCGGGGCCGACGAACGACACCTGCACTGGCTTGTTCCAGCCAACCGACACCACCATACCGGCGATGCCTTTGACTGAATCACGCGCCGCGTCTTCAATCTGCTTCTGGGTGCGCGCGCGCTCGTTGCGCGGCTTCAGAATCACGTTGATCCAGCCAGTGTTTTTGCCACGGCTACCGCCAGCTCCCGAGTAGAGGAGCCGAATCTCGGGAATTTTTTTCAACTCAGCTTCTGCTTGCGCAACTTTCACCGTTGTGTAATCAAGGCTAGAGCCGACCGGCGTTTCCAGACGCATGCCGAATTCGCTCTGATCTTCTTTTGGCACAAACTCGCTGCCGATCAGCGGGAACAACGCCATACTGCCCACAAACATCAGCGCGACAATACCGAGCACGGTTTTGCGGCGATTCAGCGACCAGCGAATTACGCGCTCATAGGAATGCTGCAACGCTTCCATCTTGCGATCAAACCAGTCGAGAAAACGGCCGAGCCACTGCATCCGCTTGAAGCGATTGCCCGCTGGATCGGCCCACACCGCCGACAACATCGGATCAAGCGTAAAGCTCACGAACAGCGAGATCAAAACAGCGACAACGACGGTCACGCCAAATTGATAGAAGAACAAGCCAATGATGCCGCCCATGAACGCAACTGGCGCGAATACGGCAACGATGGCTAGCGTCGTGGACAACACGGCGAGGCCAATCTCTTCGGTTGCCTCCAACGCCGCCTGCTTGTGCGATTTGCCCATCGCGAGATGGCGCACGATGTTTTCGCGCACCACAATCGCGTCGTCAATCAACAGACCGATGCACAGCGATAACGCCATCAGCGTCAAGTTATTGAGCGTAAAGCCAAATGCATACAACGCGATGAATGTCGCCACCACCGAGATCGGCAAGGTCAGCGCCGTGATCACCGTGCTGCGCCACGACGCCAGAAACACGAACACGATCAACACCGTGAGCAGACCGCCCTCAAGGATCGTGCTTTTCACGCCATCGACGCTTGATTTCACGTACGTCGATTGATCGGAAAGAATGGTTAGTTCAACGTCTGCGGGTAGTTCTTTTTTTAGCCGCTCAATCGCGACCTTTACGCCCTCGCCCACCTCAACCGTGTTGCTGCCGCGCACTTTGAGCATGTCCAAACTGATGGCGCGAACACCGTCGATTCGCGCGAAACTGGTTTGTTCTTTATTGCCATCAATGATGGTGGCCACGTCGGCCAGCCGCACCTGCAGCCCATCGCGACGCGCTACGATCAAATTAGAGAAATCGTTGACGGTTTTGAAGCGTGCATCAACGCGCACCGACTTGTCGCTTTGCCCGATGGTGATGTTGCCCACGGGTGCATCAATATTGTCGGTGCGAATCGCGTTCAACACTTGATCCACGCCAATGCGGCGCGCGCGCAATTTCGCGGGATCGGGCTCGATCTGAATCTCGCGCGTCGATGAGCCGTTGATGTTCACTGTTGCAACACCGCTGACGTTTTCCATGCGCCGACGAATCACCTCTTCAACGATGTAGGAGAGATCAGGCAAGATGCGCGTTTTTGACGTCACCCCCAGCGATACGATGGCTTTGTCATCGTCACGATTGGCCTGCGAAACGAACGGCTCTTTCGCTTCTTTCGGAAAGCTCGGGCGAATTTGCGCGAGCTTGTCGCGCATCTCCTGCATCGCGACTTTAATCTCCGTGCCCATCGCAAATTCGACTATCACGAGGCTCGAATTTTCGCGCGAACGCGACGTAATTTTTTTGACGCCAGAGATCGTGTTCAGCGCGTTTTCAATCGGCTTGGTGAGATCGCTCTCAACCGCTTGCGGGCTTGCGCCGGGGTACTGCACGACGGTAAAGGCGAACGGCAGGTTCACCTCGGGCATGGCATCAATCGGCAGGCGGAAATACGATACTGCGCCCATCACCATGAGCGCAAACATGACCATGGTGCAGAACACCGGATTTTTGATCGCAACGCGAGTCATCCACATGATGCAGTTCCCTTTACTAGCTTCGTTGCTTCGTCACTTGGACGCAGCGGTGACTGCGGCGGGCGTCGCTGGCGCTGCGGCGGCGGACGCGGCAGGGGCGGCAGGGGCCGCGCCCGGCATCAACACCGACTGACCTTCATTGGGCTCCACGCCGCGCAGCGTCAGCACCGTTGCGCCAACCGCAACACCGTCGGTCACCGGCACCAGCGGATTCGACTCATCCGCGCCGACTGCCAGTTTCACACGTACTTTTTGCGCCTTGTTGTCCCGGACGATCCAGATGTAATTGCCGTTGACGTCAGTTTTCACGGCGACACGGGGGATCGCAATCGGAGCGGTGCTTTGCGCCAGCGCCAATTGGCCGGACAAAAATGCACCAGCGGGCACGCCACTCCCGGCCGGCAGCGAAAAACGCGTTTCCACGGTTCGCGCAGCGCTGCTGGTCGTGGGAATGATGCGCGACAACGCGCCGGTGACGGTCGCGCCGCTGCTGTCGAGCTGGAAATTTGCTTTTTGACCCATCTTGAGTTCGGCCACCCGTTCGGCCGCGACCGGGACGATGACCTCAAGCGACGTTGGATCGAGGATGGTGAACACCGTCATCTCGCCCGTAATCCGCTCGCCGGGCTCAATCCCGCGCTTCGAAATGACGCCGGAGATTGGCGCAGTGAGCACGGTCTCCGCGATGGCGGATTTCGCCATGTCGAGCTGCGATCTGGCGGCCTCGGCCATAGAGCGGGCACTCACGTAGTTGCTCTCGGAGCTGTCCAGCGCTGCTTTGGAAATAAACCCGCGATCAGCGAGCGAGCGCTGCTGGGCGCGCGCGGAGTCAGCCACCGTGAGGGCAGCCTGCGCCTGACGCACGGTGGATTCACGCTCGATCAGGCGCAGGCGCAACTCGTCGCTGTCCACCCGCGCCAAACGTTCGCCCGCTTTCACGGTGTCACCGGCACGCTTGGTCACACCGGTGGCGGTGCCCGCGTGGCGCGATCGAACGACAGCCTGGCGCGCCGCGTCGACCGTTCCGGCAACGGCAAACGACTGAACAAGCGTCGCTGGGCCCGCAGTGGCGATGTCTACCGGGGCTAGGGCGAGCACGGGATCGGCCTTTTTGCCGTCTTTGCCCGTTTTTGCATCTTTGCCGTCCTTGCCAGCAACCGAGCCCGCGTCAGCCTGTTTGGCGGCATACGCTTTGTAGCCCCATGCGCCGCCGCCCACCACGCCGACCACCGCCAGAGCGATCAGCGTCATTCCCATCCATCGTTTGATTCGCATGACTCGTTTGGGCTTGTGACCCGTCCCCTGTGTTCTCGATGGATGAAGGCTAGGGTATTTGCGCAAGCCATGCACGGATGGTGCGACAAAGCCCCCATATTTGAGCGCGAGTTGCGGGTGATTTGCGGGCGCAGATTTGCATACAGCTTTTCTCTGTAACTTCGACTGATATTGGGCTTTGTCGCGTTTTCTTGCTTTTGCGACTTGTCGCTTTTATTGGACTTTACCCTTTTGCGGACGTTGTTTCAGCGAAAAGCTGTTGAGCAAGTCGATATTTTGCTTGATATAAAAAGCATTTTCTCTACCAGAGTCGCTGGTAAAATCGAGGGTTACCCTCACTTAGTTTGCCAGTTGGACGCTTACCAATGGACGATTTCCCGCCCATTTGCCCGCACCCAGCTGACGCGAAGTTGCGTTCCGAAGTTGCGTTCATTTGCCGCCTCTCTTGCCGGGCTTGTTTGCCCGTTGTGCATTGGAAATTTGAATCATGGTCAAAGCCAAATCTAAACCCACCGCCAAAGTTGTCAAAGCTGCCGCAAAAGGCAGCGCAGGCAAATTAGCCAAAGGGAAACCTGCTGCGAAGCCCGTCGCCAAGCCAGCGGCGAAGGCGCGCTCCGTCGCGGCGGTGAAGAAACCGGCGAAACCAGTAGCCAAGGCCAAAGTGGTCAAGCCCGCATCGAAGTCGGTAAAGGCCGTGGCAGTCAAGGCCAAACCCGTGAGCAAAGCAAAGCCCGCCGCCAAACCGGCGGCCAAGGTGGCCAAGCTCGTAAAGAAGAAGCCGACGGCCGCGAAGGCAAACGCCAAAGCGGCGGCAAAGCCGGTCGCGAAACCGGTGTCGAAGGCGAAGAGCGCGAAACCTGTCGCCAAGCCAGCGGCCAAATTGGTCAGTAAGCCAGCCGCGAAGGCGCCGCCCAAGCCCGTATCTGCGAAGACTAAAGTCATCGCCAAATCCATTCCGAAGGTGGTCGCAAAAGCGCTCGCCAAGCCTCCAGTAAAAGCAACGACCAAGCCGACCGTTAAGGCCTCGGTGATTCCGGAAACCCCGGTCGTCAAGACATCAATAAAGAAGATTCCCATCGAGAAGAAAGCAAAACGTGACGCGGTTGCCGTGTCACCAGTTCCCGCAGCTGTCGCTGCCAAAAGTACCGCAAAATCCGCACCTGCAAAACCTGCCGCCGCTGTCGCAACCGTTGCCGCTGCGACGCCCGCAGCCGCAGCCCCGCTGCCCGTAAAAACCGGCAAGCCCGGTCGTCCGCCGAAAAATGCGGTCGCCGCAGCGCCGGTCGCAGCAGAAGCCGACGCAACGGCTGCTGACGCAGTCGCCGCCGCTCCGGTCGCCATTGCCATCAACCCGTTGACTGGCAAGCCGAAAACGCGCAAACAGCTGTTGCTTGAGAAGAAGCAGCAAGCCTTGCTCGAAGCGCTCGCGCCGTTCAAAACCGTTGATGCCGAAACCCGTCGCCTGCGCCTGAAAACGCTGATCACGCTCGGTAAAGATCGTGGCTACCTGACGTATTCCGAGATTAACGATCACCTGCCGGATGATCTGGTGGACGCCGAGGCCATCGAGTCCATCGTCGCCATGATCAACGACATGGGCATTCAGGTATTTGACGAAGCGCCCGCCGCTGAAGAGCTCATCATTTCGGAAACCGCTTCAGCGGTCGCCGATGATGACGTCGCTGAAGAGGCCGAGCAGGCGATTTCGCAGCTCGACAGCGAGTTCGGTCGCACCACCGACCCAGTCCGCATGTACATGCGTGAAATGGGCACCGTTGAACTCCTGACACGCGAAGGCGAAATCGAAATCGCCAAGCGTATCGAGGACGGATTGAAGCATATGGTCACCGCGATTTCCGCGTGCCCGATGACGATTACCGAAATCCTTTTGCTCGCCGACAAGATCGAAAAAGGCGAAGCCATCGTTGACGATATCGTTGACGGTCTGGCCGGTCTTGAGCCGCCTGCTCCAGCGCCCGCCGCTGTCGTCGCCGACGATGCCGAGAGCGAAGAGGAAGAGGCTGAAGAAGAGGAAGAGGACGAAGAAGCGACCGCCGCCATTTCGGCCGAACTCCTCGCCAAACTCAAAGCCATGTCGCTGGAGAAGTTCGGCATCATTCGCAAGAATCACGCGAAGCTCCTCGTACACATCGAAAAAGGTGAGTACAAGAGTGAGGGCTACGTCAAGGCCCAGAAAAAAATCACCGAAGAGATGATGGACATTCGCTTTGCCGCGAAGATCGTCGAACAACTCTGTGATTCCGTGCGCTCTGAGGTTGAGCGGATTCGTGGTCACGAGCGCAAGTTGCAGGAAATGCTGGTCTTCAAATGCCACATGCCTCGCGACCATTTCCTGAAAACCTTCCCTGAGCGTGTGCTCGATCTGACCTGGATCGACAAAGAAATCGCACTCGGCAAGCCGTACAGCGAAGTGATGGCGAAGAATCGTCAGGCATTGGTTGAGCGTCAGGAAGCGCTGCTCGATCACCAGAAAAAAGTTAATCTGCCGCTGCAGGACTTCAAGGACATCTACAAACAGATGTCTTCCGGTGAAGCCAAATCGCGCAAGGCGAAGAAAGAAATGACCGAGGCCAACTTGCGCCTCGTGATCTCGATTGCCAAAAAATACACCAACCGCGGCTTGCAATTCCTTGACTTGATTCAAGAGGGCAACATCGGTTTGATGAAAGCGGTCGACAAGTTCGAATTCCGTCGTGGCTTCAAGTTCTCGACCTATGCGACGTGGTGGATTCGTCAGGCCATCACGCGCTCCATCGCGGACCAGGCACGCACCATTCGTATTCCCGTTCATATGATCGAAACGATCAACAAGATGAACCGCATCTCGCGGCAAATCCTGCAGGAAACGGGTATCGAACCGGACGCGCCAACGCTAGCGTTGCGCATGGAAATCCCGGAAGACAAAATCCGCCGCATCATGAAGATCAGCAAAGAGCCGATCTCCATGGAAACACCGATTGGCGACGACGACGACAGCCACCTCGGCGACTTCATCGAAGACACCAATACGCTGACGCCGATGGACGCCGCCGTGCAGGACAGCCTGCGCGATCTGTGCAAGGAAGTGCTCGACACGCTGACGCCGCGCGAAGCCAAAGTGCTGCGCATGCGTTTCGGCATCGAGATGAACACCGACCACACGCTGGAAGAAGTCGGCAAGCAGTTTGACGTGACGCGCGAGCGGATCCGCCAGATTGAAGCGAAGGCATTGCGCAAACTGCGTCACCCAAGCCGCGCAGAACGGTTGAAGGGCTTCGTCACGGAAGCGTAAGTTACCTCGAAGCGCGCAAGCGTTTCGAAACGACACAAGCGGGCCTTCGGGCCCGTTTTTGCTATTTGTGTTGCGCGACGCAGCCATCGCGCACGCCGCGTCTCGATGCGATAATTAGGCCCAGTGGGCCGTTAGCTCAGTTGGTTAGAGCAGAGGACTCATAATCCTTTGGTCAAAGGTTCAAGTCCTTTACGGCCCACCACTTTCCCCTTCGTTTATGCACAGCAACGTCCTGAAGTCGCTGTGTATTCGTATACGCCAATGCTTTCCGTTCGATACCATATGCGGCGTGGAA
>JANXUB010000076.1 GCA_025352105.1 Burkholderiales bacterium | reverse complement strand
TGAAGGGATTCCGGGAAGCCGTTCGGCGCCGTCTGCATTTTCCATGTTTCAAAGTAGGCGACGGCGTCGGGCGAGAGCGCGTCATCCAAATGGTTCTCCAGCACATTCTCAATGGGCTGGAGAAAAAGTTTTGCACGTTGCAGTTGCATATAGTAATCCAAGACGTTGGAAACGCCGCTTAGAGTTGTTTAATGATTTTCGCAGACATATGGCTTTGTTACCAAACGTTGTTTTACATGTAGGTGAGATTGCGTTTGGTGAACGTCCATTTGAAGTGACCAATATTGACAATCCAAATGACGTTCAATTACGATCTTCAGAAGAACTTTGGCATAAAGAAAACATCCTTAATATTGTAATATCTAAATTCCCATCTAATTGGCAATATGGCGCTTATTGCGATGCTGATTTTCATTTCACTCGAACAGATGTTGCTCTTGAAACTATCCATATGTTACAACATCATGCTTGGGTGCAAATGTTCAGCACCTATGTCGACGTCTGTTCACAACATACGCCTATGCGTATGATGAAAAGTTTTGCTAAGAGATTTGTTGATAATGAATTAACAGAAGAACTTTTAAATGCGGCTAGATCTATGGCTTTTTGCTTGAACTGTTGCAGGTAGGGAAACAGTGTTTCGTTGACGAAGCGCGTCAGGTCGTCGCCGACCATCACCTTTTTGTGATCGAGCTTGCCGCTGGCGTCCTTCGGCGCGGCCCAGCTTTCCCAGCGGTAAGGCGGCGCGATGATGTGGGTGTAGGTTTTGCCCTCCAGCGCGGCCTCGGTCGCCTTTTCGATTTCAAGGCCGTCGAGATATTTCAAGAACAGCAGCCACGAGGTCTGCTCGGTGTAATCGAGCTCGGTGGTGCAGCCCGCCTCTTTCCAGAGAACGTCGTCGATATTTTTGAAGGCTTGTTCGAACATGGGGGCTTGGGTCTCAATAAGCGTTGGATTATGGCTTGCCGAGTGACGGCGCATCGGTTGCATCGCTTGAGATGCGGACAAGCGAGAATGTCGGAATCGCAATTAATCCAGATCAGGAGATCACTATGCCCACGCTAAAAGTAGAAATGTACGAAGGCCGCACAATTGAGCAGAAGCGGGCGTTTGCCGAGAAGGTGACGGTGCTGGTGATTGAGACGCTGGGCGGGACGCCTGAGGGCGTTCAGGTGATTTTTGATGAGAAGAAAGAGAACTGGGCGACGGGTGGCAAGCTGGCGTCGGACCCGAAAGTGTGACGCGGCGGTGCTCGGAATTTGCTGAATCGCGGCGTTTCGCAGGCGCTTCAGGCTTATTTTCATGCGCTTAGCATTTGCAGGGAATCGCCGTTGTGTTGGGGCTCGGGCTCGCTTTTCGCATTTATCGAGTATCGACGATTATTGTCTATAGCCCAATATCAGCGGTCGTTACAGCTTAAAGCTGATCGCAATTGAACTGCTGCGGACGACTGCGCACTACAGCCGCTAAACTGCGGCGAGTGTTGCCCGACCAAGCTGCGGTCGGGCTCAGGTGAATTCGGGGGAATCGATTACATGACGGGCTATCGCATCATTGCGCTGTTGCTTATTGCTGCCGGGCTGACGCTCGTGCCGTGGTATGCGCTGCAGGACAGTTTTTACGCGTTCAAGTGGATCGCAAAATTCGGTGGCAAGGACTTTGCACCGGCGTTGATCCAGATTCCGACGTATGGCAAGGTGTGGCTGATTTTGTTGCCCACATTGCTGCTGGCGACGGTCGGGCTTTATGCGCGGCCGGTGAACGCGGCGACGGCGGTCGAGGGGGCCGTGCGCTCTTGGGCGAAAGCGGTGGCCTTCATTGGCGCGGCTGGCGCGCTCTACATTTTGGCGCAGGGCTTTGCGATTTCTTCGCAGGGTTATGCGTTCGAGTCGCTCAAAGCAGCCATGCCTGCCATCGATGGCGGGCAGTTTGGCATGGGCGCGGGGGCGCTCTTGGTGGCAATCGGGTTCATCCTTATTTGTGCGGATGGCATCGCGACAATGGGCTACTTTCGCGGCGATCGCTTTATCGCGTCGTCCTTGCTGTGCATCGTTGTTCTGATTGTGTTGTTTGTGTTTTTCCCGGTGATGCGGATTCTGTACGAGGGCATTCTCGATCAGGATCGCGCGTGGTCGTTGACGGCGCTGTGGGAGCGCTTTGGTCAGCGCAAATTGTGGAATCTGGTGCCAGCGTGCCTTTGGGGCGGCAGCGGTTGCGGCGTGGCGTGGAACACGCTGTGGCTCGCGCTCCTATGCGCGACGGGCACAACTTTCATGGGCCTGATGCTGGCGCTGATCGTGACGCGCTCGAACTTTCGCGGCAAGAAGATTTTGCGGCTGCTGACTGTGTTGCCGATCATCACGCCGCCGTTCGTCGTCGGACTGTCGCTGATCATGCTGTTCGGGCGCTCTGGTGTGGTCAATCAGTTTCTTGAATACGCATTCGGCATTCCACAAACGCGCTGGATTTACGGCCTGCCGGGGGTGTTGCTGGCGCAGCTGTTTGCCTTCACACCGGTTGCGTTTCTGGTGTTGATCGGCGTGGTCGAGGGCGTGAGCCCGACGCTCGAGGAGGCGAGCCAGTCGCTGCACGCGAGCAAGTGGCAGACCTTCCGCTACGTGACCCTGCCGCTGATGGCACCGGGGTTGGCGAATGCATTTTTGGTGGGCTTTATCGAGTCAATTGCCGACTTCGGAAATCCCGTGGTGCTTGGCGGAAACTTTGGCGTCATGGCGACCGAGATTTACTTCGCGATTGTCGGCGCGCAGCTTGATCAGGGCAAGGCGGCGGTTTATTCGTTGATCCTTCTTGCATTCGCGCTGTTCGCCTTCTGGCTGCAACGCAAAGCGACGGCGAGGAAGAGCTTCGTCACGGTATCCGGCAAGGGCGACACTGGCCTGCCGAGCCCGTTGCCTGATGGCGTTCGCCGCACCGCCATCGGTGTCGGCGTGCCATGGCTCGCGTTGACCGTGGTGCTCTACGGCATGAGTGTGTTTGGCGCATTTGTGAAAGTCTGGGGCCGCGATCACACGTTAACGCTTGAGCATTTCGTCAAGGCGTTTTCGATTGATCACGGGCCGCATGGCTGGCTGTTCACGGGGGCAGCGTGGCACTCGTTGTTTAACACGTTGCAGTTCTCGCTGGCCGCCGCGCCGCTCACCGCGATCATCGGCATCTTGTCGGCGTATCTGATTTCGCGAACGGTGTTTAAGGGCCAACGTGCGTTTGAGTTTTTGACGTTGTTGTCGTTCGCGATTCCGGGGACGGTGATCGGTGTGGCGTACATCTTCGCGTTCAATGTGCCGCCGATTGAATTGAC
>JANXUB010000114.1 GCA_025352105.1 Burkholderiales bacterium | reverse complement strand
GGTTTGCTACAGCTGCTCTCGCTCACGCTGTTCGAGAAAACGACATTGCAAGACCTGCTGCAAGGGGCTACAACACGCGAAAACGACGCACTCTCGGCTAACCAATTGAATTTGTTCGAGTTTTAACCGGACACTAGTGGGAAAAAGTGCGAAAGTCGACAATCACCGTTATGTAATCCTATCCCGCATTAACGCTTCGATACATAAAAAAGCTGATCAGCCGCATTCCTGTCAAACGGGCAGCAACCCACCGTCCTTCACCTCCTCAATCACCGCATACGTCCGCGTTTCCCGCACGCCGGGAAACTGCCAGAGTCGACGACTAGCGAAATCGCGGTAGGCCTCCATGTCGCGAACGCGCAGCTTGATCAGGTAATCGAACCCACCCGCGACCATGTGGCATTCCGCGATCTCGGGGTGCGTGAGCACGGCCGCCTTGAACGCATCGAAAATATTCGGCGTCGTGCGATCCAGCAGCACTTCGACGAACACCGTCATGCCGCAGCCAAGTTTCGCTGGACTGAGCCGCGCCTCGTAACCCAGTATGAAGCCGTCGCGCTGCAAGCGTTGCGTGCGCGCGAGCACGGCTGTCGGCGACAACGAAACCACCTCCGCGAGCTTCAAATTACTGATGCGACCGTCCTTTTGCAGGGCAGACAGGATTTTTCGGTCAATCGCGTCAATTTCGGACATAGTGGCAGGTACTTATGCGGTTAATCCGACGAATTTTAGTGAATAAATAACTAAATTAATCCATAAGATAGCGATCTATTCAGCATTAACGCAAAGCGAGCTGCCATGCGCCTGCCCAACCCCTACCGCGAAGAACTCGCCATCGTCCGCCGCAACGTCGACGCTGCGTCCGCTGCACTCGACTGGCCGCAAATCATCGATGCCGCTCGACCGTGGGTGACCGCGGTGCGCGACAATCCGCCGCCGTTCTGGGCGATGGAGAGCCTGCTCAAGGAATATCCGATCTCGAAACCGGAAGGTCTGGCCCTCATGCGGCTGGCGGAGGCTTTGCTCCGCGTGCCCGACTCGGCAACCGCGATTGCGTTGACAGCGGATCAGCTTGGTCGCGCCAACTTCGATGGCTCGGGCGATGGCGTCATGGCGCG
Organism: Burkholderiales bacterium; assembly: GCA_025352105.1. Classification (GTDB taxonomy): domain Bacteria; phylum Pseudomonadota; class Gammaproteobacteria; order Burkholderiales; family Casimicrobiaceae; genus Casimicrobium. The sequence goes on along the minus strand of JANXUB010000114.1, from coordinate 6,294 downwards.
CTTGTCGAATTCGGTGATTGCTTTGTCGAAAAAAACGCTTCCCGACGCTGATCAGCCGCCCGGTTTGCTCGGCAAACTCGGCGCGAAAACAGTGGTCGCTGGAACGCTTCGCGCCGTGCAATTGCTCGCCAAACAATTCGTCCTTGGGCAGACGATTGAAGAAGCACTCGCTGAATCAAAGTCGCAGCGCCGCGATGCTGGTTACCTGCGCTTCAGCTTCGACATGCTCGGCGAAGGCGCACGCACCATGGAGGACGCGAATCGTTACTTCGCGAGCTACGAACACGCGATCACGCGACTCGCCGCCGCAAAATCGTCGATGCCGAATGCGGGCCCCGAAGACTGCGACGGTATTTCGATCAAGCTCTCCGCGCTACACCCCCGCTACGAAGACGCACAGCATGATCGTGTGATGAGTGAATTGGTGCCGCGCGTGTGGCAGCTCTGCGAGCGCGCAGCCGCAGCGCAAATCAACCTTACGATTGACGCCGAAGAGGTAGATCGCCTTGAACTCTCGCTGGATGTGTTCGAAACGTTGCTAAAGCAAATCCAAACGACGTGCCCGCAATGGCGCGGCTTCGGCCTGGCGCTACAGGCCTATCAAACTCGCTCGCTCGAACTCATCAAGCACGTCGGTGCGCTGGCGCGGCAGTACAACGTGCGCCTCATGTGTCGCCTTGTGAAGGGTGCTTACTGGGACAGCGAAATCAAGCGGGCGCAGGAGATGGGAATGCCCGCGTACCCCGTCTTCACACATAAGCACCATTCCGATTCGAGCTACCTCGCGTGCGCCGCATCACTGCTCAAGCAAAAAGACGCCTTCTTCCCGCAATTCGCCACGCACAACGCCGGCACCATCGCGGCGATTTTTCAGATGGCCAAAAAGTTCGACGCACCGTTTGAGCTTCAGCGCTTGCACGGCATGGGAACCGGCGTGTACCGCGAGCTACTCAAAGCACATCCCAGGCAAACGCTTCGCGTCTATGCCCCTGTCGGCTCGCACGGCGATTTGCTCGCCTACCTCGTTCGCCGTCTGCTGGAAAACGGTGCCAATTCGTCGTTTGTGCATCAACTCGCCGATGATGATGTGCTTGTGGAAACGCTGCTTGAATCGCCGTTGCATGTGACCGAAGCGCAGCAGTTTCCGCTGCCACAAAACATTCTCGCGCCACGCCTCAACAGCATGGGCGTTGATCTAACCGTTGAAACATTGCGCGAAACGCTCCTCGCCGCCTTGCGAACAACAACGATCACTCGGCCTGCCGATGCATCGGCCGCGCAAAGAAATGAAGCCATGCAGTCAGCCCACGCCGCATTCGCAAGCTGGCGCGACGTACCCGTCGCTGACCGCGCCGCGATGCTGCGCCGCGCCGCAGACAGCCTGCAAGCCGAACTGCCGCGCTTCTGCGCGATGCTCGTGAAGGAAGCCTTCAAGACGTGGGGCGACGCCGTTGCCGAAGTCCGCGAGGCCATCGATTTCCTGCGCTATTACGCCGATGAAGCGGAGCGCGTCTGCGCGCCTATCGCGCTGCCCGGCCCGACCGGCGAGAGCAACATGCTGTATCCGCGCGGTCGCGGCGTCTGGGTGTGCATCAGTCCGTGGAATTTTCCGTTGGCGATTTTTATGGGGCAGGTCGCTGCCGCGCTGGTGACCGGCAACACAGTCGTCGCCAAGCCCGCCGAGCAGACGCCGGTCGTGGCGCAGGAGGCCGTAAAACTGCTCCACATTGCGGGCATTCCGGCAAATGCCCTACAAGTGACCACCGGCTTAGGTGAAACGGTCGGCGCGACGCTGGTGGCGCATCCCGCCGTTGCTGGCATCGTGTTCACCGGCTCCACACAAGTCGCCAAAATCATCCAGCGTAGTCTCGCCAACAAGGACGGCCCCATCGTGCCGCTGATCGCGGAGACGGGCGGTATCAACGCGATGCTGGTCGATTCGACGGCGCTACCCGAGCACGTCGTTGACGCCGTGGTGCAGTCGGCGTTCCGTTCGGCCGGGCAGCGCTGCTCCGCTTTGCGCCTGCTCTGCCTGCACGAAGAAATCGCGGACAAAGTTATTCATATGCTGCATGGCGCAATGACGGAATTGACAGTCGGCGATACGCAATATCTGTCCACCGATGTCGGCCCGCTGATTGATCGAGAAGCGTTTGATGGAATCGCCGCGCATGTCATTCGCCTTGGCGGAGCCGCGCCCTCAGAAAGCGCTACGCAAAATCTCGTCGCGCCGCAGCTTTTCGAAGTCCCAACAATCGCCAGCGTCAAACAAGAAATCTTCGGCCCCGTCCTGCAAGTCGTCCGCTGGACAGGCGACCCTCACGCGGTGATCGACCAGATCAACGCGCTCGGTTTCGGCCTGACGCTCGGCATTCAAACCCGCATCGACAGCCGCGCCGCGAGCCTCGCGCACCGGGCCCACGTCGGTAATATTTACGTCAATCGCAACATCATTGGCGCGGTGGTCGGTGTGCAGCCGTTCGGCGGCGAAGGCCTGTCAGGAACTGGGCCGAAAGCAGGCGGGCCGTTCTATCTACCGCGCTTCATTAGCGAGCAAACCATCACCATCAATACCGTCGCAGCGGGCGGCAATGTGGCACTGTTAGTGGCATGAGTTATGCGCCAGCAGGCGCAAGATTGTGGGGCGCATTTGATTCAGGAACGGTTCGAGCACTATTGGCATGACCGAACGCATTGATTAAGTGCAGAATTAGCCCATAAACGGTGTGTGGGCTTCAGGGAGGAAGCTTGCGCACCCTCCAACGATTACTTTTAAAAGCGGGGATGACATAGTTATGGACGTATTGCTCCAGCAAATCGTTAATGGCTTGGTGGTGGGCAGCGTGTATGCGCTGGTTGCACTGGGCTACACGATGGTTTACGGTATTTTGCAGCTCATCAATTTCGCGCATGGCGAGATCGTGATGATCGGCGGGCTCACCTCGCTGTTTGCCGCGAAGGGATTGCTGGCAATGGGCGCACCGCCCCTTTTGGCATTACTCGTCGCGATTTTGGCTGCGATGATTGCTTGCGCAATTGTTGGCGTATTGATCGAGCGCATCGCGTACCGACCGCTGCGCAACGCGCCGCGATTGGCCCCGCTCATCACCGCCATCGGCGTATCGATCTTGTTGCAACAGCTCGCGATTCTCGTCTTCGGTCGTAACTACTTCTCGTTCCCGGAGTTGATCTCGAAAGCGCCGATCGTGTTCGGGCCGATCACCGTAACCTTGAACGAGATCGTCATCCTGCTCACCTCGTTTGGTCTGATGGCAGCGCTGCTGTGGCTAGTGCACAACACGAAAGTCGGTACCGCCATGCGCGCCACCGCCGAGAACCAGAAGGTCGCGGGCCTCATGGGCATCGACATCAACAAAATCATCGCGATTACGTTCGCGATTGGCTCAGGCCTTGGCGCGATTGCGGGCGTGATGGTCGCATCGAACTACGGCCAGGCGCATTACTACATGGGCTTCATGCTGGGCCTGAAAGCCTTCACCGCAGCGGTCATGGGCGGGATCGGCAATCTCTGGGGCGCGATGGTGGGCGGGCTGATTCTGGGCCTTGTGGAAAACGTGGGCCTGATCTTTGTGCGCGGTGATTACAAAGACATCTTCGCCTTCGTGGTGCTCGTTCTCGTGCTGATCTTCCGGCCTCAAGGCCTGGTCGGTGAGCGCGTCGCAGAGAGGGCCTAGATCATGGCTGGCATGACTGGAATTCTCCAAACAAAACGCAATCAGATGATTGCGCTGGCGGTGCTCGGCGTCCTGCTATTTATCCTGCCGTTCGCGGCGGGCGCGCTGGGGCAAGCGTGGGTGCGCATCCTGAACATCACCTTGCTCTACGTGATGCTGGCGTTGGGCCTGAACGTGGTGGTCGGCGTCGCGGGCTTGCTCGATTTGGGCTATGTTGCGTTCTACGCGGTCGGCGCGTATACATGGTCGCTCTTGGCTTCGGCGCACTTTGACCTGCATTATCCGTTCTGGATTCTGCTGCCATTAGGTGCGTTTTTGGCGGCGCTCGCGGGCTTGTTGCTCGGCACTCCGGTGCTGAAGCTACGCGGCGATTACCTCGCGATTGTGACGCTCGGTTTTGGAGAAATCGTTCGCATCCTTATGAACAATTTTGACAAGGTAGGCCTGCCGTGGTCGGACGAAACGTACAACATCACCAACGGGCCACGCGGCATCACGGGCATTGATGGGCTGAACTTTTTCGGTTTCAAAATCAGTAAAGGGCTAGAGCTTTTCGGTCTGCAAATCACCCCTTTGCAGCTCTATTACTTTGTCTTTTTGGCGTTCACGATTCTGTCGATCATAGGCGTGTCTCGCTTGCAGCATTCGCGCATCGGTCGAGCGTGGCAGGCGCTGCGTGAAGACGAAATCGCGGCAAAAGCGATGGGCATCAACACCCGTAACGTCAAGCTCGCAGCCTTTGCGTTTGGCGCGCTGACCGGCGGCCTTGCGGGCGGATTGTTCGCCTCGATGCAAGGCTTCGTCAGCCCGGAATCGTTCGGTCTTCTGGAATCCGTGATGATTCTGGCGATGGTTGTGCTGGGTGGCATGGGCCATATTCCCGGCGTCATTCTGGGTGCGGTTTTGTTGTCCGCGATGCCTGAGGTCATCCGCTACGCTGCTGACGAAAACATGCAGCAGAAAATATTTGGCATTGTGCTCATCGCCCCCGAGGTGTTGCGCAACCTCATCTTCTCGCTCGCCATGATTTTGATCATGCTGTTCAAACCTGCGGGCCTGTGGCCGTCACCGGAGAAGAAATAATGGCTGACATGCTCTTCACCGCAGAAGGCGTCACCAAACGCTTTGGTGGCGTCACCGCGCTAGACAAGGTTTCGATGGAGATTCCAAGGGCGTCGATCTTCGGGCTCATTGGCCCCAATGGCGCCGGAAAGACGACGTTCTTCAACACCTTAACCGGGCTCTATCAGGTCGACGAAGGCAAATTCACTTTCGACGGCAAACCGCTCAATGTGAAAGCGCCCCATGAAGTGGCCGTGGTCGGCATTGCCAGAACGTTCCAGAATATCCGCCTGTTCGGCGAAATGTCGGTGCTCGAAAACGTGATGGTGGGCCGCCATGTGCGCACCAAAGCGGGCGCGTTCGGCGCAATTTTTCAAACGCCCGCGACCCGTCGCGAAGAAGCCGAAATTACGCAACGCGCTCATGAGTTGCTCGACTACATCGGGCTGTCAAAACGCGCGGGCGACAAGAGCCGCACACTGGCCTACGGAGAACAGCGTCGCCTCGAAATCGCGCGTGCGCTAGCGACCGATCCGAAAATGATCGCGCTGGACGAGCCCGCCGCCGGGATGAACGCCACCGAAACGATTGCCCTGCGCGAACTGATCGAGCGCATCGCCAACGACGGCACTACGGTCATGTTGATTGAGCACGACATGCGGCTTGTGATGAAAGTATGTCAGCACCTTGCCGTGCTTGATTACGGTCGAAAAATTGCGGGCGGAACGCCTGCCGAAGTGCAACGGGACCCCGCCGTGATCAAAGCCTATCTGGGCGGCGCGCACACTGAGGTGACGAAATGAACCCAACCTTAGACATCAAAAAACTGCAAGTCGCTTACGGCGGCATCAAGGCCATCAAGGGCATTGACTTCCACGTCAACGAAGGCGAACTCGTCACGCTGATTGGCGCAAACGGCGCGGGCAAATCGAGCACCCTGCGCGCGCTCTCCGGCCTCATCAAGCCTGCGGGCGGCAAGGTGACGTACAAGGGGCAGGACATCACTGGCGTTCCGTCGCATGCGTTGGTCGGTTTGGGTATCGCGCTCTGCCCGGAAGGTCGTGGCGTATTCGCGCGCCTGAACGTACATGAGAATCTGCTCATGGGCGCGTACGCGCGGAACGACAAGGCGCAGATCATGACCGAAGTGGACGAGATTTACACCATGATTCCGCGCCTCAAGGAGCGCACACTGCAAATGGCGGGAACGCTGTCCGGCGGTGAGCAGCAAATGCTCGCCATCGGTCGCGCCATGCTCGCGCAGCCCAAGCTTTTGATGCTTGACGAACCCTCGATGGGCCTCGCTCCATTGATGGTCGAAAAGATCTTCGAAATCATCCGCATGATCGCCAAACGCGGCACCACGATTCTGCTGATCGAGCAGAACGCCCAGCTCGCGCTGGAGCACGCCAATCGCGGCTATGTTCTGGAATCCGGTGAGATTACGCTCACTGGCGATGCGAAAACGTTGCTCGCTGATCCACGCGTTAAGGCGGCCTACCTCGGCGGTTGATCCTCAGCGTGGCCATGGCGGCCA
>JANXUB010000143.1 GCA_025352105.1 Burkholderiales bacterium | reverse complement strand
TCTTTGACTTTGCCGCTGGCAGCTAGTTTGGCGACGTCCGCCTCGTCTTCCACCAGATAAATGCCCTCTTTCACCTGCCCCATGGTGCCCTCGACTTCAGGGTGGCCTTCGTGGCCGATCATGATGATTTCGGTGCCTGCTTTGCGCAGTTTGGCCACCTCGACGTGGACTTTAGTGACGAGCGGGCAGGTTGCGTCGAAGATGCGGAAATTACGCGCTGTTGCCTCAGCTTGCAGCGCTTTTGACACGCCGTGGGCAGAGTAGATGACGACTGCGCCGCCGGGCAGGTCGGGCACGTCTTTCAGCTCTTCGACGAAGATCGCGCCGCGTGATTTGAGGTCGTCAACGACGTGTTTGTTGTGTACGACTTCATGGCGAACGTAGATGGGGGCGCCGAATTTTTCAAGCGCGCGGTCGACGATGGCGATGGCGCGATCAACGCCGGCGCAGAAGCCTCGCGGGTTGGCGAGGATTACGGATTTGGGTTGGAAGGTGATAGGAGTGGATTGCACTAAATATTCCTCAAAAACCGGGTTTAGGTGCAACCTGCCCCCTCTCCCTAGCCCTCTCCCACGAGGGGAGAGGGAACAAAACTACGCTCGCTTCGCGCCAACAAACGCCGACCACAACATCAACGCAGCACCTATGCAAATGGCGGAGTCGGCGACGTTGAACGCGGGGTAATACCAGTTCCACGGGGCCCAGTAAACGAGCACGAAATCGATGACTTTACCGAGCCAGATGCGGTCGATCACGTTGCCGAGCGCGCCGCCGATGATGAGCGCGAGGGCGAGTTGTACCCTCGGGTCGGCTTCACGTCGGAGCCAGCGCCAGCAATAGGCGCTCACGATCAGGGCAAGCGCGACGAAGAACCAGCGCTGCCAGCCACCCGCGTTCGCCAGAAAGCTGAATGCCGCACCCATGTTGTAAGTCAATATCCAGTCGAAGAACGGCAGGACGTTGAGGCGTTGGCCGGGGGCGAATTGGGTGTGAAAGTACGCTTTAGTGATTTGGTCCAGCACGATGACGACGAGTATCACGGCGCTCCAACGGCGGGCGAGCATGCCACTCATGCCGTTTGTCCCGACGCGCAAACGCTGGTGTCAAACAAACAGCTTTTTCCTGCATTGACTGTTGCGCGGGGGCTAGATACACAAATAGACGATAGTCGATTGTTACGAAAATCGTGGTTTAGCCCGCATTCAGGCGCGTATTGACAAAAAAGTTGTACCGCTCGCTTCACTACGCAAACGCCCTCGTTTCGCCGTTGCCATACAAATTGCTGATGCAGCGCGCGCAGAATCCCGGATGCGATGTGTCGCCGCCGACGTCGGTGCGGTAATGCCAGCAGCGTTCGCATTTTGTGGCTTCGCTCGCCGTGACCGACACGCTCAGCTCGGCACCTTGCGCGAGCGTTGCGCGCGAGGTGATGAAGACAAACTTGAGGTCGCGACCGAGACGATTCAACTCCGCAAGCGTTGCTGGCGGTGCGGTGATCACCACTTCGGCCTGAAGGCTGGAGCCGACAGTGCCTGCCGCGCGCACCTCTTCTATTGCCTTGGTCACGGTGGCACGAACCTGACGCAAGAGCGTCCAGCGCGCGAGCAGCATGGTTTCGGCTGCGGGCGCGGGCAACGGTTCGCTCCACGTTTCGAAGAACACGCTGGCTTCGGTTACGTCCTTGCCCGGATTCAACGTCGACCAGATCTCCTCTGCCGTGAACGAGAGCACCGGCGCCATCAGGCGTACGAGCTGCTGCGTGATGTGGTGCAGCGCGCTCTGCGCCGAGCGCCGGCCCTTGCTATTGGCACCGCAGGTGTACAAGCGATCTTTCAGCACGTCGAGATAGAAGCCGCCCAAGTCTTCCGAACAGAACCCCTGAATCAGCTGCATCACCGTGTGAAACTCATAGCGACCGTAGGCGTCGACAGCATTCTTCGCCATCTCACGCGTCATGGCGACGGCGTAGCGATCAATTTCGCTCATTTCTTCGAGTGCGACCATGTCTTTCGACGCGTCGAAATCGGCCGTGTTGGCGAGCAAGAAGCGCAGCGTGTTGCGGATGCGGCGATACGTCTCAGTCACGCGTTTGAGGATTTCGTCCGACAAGGCCAACTCGCCTGAGTAATCCGTCGCCGCGACCCACAAACGCAGAATGTCCGCGCCGAGCGAGTCGCACACCTTTTGCGGCGACACGACGTTACCGAGCGATTTGCTCATCTTGCGGCCGTTTTGATCGACAACGAAGCCGTGCGTCAGCAACTGGTCATACGGCGCACGACCATTGATCATGCAGCTCGTGAGAAGTGACGAATGGAACCAGCCGCGATGCTGATCCGAGCCTTCGAGATACATGTCAGCCGGGAACTTGCTCTGCGCCGCATGCGAGCCGCGCAGTACGGTCTCATGCGTGGTACCGGAGTCGAACCATACGTCCAGCGTGTCCGGATTTTTGACGTAATCCTTCGCCTCATCGCCGAGGAAATCTTCGACAGACAGCGTTTGCCAAGCCTCGATACCGCCCTGCTCCACGCGTTGGGCGACCGCCTCAAGCAGCTCACCCGTACGCGGATGCAAAGCGCCGGTTTCGCGATGCACGAAAAATGCCATCGGCACGCCCCATTGCCGCTGCCGCGAGAGCGTCCAGTCGGGGCGATTGGCGATCATGGCATGCAGGCGGGCTTTGCCCCAGGTGGGGAAGAATTGGGTGGCGTCGATGGCAGCGAGCGCAGTTTTGCGCAGCGTTCGAGCCCCCTCTGCCGCAGCGCGGGAGAGGGTTGGGGTGAGGGCTGTGGCGTTGCTTTGAGGGCTTGTTAGGCCACGAGCGTTCTGTGCGCCACCGCCCTCATCCGCCCTCCCGGGCACCTCAGTGCCCACTGGCACCAGTTGGTGCAAGCGCGCTGCGGGAGAAGGACCTGTAGGGACAATATCCATCCCGGCAAACCACTGATTGGTCGCGCGATAGATGATGGGCGTGCGGTGCCGCCAGCAATGCATGTAGCTGTGCGTAAATTTCTCCGCCTTGAAGAGCGTTCCCTTCTCGCGCATGTGCTCCACGATTTTCGGATTCGCGTCCCAGATCATGAGACCGCCGAACTCGGGTAGCGATTCAGCGTATTTGCCGTCGCCCATCACGGGCGTTAGCACGTCCATGTCGTTCAACCCATTTTCACGGCACGACAAAAAGTCTTCGATACCGTAGGCAGGCGACGAATGAACGATGCCGGTACCCGTATCGAGTGTGACGTAATCACCCAGATAAACCGGGCTCAAACGGTCGTAAAAAGGATGCTTGAAGTTGATGTGATCCAGCGCCTGCCCGGTACAGGTGGCGATCACTGTGCCCTGCATGCCCCACGACGCGAGGCAGGTTTCCACGCGCTCCTTGGCGAGGATCAACAGCGGCCTTGCGGGATCGGTCGTCTCGACCAGCGCGTAGCGAAACTCCGGATGCAGGTTCAGCGCCTGATTGGCGGGCAGCGTCCACGGCGTGGTCGTCCAGATCACCAGATAGCCCACGCCGTGGTGCTCGGCAATCGACACCTGCCCGGCGAGACCAAACGCCTTGCCCAGCTTTTCCGGCTCGGCAAACGCGAACCCGACGTCAACGGCCGTGTCCACTTTGTCCTGATATTCAACTTCCGCCTCAGCCAACGCCGAGCCGCAATCGAAGCACCAGTTCACGGGCTTGAGTCCCCGGAACACGTAGCCCGCGTCGTAGATCTTCCTCAGCGCGCGGATTTCGTCCGCCTCGTTGCCCGGATTCATCGTGGTGTACGGATTCTCCCATTCACCCAGCACACCAAGCCGCATGAAGTCCTTCTTCTGCTTCTCGATCTGCTCGGTGGCGTAAGCGCGGCTTTTGGCTTGTACTTCCTGTGGCGGCAGACCCTTGCCAAATTTCTTCTCGATCTGAATTTCGATGGGCATGCCGTGGCAATCCCAGCCCGGCACGTAGGGAGCATCAAAACCGGACATCAATTTCGACTTGACGACGATGTCTTTCAGGATTTTGTTGACAGCGTGGCCTACATGAATGTCGTTATTCGCGTAGGGCGGACCATCATGCAGCACCCATTTAGGACGGCCAGCGGCTACGCGACGAATCGCGTGATAGAGCTTTTTCTCAGTCCAGTCGGCGACCCATTTTGGTTCTCGCTTGGCGAGATCACCGCGCATTGGGAACGGCGTGTCGGGCAGGTTGAGCGTGGCCTTGGTGGACCGAGTGTCCGGCGTAGTGGGCTTAGTTTCCATTTTTTTATTTTCAGGCGGCAATCAGGATTCAAATCGTCGCCCCGACGCGGTTGGCGCGGGGAGCAGGCGTCTTTGGTTGCATCAAAGCGTCACTGCGCGACGGAGGGCGCTGGCGTGCAATCGATACGACTGCAAGCGGGCGCGGGCAGATCAGCCGCTAATTCGGTAGTGCCGCGTTTGCCGGGCGAGCGTCTTGGTGACGCAGAGAGTGAGAAGCAAAGTGTGCATCCTTCTATTGTCTCGCACTTTGATGAAATCGAGCCGAAATCTCCAGCCCGGAGATCATCACGACTTGGTGAGCGCAACCGCGACCCGGTTGCGACCCGCTTTTTTCGCCCGATACATGGCAAGGTCGGCGCGCTCCAGTAGCGCGCTGGCGTCAAAGGCCGGAACGCACGCGATGCCCGCACTCAGGGTGACGGCGAGATTGGGCGCGATGGTGCCCCACTGAAAGTCCGACACCCGCAGGCGCAGCCGCTCGCACATCTCAAACGCATCGGTTTGGTTCATGCCCGGCAGCACCAGCACAAACTCTTCGCCCCCGGTGCGGGTGACGAGATCGTCGGCGCGGGTTTGGTTGCCAAGAATTTGCGCGATCTGCACCAAAACTTTGTCACCAATGGCGTGACCAAATACGTCATTGACACGCTTGAAGTGATCCAGATCAAGCACCACCACCGCCAACGCCTTCTGATTCGGCTGCGCGGCGGCCACGAGATCGGGCAAATTCAAGTCGAGCGCGCGACGATTGCCGAGGCCGGTCAACTCATCCTCGTGCGCGAGGCGCTCCAGCGCGACGGCGCGCGACGCATGTGCCTGAGCAATGCCGTAGGCGCGCTCCAAGCCCTTACGCTGGCTCTCGTCGGCTTCAAGCCGGGTGACCATGAACTCCGAGCGTGCTTTTAGCTGCTGCAAGGTTTGTTGATTTTCGATGCGACGAAAGCTCTCCAGCGCGCGCAGTGCCGCCGCCGGTTGCTCAGCCGCGCGGTGAGCAAGATACAGGCCGTAATAGGCTCGCAGCGACGTGGCGACCTGTGGCGTGCTGCTTGGGGCGGACAGCAATTCACTGAGCAAGTGCGTGGCCTCAGCGGTGTTGCCACGGGCCAGATGCAGCTCGGCTTGTGAACAGCGCACGCGTGAAATCACGGCGTCATAACCGCGCGAACGGGCCGCAGTGAGCGAGCGTTCGAGCAGCATTTCAGCCTCGTCAAACTCGCCGAGATGCACCAGAATTTCGCCCAGATTGCCATCAATGAAGCAGTCAAAGTACGGGTCGTTCAAGGAGGGGGCCAATTGCTTCACTTCGCGCGATAGCGGCAGCGTCGCGTGAAGGGCGGCCATGGCCTCGTCGGCCGCATTGCTATCTCGAAGCGAATAAAACTTGCCAATCAGCACCGCGCCCAGATTGTTGAGTGAAGCGAACAGCGGATACGGCTCGCCGAGCTCGCGTGCCAGAACGACTGCCTCGCGCAGCAACCGCTCGCCCTGCCACGGGTCGCCCGAGCGCTCGAAACAGCCGCCGAGCAAATCAAGCGCCAACACGCGACCGCGCTGGTCGTTGTTGCGCTCGGCCAGCGCCTGCATTTCGACCGCGCAGCTGATCGACAGGCCGTAATGGCCGACGTCGCTGGCGCACAGTCCCACCCAGCGCAGTGTTTCGGCATGAGCACGCGACAACGATACGTCGCGCAACCACGGCAATGCCGCCTCGCCAATCGTGATGGCGCGCGCCATGTCGCCAGCGCGGTACAAATAGAAGCAGAACACGTGGCCGACTGCGGCAATATCCGTAGGCAGCCCGGTAGTAGCTGCCTCGTTGTAGGCACGCTCAGCCAGCGCGAGGCCGTCGGCGATCGAGCCGCTCTCATACGCCTGCGCCAGCAATGCGGCGACGCCGGGCGACAAGCCGTCAGGCAGAGGGGCAATGGGTAGAGGGGTTGCGATGTTCAGTCTCGATCAGCGTCTGAGGGTGTACCCATAGTGCGTCACGCAAACACGGCACGCACAGCCGCAATATCGTGGTGCATTTGTTGGGTCATTATTTCCAGTGACTCAAATTTTTCCTCAGCGCGGATGCGTTTGACGAATTCGACGACGATGCGCTTGCCATACAAATCACCTTTGAAATCGAACAAAAACACCTCCAGCAATGGCTTTCCGTTTTCCTTGACGGTGGGCCGCACGCCGACGTTCGCAGCACCCACAACCGGTTGTCCACCATCCACATCAACGCCGTACACACGAACAGCGAAGATGCCAGAAAGCGGCAGCGGTGTCCACAGCGGCACGTTGATCGTCGGGAAACCAATAGTGCGGCCGAGCTTGTCGCCATGCGCCACTTTGCCGGAAATTCGATACGGGCGACCGAGGATCGCGGCGGCGGTCACGGTGTCGCCGGCGCGCAGCGCGTCGCGCACAAGCGTCGACGAAAAACGCACATCCATCGCCTTGATCGCAGGCATGATGTAGCACTCAACGTCGTTGGCGGCGCACCACGCGTGCAGCGTTTTCACATCACCCGCGCGGCCTTTACCGTAGCGAAAATCGTCGCCGACGATGACCCATTTGGCGTTAAGCCCGGTCTTGAGGACTTTGTCGCAAAACTCGTCCGGGGACATCGCGGCCATCATGGCGTTGAAGCGCGCGAGTTGAATGTGATGAACGCCGACCGTCCAGATGCAGGCCAGTTTGTCGCGAAGTCGTTGCAGACGGGCGGGAGGCGTTTTGCCAGCGTTGCGGGCAAAAAACTCGCCTGGAGCGGGCGCAAACGTCAGCGCGACTGGCACCAGTTTGCGCTGGCGCGCAGCTTGGCAAACCACTTCCAGCATCGCCTGATGACCCCGGTGAACACCGTCAAAATTGCCAATTGTTACTGCCGTCGGGCGTGATGCGAATGCCTCGGGGCGAAGGTCGCGAGCCAGTGTTGGTCTGGGGGCAGAAGCGGTCATTCAGTGAGCAGATGCGCGAAAGTCTTGATTTTATTCGGAAATTTTGAACGGCATTAAATTTTGCCGCAACGGACGTCCTCTTGAATGTACTCGTGCGGATTGGAAACTACGGCGAGAATTTACGTTAGTGCTAAGAACAGCATTTCGCCAAATCGTTTATTTTATGCGGGATAGCGTCTCATTTAGCCGAATGTCGACTTTTGACTAAATATGCAGTTAGCCCTCATTAAATATGGACTCTGTGAAAAAGCTATATCGCAACACGAACCAACCGATCCAGCCACGGAAAGTACAGCGCAGCGACCACAGGCAGCGGCTTGCCACGCGAGGCGTCCCAGGCTTTGAGGCCTTGCACGTAGCTCCGCAATTGCGCCTGGTGGTGCCGCGCCTCGGCGGCGATCCAATCGCCTGTGTCGTCCGTGTCGCCCCTGTCGCCCGAGGACACAGGCGGTTCGCTGAATTTGAAATCAACCACCCAGCGCTCTCCACTGACCGTCACGAAGGTGCGATCCACGCGCAGAGTTTGCGGGCTGTTGGGCGTTGAATTTTGCGCAGCAAGGCTGAATTCGTTGATCGCTTCAACATGATCCGGTGAAAACAGAAACTTGACGTGCTCACGCTGAGCCGCCGTTGCGAACCATTCGGTCAATCGACTGGCAATCTCCGGAGCTACGTCTGGCGCGGCCCCCTCTTCGCGCAACATTCTGGCGGTAACGGCCAAGTTCGGCGATAACGATCCGCCCCCGGTGCCGGCCATTGCAGCCGCCAAACCTTCAAACAACAAATGACCCACCACGCCCTCGGCGCGCGCATCCAGCTGGCTTTGCGCGACGGCAAGTTCGGCATCGGCGAGCGTTGCTGGATAGGCCGGATTTACGATCAATGCGGTCTCGAATGCTTGCGGTGGATGTGTACTGCGCGTCAACGATTTCGCCAGAAACAGTCGCTTGTCGCGTGATCGTTCCGGCGCCTCGAACCGGTCATCGGCAACATTGCCAAGCAACGCCGCGAAACTATCCGATGGCGGCGCAAACGCGGCATTGCATCGGGTCAGCGTCAAGCTGATTTTGGCGCGCGTAGCAGCCACGTAGAGCAGGCGTTTTCCCTCCGCAGCACGCGCTGCGTTCGTGTGCTGACTGACATAGTCAAACACACTGCCCACCAGTTTCTTGCGCGAATCGCGCGCAGCAACCAGCACCTGACGCTCGCCCGAACCGTCGCTGGTCGGCACGAATCGCCAGCGGGCCAGTTCGCGCGCGTCACCGCGCTGTTTGCGATCAATGCCCACCAGAAAAACGTGATCCCACTCCAGCCCTTTTGCCTTGTGAATTGTGAGAATTTCTACCGATCCCTTCTGCGAGCTTTCAGTAGCGGACGCTGCGGCAAATGAGCGATGCTGCCGATCCAGTAAATCGTGAACGGCGTGCCGCGGTGGCAAAAGGCCGCCGGGTGCGTTTTCATGCAGCCACGCAAAAAACGCCTCGGCGTCCTCGCGCGCATCCTCGTCCACACACCACGACGGCCCGCCCAGCTGCTGCCACGCTGCGCGCACCTGTTCGGCGAGAGGCGAAAGCCATGCGCGCGACTGGGCCGTTCTGAAGCCTGCGTACGAATGTGCGACGCGTTGTACTTCATCGGCGTCGATCTGCGGTAACCACGGCGCGTCCGGCGCCAGCGCATGCCACGAAGGCGCGTCGCGGCCCGCGTTATCGAGGTAGTGCGCCAGCGCTAAAAGTGTGGCCAGCGTCAAGCCCACCCACGGCGAGCGAAGCACAGAAAACAAGGCGGTTCGATCCGATGGATGCGTGACGGCGAACGTCAGCGACAGCAAATCGCGAATCGTTTCCCGTTGTTCCCATCGTGCAAATTCGCGCGCCGTGAACGGAACGCCACGCGCAGCTAGCACGGCAATCACCGCCTGCGCATGCGGTCGCGTGCGCACCAGAATCGCGATGCTTTCATCGGAATGATCCCGCGTCAGTTGCGAGATTGCATCGGCAATATGCGCAGCCTCATCGTCGGAGTCAGCGAACGCCAAATGCTGCACAATCGGCGACATTCGTTCGACGACAGGTCGCGTGGCGACCGCTGCGGTAAATGCAACCGGCGCGGTTTCCCACGCGCCTACCTGCGCAAACACCCGCGAAAGCTGACGGTTAACCCATTCGACCACGCCCGGAAGCGAGCGGTAGTTTGCAGTGAGCGTCAACGGCTGCAATCGGATATCGCCAACGCCTTCTGTCTGCGCGAGCGCGAATAACGACACATCAGCATCACGAAATCCGTAAATCGACTGCATCGGATCGCCGACTAAAAACAGTGTGCGTCCGTCGCCCGACGACCAGTCACAGGTGATCGCAGTGAGCAATGCAAACTGCGCGGGATTGGTGTCCTGCACTTCGTCCACCAACACATGACGCAGCCGCGCGTCCAGCGCGCCGAGCACCGCTTCGCGCTCTTCCTGCAACACATTGAGCGCGGCAATCGCGACTCCTGCAAAATCGGTCACGCCCTGCTCACGCAGCAATATCGACAGGTGCGCCGCTGCGCGCTTCAAAATAATGAGCGTGGCCTGAAGCGTCGTCCCATGCTCAGCCATCGTCGCAGCCGTTGGCAGATGGTGTACTTTGGCCAGCGCCGATATCCAAGCGGGCTCATTCGAGAGCTCATCTAAAAGCGCTTTCATCCGCGCTTTCGCCTCGTCCCGCTCGGACTTGCCCAGAATTGAAAAATCAGTATCGGTTGCGAGCGGAAAGCCCACTGATTTGTTGATGCCTTTACTTTTGCGCAGCTCGCCTTTGTCGGTCAACAGCAGATCAGCGATGCATTTCCATGTGCTCACGGAAAAGTGTGCACTGCACGCTGTCCAGTCGGATGACGCAGCCTCGCGTTCAGCGGCAGCATCCGCTTTGCCTGCAAGCGAAAATGTCTCCGCCGTGAACGCCAGAATCGCACCGATATCCTGCCGATGCAGCGGATTGAAACGCTCTGCAATCTGCTCCAGTTCCGCGTCGATTTCCGCCTGCAAACGCGCGTTGATTTGTGCCACGGCAGCGTTTGTGGTGTCCACCGCTTCGCCCAACCACTGCGACCGGCGCGCTAACAAATTCGCGATCAAATCAATCACGTCGTCAACGCGATTGGCGGCCATCGCCAACAGCGTTTTCGACGCAATGACCACTTCAGAATCATCATCAAATAACGCATCCTGCGCCGCCTGAAGATACAGTGATCCGACCGATTCCGACACGCTCGCCAGCGCGCTTGAAGCCGCAACACTCAAAACCGGCGCGCTTCCTGTAATGCGGGCGCAAAACGCATCAAAGGTATCGATCATGACGCCGTTCAAGCCGTCCAGCAGCCGCCACCCGAGTGCGCGATCACGCGCCAAGACGCGCAGCGCCAGCTCGCGTCGCCGTATCGCCAGCGCACCGCTCTCCGGCGTTTCTGGCACGCTGGCCGATAGCAGCGCGGAATGCAACCGCTCGCGCATCTCACCGGCGGCTTTGTTGGTGAAGGTAATCGCGAGCACCTCCGATGGGGTGTCAGCCGTAGCCAGAACCGTCAACAACCGCTGAATCAACAGCTCGGTTTTTCCGGAACCCGCGGGTGCCTGCACCACGAATGATTGCGCCGCATTAAGCGCCATTTCACGAGCGTTTTGGTCGTCGGTCAATGAGCTGTTCATGATTGTGCGTCGGTACCCGTTGAGCCGTCGTCCTCACCGACGTCCAATGCGCCCCCGCCCGACAGTGACCAGGGTTCACGACAAAAGCCCGCGAACGAACAGTGGCGACAGGTTGCCGTGCCTTTGAGCGGCGCGACATCGGCAACGCCAGCGCGATGCTCGTCGATCAGCGCGGTAAGTTCGCTTTGCCAAGCTTCAGTCAAGCCTGCCCATGTGGGCTCGTTCGCGCTGATTTTTTTTGGATTCAAGGCGGCATCAGCGCCTACGCCCACAAACTTCACATCGTCATCAGAAATGATTAGGTAGGCAATCGCGCCGATGCGCGGCTCGTCGGCGGGTAACGCTGCATGCAACGCAAAAAGGTACAGCGGCAACTGCGGTGCTGCCAGCCGCCCGGAACTGTTCTCGGCAAACCAGTCCGCACGCGAAACCTTGCCTGTTTTGTAGTCGAACAGCACGCCAAAGCGCTCATGGTTCGTCTCCAAGGCGGTCAAAACATCGCGCCGATCCAGACGCAATTTGAACGCGCTGCCGAGCACTTCCGTTTTCACGTCCTCTTCCACGGCGACAACGGTAAATCCGTCCCGTGCAGCATCGAGCGCGAGCACTCTGTCGATCAGCGGCAACACACGGTCACGCTCGATGGACCACACCGATGCGGGGATTCCGGGGCGCTCTTGCCTGGCGTCGTTCACGGCGATATCGAACGCCTCGGCCGCAACATTGCGCAACATGTCGAACGTGGGCTCATCACCGCTGTCGCGCGTTTGTTGAATGCGCACTTCGCCGACCGCATGCATCACGTCATGCACCACCTGCCCACGGAGTCGCGCCGGAATACCCACGGCATACTCAGGCCATTCGCGCAGATTGAGTCGCACGGCGGCGGCTTTGCGCGGGCAATGGGACTGCTGCTCAAGCATGCCCGCAGTGAGCGGTGATCGAATGCTGTGTGCCGCCACATTTGGCAACGATTCATCGCTGGTTGTTTCTAAATTTACGCTGCGTGACGCACTTGCGAATGCAACAAAAGCGGGGGCCGTTTGCAGCGATACCGCCGCCGCAAGAGGGCTGATTCGCTGTGCGCTGCCGTCAACCTCGCGAGCATACGAAACGTGCAATTCTCCACAGAGCAAATTCCAATTCGCCCACAATGCATCTGCGCGCCGACGCACTTCGTCACGCGAGCCAAGGCCCGCCTGCTCCGCCGCCTGCCACGCGCGCGGCAACATGGGATGCGGCTTGTACGCCTCCGGAACCGCATGATCGGTAAAGCCCACGATCCAGGCCGCATCAAGCGGTACGCCAGCCGATTCGAGCAATCCCATCACCTGAATATTTGCACTGCCCGATTGCGGCTGAAACGTTTGTTGCCCCGCCATGCGCGAAATCTCGCGTACCGCATCACGCCACGAAATAGGAGGCAACCATCGATCCATCCCCGACCAACGCCTGAGCGATTCCGACCACGCTTCCTGCAACTGAAAGAGGTCGCTTTGAGCAATGCACGGGTGCTCGGTGAGCGCGCTCACGAGTGCCAGCACAGTGCTCTGGTGCGACTCGCGGGAGTGCTTTTTTGTGCTTGACGCGGCGTCAAGCGTCGCAAGCAAGCTGGGCGGCAATAGGTCCAACCAGTCGCGCAACGTGCATCGATCGGTTCCACGCTTCAGTAGTCGCCACAGCTGACCCTGCACCTTTTGCAGCGAATTTGCGCTTCGCCCCCAACGCGGATGCATTAGCGCCTGCGCAAGTACCTCCGTGTCGACGCTGCCGGTCGTCGCGCTCAGAGCCGTCGTGAGCGCCGTCACCCACGGGTACGCCACCAACGGCTCGCCGACTGACAGATTAAATCGCGCCCGATCTGTCTCCGGATTGAGCCACCATTCATTCGGGTTCAACTGCTCGCGCAACGCCGTCAACCACGGGGCGCGGCAGCCGGAAAAATTCGGCACAATGATGCCAACAGTTCGACTGACACTCGAAACATGGCCGCTATCAACCTGAGCTTTTGCCCATGCAATCGCGGTGTGCATTTCCTGTTGTTCGTCGGCGATTTCGTACGCATGAACCGCACCCGCGTGCATGGCGGCGGGTTCCCAGTGACCCACTGCCACACCGTGCTCGCTCATCGCTGCGAATAGCCGCTTTTGCGCAGCATGAACCGTGAAGGCAGGGGTCAGCACAACGCGCACCGGCAACAACGATTTGATGCTGTCGAGTTGTGCTGCCAACGCCTCAAAGAGCTCGGCCTGCGTTATTGCCGCGTGCCGACGCAGTCGCCCTTCCATGCGAACCGCGAAGCGCGCAAACAGCGACAGATTGTCCTGTCCACCATGGGTGCTCGTGGCAAAGGCGGCAAACTGACTGATCGACAAACCATAGCGCTGCGCCAGAGTCCAGGCCTCACCCGCCAATGCCGCCACGCGTGCCGATTCGCTCGCCATGAGACTCGTCTCTTCAGCAACTATTGATTGCCAGAGCGCGGCGGCAGCGTCGGCGTCTAGCACCTCGCGAGGGTCAGTAATCAGCCCAAACAGCTGCCCTCGACGCCACAAGTTCACACAAAAGCGCTCGATGTCAGTGCAGGTCGATGGCGCCAGATTTTCGAGCGCCAGCGACCGTTCAAACGCTCTGGCGGCGCGGTCGCTGGGGCAAAGATAGACCGTTCGATTTTGAGATGTCATGTCAGTTCCATCTCACAATTTTATTTTCTTGGTAACGATGCCGCAGCGCCTGACGCTTGAAACAGCCCTGAGACGAGGTCGGCGTCAATCCGGACGATTTTTATGCTTACGGGCAGAGCGTCGTGAAGTGATACGCGGTCAGCGGTCCGTTATGAGTCCGCGCCCGGAAGCCGGTGCTGGCGGGGGGGACGCTCCACCAAAAACTCTCAGTGCCCTGCATATCAAAGTTTTTGCCAAGATCCGGCCACGGGAGCGTCAACGGACTGACGCCATGTGGCAGCGTGATGTCGCCGTCTCCTGCGGGTACATCTTGCGCCAGTTGTTGTGCCAGTGAGGTTGCGAGACTTGCATCAAGCGATTCGACGTGACTGCGCGACATTTGGGCGCTGGTGATTGCTGCCCCCCACGCGAGGCCAATGAGCCCTGCCCTGGGAACAATCGCGGCGTAGTTTTCTTCGGTTAGAGCGATAGTTGCCAGAAAGGGAAAATTTCGCCCCACGCGATCACAGGAGGGAGCCAGAACACCAAGCTGACCGAACGGAACGCCGTGCTGTGCGGGCAACAGAAAGGCCCACTTCGGCATGGTGCCCCACAAGCCCCAGCCACTTGCCGGGTTGCGTTCTTTTAGAAACTCCATGCTGGAGGCGCACCAGCGATCCCAAAACTGTTGCACGGCATACGGCATGCGGCGAGAAATGAAATCGCCAGCGCTAGGCAGTTTGCCGAACCACGCAAAATCCTGCGACGAAACTTGCGTCGTGGCTTCAACTCCGTGCATGGCGATTACCGACCAGGACAGGCGAAGCGTTGCAGCGCTGGCAGCGTCAGCGGGTGTCGGAACGAGCGCGCTCTCAGCTCGACACGGATCTCTTTGCCCTCCGCATTTAATCCCACAGTAACCACCGTTGGGGAGCTCGACGGTACGACGGTTCCTTTATCAACGAGGCGATGCAAAGCCCAGAACCCGGTGGTGACGACCGCTGGTGAGCGACCGCCGATGCTGAGCGCAACTCGCTCACTGTTTTTCGGGCCGGGCCAACTGATTCTCTTGTTGTCGTCAGTCGATGAAACCACAGTTCCGTCGACATCAAGCTCTGCTTTTTCGCCAGCGGGAGCGACGACACGAACGTCGAGTTCAAAACCTGGCGTGCTTTTGCCTGCAAAGAACAATTCGCGGATGTCCTGAGCTTGTTTGAATGCGCGGAGATCGCTCGGATTGCCCGCTGCTGCGCCATCGGGGCCGGGTCGCGGCTGCCACGGATCGCGCGACATGTCGACGGCCGGGGCGATGATGTCAAAAGCGCGCTTGATCGTTCCGTCTGGACCAAACACCTGCGCGAAATCAGCCGGAAACGCATCCTGCGATGAGCGCCGATCAAACGGGTACCCGCGTGCTACGGCGGCGCAACCCTGACCCACCGCTCCCTTGGTCTGGGCTGCGGCGTTGGCCTGTAAACCGTTGCTAGCCAGCTTGGCCGCAGAACCGGTCAACGCTTCAATAATTTCCCGGGCGGGGGTTGGCAGTTGATTGGCCGTTGATGCAAGTTTGATGTCGGCTTCGCGGGAACGCTTGGTGCTGCCACCGCTCATAGCCAGTTTATCGCTCTGCAGGCTGACCGCGTAGGCCTGAATTTCTTTTGCCAAATCATCGATCTTGGCCTTGCCTGTCGGCTGTGCCAACTGCCTGAATTCACGGAAACGTTCCTGCACAATCATTTCGATGCGATCGGTCGTAACGGGTGCGTTCGCCGCTGCCGCAATGGCCGCGTTGATCTCATCGATGCCACGCTTGACCGATTCTTTTGCCTGATTGACACGATTGCCAGGGCCCGACTCCAAATTAATCAAGGTGGTCTGCGTCGCGACTTCGCGCACGAGCAGCGTCAGCGGTGAATCGGCGGACGCCAGCACATTGGCGCGCTCAATGGTTTCGTCGAGGTTACGCGGCGGCCGAAGTCGAATATCAAGCAAGAAAGTCTGCCACGCGTTGGTGAAGTCTTGCAGATAGAGTTCACGAACGCGGCGATCATTGCGCTGCATATCGTTGGCGCCGGTCGCAAGCTTTGCAGCGCCCCCACCAGCGGGGCCGCGACCCAGAATCCACGCCTCTTCGAGTGCAAGTCCTGAGCCCCAAGCAGCAAGCGCTTTGACAAAGTGCTCGTTGTACCCGCGTTCACTGAAATAGCCAGGAATGCCGGCGGTCGAGAGCGACTTGCCGCTGGCCCGCTCAAACACAGACGGCGCACGCTCGCCCGCAGCTCGCAGCACTGTGAATTCGGGCAAGTCAATCGCGATCAGCTGCGACTTGATAAAGTTATAAGTGCGCCTTGCGGGCTCTTGTTGCAATAGCTGATCACGAACTTGCACAACTAGCGCGGTGTCCTGCGGAAACGGAGACTTGTAGCCGCCGATACGAAGCAGTTCATCGAGATGCGCCGACAATTGCTTACGTGCTTCCGTGGGCACATCGGGGGGCAAATTGTTGAGCATGTCGGTGCCAACGTACGCCCTGATGAAGTCGTCCTTGACCCGCCCGGAGTCGAACATCATCAGGTAGGCCTTTAACGCCTCAAAGCTGGTTTCCGACTTGCTCGATGCGGCTGCTCGCAGGCGACTTTGGACGCGCGCTGCGATTCGGGGCATCAGGCTGTCTTCAAGCAGCCGAGCATAGGTATTTTGCGCGGCGATATCGAGCTTTGGGCCTTGAAACAAGCCATAACGATAGCTCCATGGCGGGCTGGCGTAGTCAAACTTCGCGCTGCGAGACACCTCTCGCGCTTGATTGAGTGGAACCAAAAGCCCGGGCGCATCTTCAGAAGGCGCAGCCGGAATAGCCGCGACGCCTTCACGAAGCGCGTCGGTCTTGGTTGAAACCTCGCCTACGTAGTCGCTGTTGTTTCCATAGCTCATCCACCAGGCAATGTTGGCCCAGACGAACGCCAGACCACACGCAGCAATACCCGCCCAGCGCAGCCAGCGCATTTTGCGCTCGGTTGCGAGGTTGCGACCAGCGATGAAGTGCTCGGGAAATATCACCTTCTGCAACAAGTCTTGCAGGAAAAAACTCTTGCCGCTGCCCGGTGCTGCGGCCGCCTGCACACGGCTATCAACACGGAAGGTGCGCTGCATCGCGCCCAGCACGCGGTCGAACGGCGTGCCCTCCTGCGTGCCCGAGGTGAAGTAAACGCCACGCAACATCGGTTGTTCTTCGAACTTCGAATCGCTGAATACGGCCCCCAGGAGGCGCGAAAGTACATCGCGAACACCTGCGAGTTGCTGGGGCAACGTGTAAGTCAGCGCGCGCCGCGACAAGTCAGGTTCATCAAGCAGGCGCTGATGAATACCGTCGTTTAATCGCTTGTACAGCAGATCAAACTCTCGCCCGAACGCCTCGCGGACAGCAATCGCCTCGGTCGCGTTTGGTGTGTAGGGCAGCGTGAAACCCCATACCTGCGCACGATCCTCTCGTGTGTAATTTAAAAAGTATTCGTTGAACCCAGACAGCAGATCGGTCTTGGTCACGAGCACATAAACCGGAAACTGCACCCCGAGCCCATCGCGCAATTCCTGCAAACGCGCCTTGAGTGTTGCGGCATGAACCTCGCGTTCCTGCGCCGTCATTTGAAGTACGTCGGCAACCGATACCGTCAGCAACACCCCGTTCAGCGGTTGCCGTGGACGGAATTTTTTGAGCAGACCGAGAAAGCCTTGCCACTCGGCTTTGTCGACCGATTCGTTGCTCTCCTGTGTCGTGTAGCGACCGGCGGTGTCAATCAGGACCGCTTCATTGGTGAACCACCAGTCGCAGTTGCGGGTGCCGCCAATACCGCGAATGGCAGCCTTGCCGAATTGCTCCGCGAGCGGAAACGTCAGGCCCGCGTTGATGAGCGCTGTTGTCTTGCCAGAACCCGGTGCGCCGATGAACGCGTACCACGGCAACTGATACACATACTGTTTCGACAGACCGGAGAGGAAGCCGCCCTTTTCGGTGCTGGTGAAGCGCGTTTTCTTAAGGATTTCTGAGGCGTCCTTGAACCGCTTGTTGAGTTCAGCGACCTGCTCCGATCCTGCGGCTGCGCCGTCTCCCGGCTTTGCCGAGCTTTGCATTTTTGCCAACTGGCCCAACAGCGCGGCGTTGACATTACGCTCTCGCCACCAGCGCACGAGCAACTTGACGATCCAGAGCAGCCAAACGACGCCGATGATCGTCCAGCGAATCCACTCTGGCTCTAATGGTTTAACCGGTCCTATAGCAACGATCGGGCCAATCACCCAGATGATGATCGACAGGATCAGCAACAAGAGGATAGCTAGCGTGGTCCGGTTAAACAACTTTCGGAAAATGGAGCGCAGGAAGTTCATTGTTTTTGCCCCTGGCCTGGTGTCGTGTTGCCAGGTGCACTGGACCCCGATTGCGATTTTTCGAATTCGCGATCACGCTCGGCGGCAGGAACCAGGAGAGTCACTTCGACACGACGATTCGCGCTGCGCCCTTCGACCGTTGAATTGCTCTCAATGGGCTCAGACTCGGCCTTGCCTTGCGCTCGCGTTCGTTGCTTATCGGTCAGCCGAGAATCAATCATGTTGCGAACTACGTCCGCCCGCGCTTGCGACAATTCAAAGTTAGATGGGTACAAACGCACTCCGCGGATCGGAACGTTGTCGGTGTGCCCCGTAATCTGTACGGAGCCTTTGACCGAATTCAACGCATCGGCAACACGCGCAATGACGGGTACATAACGAGCCTTCACATCCACCTTGCCACTGTCAAACATGCCGTCACCGCGTAGGGTAATGATGCTTCTGTCGGCGAGGTCGCTCACCGCAACCAGGCCCTCCTTGATCTCAGGCTCCAAAAATTGCCCCAGTCGGCGAGTCGCGGCCGGTTGTGGTTTGAGCGCCTGGGCCTTCGGTGGGCGAATCGAACTGATTGCCGAGAACACAGGGCTCGATTTGTCAGAGATAAGAAAGTAGTAAAGAAAAAAGATGCCTGTGAGCAGCGCAAGTACCGCACCGACCGTAATCCACAATGGCAGAAATCCCCACTTCGATTTGCCGTCAGCCGTCGCGCCACGCCAGTTCAGCGACAACGCTTTGGCGTATTCACCTCGCGCCCCATCCATGATCTCAACGAGTCGGCGACGCAGCGTGTCGAGCTGCGAGCGGCCATTGTCGACCACGCCAAAGCGGCCTTCAAATCCGAGCGCGATGCAGACGGCCATGAGCTCAATCAGATCGATGTGCTTCTTCGGGTCTTGCACCAACCGCGCCAGAACTTGATAGAACTTTTCACCACCCCAGGTTTCGTTGTGAAATGTGACTAACAAAGAGTGTCGCGACCATTGGCCACCGCCACCCCACGGCGTCTTCGCAGCGGTTTCATCAAGCGCTGTACACAGCGCATAACGCGCTGCGATGATTGTCTCTGGCGGCACTTGTGACTCGCGCGCACGTCGCTCAAACAGATTGACCTGCTCAACGAGATAGTCCCGCAATTGGGCGGGATCAGGGTGATGCGCGGTAACCCGAATCTGTGGAATGAGATTCAGCAGCGGATTGGCGGCGACCGCGAGCGAGTTGGCACCGCTCAATACCTCTGGAAGGTCAGCTGCAATCTGTGCGGCGCCCACACCCGGCATAGCCATTGCGGGTGGTGCGCTCAAGGTGGTGTTGGCCCCAATGGGCACGGCGCCTTGCGGATTGGCAAGAATGGCGAACGGATCGAGGTTGGTGGGGGTTGTCATGCGCGAATCGCCCAGAATTCAAGTTTCAGGCCGGGCCAGTCACCCGCAATGTGCATTGCGAGCCCGCCGGAGCGCTCCAGACCGCGCCAGAATTCGCTCGATGTGTCGAGCTCGAAATAATTGTTGCCCGCGTGATACGGAATTTGTCGCGGAGCCACCGGCAACGGACGCAGTCCGACACCTGGCAAATGCAGATTCACCAGATCGCGAATTTTCTCGACTGGGCCAATTTTGACTTGTGGCGGGAACAATTTGCGCACCTGCTCGCCCGGCAGTTCCGAGGCCACCGCCAGCACAAATACGGCACTGGTGATGAGTGATTTGTCGGCAATCACTGCAACGCGAACGCCGTACGCACTCTCACGCAGGTCGATCTGGAACGCATTTTGTTCAAGCACCATCGACAGCGAACGGCGCAAATCCTGCATCACAGGCGTGAAGCAGCTGGCCAGATCATCATGGCTGTACGTTGGGTAATCACCGGGTCGCCGCGAGTCGCGTGTAAACGTCGTGAAATCCCCCGCAAGCGAGAGCAATTCTGCGTACAGCCGCTCAGGGTGCAACGTGCGCAATTGCGACAAATGCACCACCAGAGGCTCGGCCCGGTTGACCAATTGCAACATTAAAAAATCTGCAAGCTCAGAGACGCCGCCCTTGCCCGGGGCCGACATCCGCGCTGCCAACGCTTCACCGCGATGATGCATGAGCCCCGCGAGTTCACGCAGAAATCCTGAAAGCACGGTGCTCTCATGAACGACGACGATGGTAGGAATGAACGACTCACCCAAGGCAACCGAAAGATCATTGCGTCGTTCGGTCACGTGGCAGACGCCGATGGTCATCCAGCCTTCGGGCACTTCGCCTTCGGGCAACAGCCGCAGGCGAAGCTGCGCGTTCTGGATCGGAGCCGGATCTCCAGAGACGGAATTCTGATCGGAGACCTCCTCGTCAATCACGCTATAGCGAGCCAGCGAGCGAGCATCGTCATCAAACGAGACTTCCTCGGTGCCTGCGCGATACATCGGCAAGCAAAGCGAAATGCGCTTCCCCTTCAGCGTTTCAGGAATGTCGATGGCCTTGGGTGGCGCGTTGTACTCCGGAAATGAGAATGTCGTGCCATCTGGCATCACGCCGTCGCCGCGAGAAATCGCAACCTTGCCGATGGCCAGCGAGGTCTCATCCAGTTGCAGGTTATGAAATCCCCAAAAATGCCCCTCGCTGCTCAACCCGCGTTGGTGCTGCGAGTACTCGCGGTGGCGCTCGCCCTGCTGAAAATGCTGCGGCCGAAGGAACATGCCTTCCGACCAAACCACGCGACTGCGATCACCCATCTGCTATTTCCTCAAGACTCAGTTTTATGGTAAGCGTACTCGTTTACGCATTAGCTGCAAGCGAGCCTGATCGTCGCCCATCGGTTAACCGCCAATGATCACCGTCACGCACCCCATTACGATTTTATTTGGCCCGCCGATTGCCTCGGTAACGGTGTCACCCATCCGGCAGGCAGGCATCGAGTTGATCATTACCGTCTTCGATCCATCCATCACGACACCAGGTCCGTGGGGAATGCCGAACGGAGGCGGTGGAATGCCCAGACACATGTGGATGTCTGTACCGCCGGCTGCCGCAGCAGTAATCATCGCACCCATTGCTGCTAACGCGGCGGCCTGCCCGAGTTTCTCAGCAGCGACGGCGGCAGGCCCAGCAGGCGTACCCGCAGCAGCGATTTTTTTTGCCTTCAGATCATCAAGCACCTTATCGGACGCATCTTTGGCCTTTTGTATTGCACCGCATGCGCCTGCTGGCAACCCTCGCCAAGCGGGTTTGACTCCCACAAGAACGGTAACTGCGCCGGGAGAACCCGTTAAAACAGGTGGGAACGGATGAGTAACGAAGTCCGCGACTCGGGCGGCTGGTCCTTGTGGCATTTTTATGCGCCTTATGATTGGTGTGTGTCCACGTAGCTCATTGCGTCAAAACGGCACTGTCAAACCGCCCTGGATACGGACAAACTTTGAGATTGGTCGCTACTAGAGTTTCAGCAATTCGCTGCACCGGTTGCCCCCAGTTACTGGCGATATTGGCAAACTTCTTTCCATCAATCACGTATTCGCGAAATGTCATCTCCGGGCGCATCTCTACCCAGCCTATTTGCAATCGTACGCGCTTCGGAATGACCGCTTTGCTAGCGTCACAAGGCTGCTTTGGAAAGAAGATATTTGACTCGACCAAAGGTAGTGCAACTCGAATAAAGCCCTTTGCAACTCCACCGGCCTCAACGGGCGTCACGAGCACCGGGGGTCGCGCAATGACTGACATATACATCGGTGGCGAAAAGATGCCCCGAACAAGACGTACGCCCCCATCGCTATCCAAGCCAATATTGACTCCGGTTTCGTCTCGCTGCACAACGGATTTAGGTCCGAAATGGACGTGGTGGTCAAAGACCAAAATGCGCGAAGCTGTGGTGTTCGTTAGTACGTAATGCACTTCGACGTCGCTGGCCGTCGCGACCACATCAGCGGATAACTGGACGGCGAGAAGTTGGCTGTTCATTAACAATGCTCCTATCGTTATCGCCAGCACCCACAAGCGTGGAAACTGCATGGCGTTTTGTACAAGCTGAATACAGCGGAAATTCGGCGGAGTCGGATCTCTCTCAATTGCCAGAATGTGCATGACCGTCATGATCAGTTCGATGCCAGTCTTCGCCGAGATCGCGTTGCAAATTTCGCTCCGAGACCGCCTCGCTGGCGTGGTCGTTAATCCCAATGGTACGCGACTCTTCCTGGTTGCCTGTGTTGTCTTTGGGGTCAGGGTTTGCGCCCAGATTTTGCCCGCGCCCGTTGTGATCAGCGTGGATCAATTCGTGACCGAGCAACGCTTCGTCGGTCATTGTGTGTTCAACGTTGTTTTCGTCTTTTACCTTTGGACCCGCCCCTGGCTGCCAATTGACTTCGCTGTCGGAGCCCGATCCGTCAGACGTCTGCACATTTGGTGCGCTTGACGAGCCGAGGTTGACGTTGGTTCCAGCTGGGAAGCCGTTAGCAGTTTTCGATGTGGTTAAACCACCGCCGCCAGCTTGCGCTTGTGCGTTGTTCTCAACGATGCTGGTGGTGTGCCCATTGGACTGCAAATTGTTGATTAACTGATTGCCCGTCTGGGTGCCGTCCAGCTTGTCGAGCGTTGCGATTGTTTTGTCGATATGCGCCTGTGAGCCAGAAATCCGAAGGCCGGAACCACCGTAATTGACCGATCCGTCGGAATTGCGGGTAATTGTGCGAGCCCGCTCAGGGCCAACCGTTCTCTTGTGTCGACCACCACCACCACCACCGCCGCCGTGAGGCAAATTGTCGAGGTAGCCCGGTTCTCCTGTATCGGCTCCCCCTGCGTCCAGCGGATCCTCCAGCGTGATGCTCGTCGCGCCAGGCGCACCGCCACCGCAGTTGATGCGAATTAATGGCCCTTGAATGGTCACCCCTTCTGGCCCAACTTTCACAAAACTGCCACCGCTTTTCAGTGTGACGCTGGTTTTGCCTTCAAGCAGGATACTCAGAGCGTTTTGTTGCAGGTCTTGCGAAACGTGCAGCTTTGCGCTCCCACCCACGTCAACCTGCAGGTCTCCGCAAACGCCGATGTCGGCCTTGCCATCGACTTTGGCGAACGCGTCACCCTTGACATGCAAGTCAAGCGCGCCGCCCACGGTGAGCTGATGCCCCCCCCAAATTGACGTACCGCTCGACCCTTGAACCGTCTCGTACTTGTTCTTCTTAACGCGCACGTCCATCCGACGCTGGGCGTGGATAAACACTTGCTCTTTGCCAAAACGGTCATCGAAGCGAAGTTCGTTGAAGTCTTTCGTCGTCCCATTCGGCGTGGAATGCGATTTCCATGTCGCAATTGCTTTGTACTTATCAAGCTCGTACGGTACGGGCTGAGCCTCGTTGTAGACACTGCCGATGATGATCGGATAGTCGGGGTCGCCGCAAAGGAAGTCAACGATCACCTCTTGCCCTATGCGCGGTATCTGGATCATGCCCCACTTGCCACCCGCTAGCGGTGTGCCGACACGGATGAAGCAACTGCTCTTTTCGTTCTTTTTGCCATCGCGATCCCAGTGAAATTGAACTCTTACACGACCGTACTTGTCGGTGTGGATCTCTTCGCCTGCCGGTCCAACCACGACCGCTGTTTGCGGGCCGAGCGTCCGCGGCTTTGGTGTGAGCAATTGCGGCCGATAGGGAATCGTGGTGGGCTGAGAGGTCACTGTGATTCCCCAGTCTGAATCGCCCTCGCCACTGCCCTCCGACATGCGAGCGTTGTCGCGAAAAAAGTACGTTGCTGCCACTGAAAGATACTGACGATTCTGCTCCTTGCGCGGGCAGTTGTTCAGTTTGAACAAATACCCCGGTGCCATCGTCCGTACCGTCGTGTGCCCCTGGCATCGCTCTTGTTCCGACTGCAAAGTCTGAATACCGACTTTGGCGTAGTCTTCGCCTTCGCCATGTCTGGTGTAGCCGCCCGGCCACACGTAACGCTCGTGGTCGGAATGCGAATATCCCAGCGCGTGTTGACTGTTGATCTTCAAGTCAGCTTTGGGATGCTCAAAGTCGTAGTCGATGGAAATGTATTCGCCTGGGTCGACTTCCTCGCGCACTGACCAACTGTTAAAGTGTTCTTCTCTGGAGACGGTGGATGCGTCTTTGCCGACATATCGAATGTCTGATCGGCCTGCAAGTAGTGAATGCCGCGTAACGTCATCGATGAGCACCAGCGTGTGCGAGCCGATGGCGTGTTCAAAATGGAAATAAATCCCCTCGTGCTCCATTAGACGCATGACAAAGTTCATATCAGTTTCCTGATACTGAACACAGTACTCCCAAGTGCGATAGCTGCGATTTAATTTTTTAGTCCAGGGGTAACCGTACGGCTGGAGCACCTGATCAATAATCTCCGGAACAGTCAATTTCTGAAAAATCCGGCAATCGCTGCGCCGACTGGCAAGCCACAACCACGGGCGAAGTTTGGCGGTGTAGACGATGTGCACGCCCTCGCGACCGGCGTTGCCAAATCGCGTACAGATGCCGTTAAACGGGCGAATTCCGGCGCTCTTTTCGGTTTCTACTTTTAGCGTGACGTCTTTGCCGAGCATGGCTTTGGCGCTCAGCGAGGGGGTCTTCTCGCTCGCGTGCAGCACAACATCGTATTCAAATGGAATCGACAGCGCCTCGGTGCCGGTCATTTGCCGAAACCAAAGCGCTTCACCCAGCGGGGTAACTATGTCAACGAGGCGTTCTGTGCTCGGCATTTAATGTGTCCTCTCGGTCGCGTGAATTGGAGCAATAGGTGAATACGTTAATTTGAACGGCGCGAATGAAACGGTGCTCACCAGTGCTCAACTTTCATATAAGCATCGGCGTAGGAGGCCAGCGCGGAATAGCTTTTGGCCAACATGGCCAACATCTGCTCGTTTTTGGCCCTCTGCGTGAATGAGGCAGGCGATGCGTCGTCGGTGTCAAAACCTTGTCCCGCCAGCAACAGGCGGTGACAAATATAGAAGCAGTGGTCGTTGCGGGCGCCGGTTTTTTCATCCCATTGCGAAGCGATATCGCCCTTGAACTGATCCCACATGCGCAGCACTCGAGATTCGTCCAAACGCCTGAACATCCAGCGATGCCGGGTGTCGGCCCCAGCGGCCTTGACATCGTCGTTAAAGTTCGCGGTCACCCGTTGCGGAAAGCGCTTGTCAGGCTGCACCGAACGGACACTCGCGTAGGCGTCGCCCCACGGGCTCGTCACAACCACCGAGCAATAGCCATTTTCCTGCCCGACGGCCCGTGACGGTAACCAGATACGAAGGATGACCATAGGTGCAGCTACGAGTTGGTGTTGGGGTTGGTGTTGATGGAAACTGGGTAAAGCGCGTCAGGCGCTGCGCTACACCCATAGCTACAAGGACGGATGCAACCTCGAAAAGGCGACATTTGTTTGCGCCCTGCCGCGAAAAAATCACATGCGAACGACGCCCTGTGCGAGCCATTTTCCGTTTGGCATACGCACGACATCAAAGCGCAGTGTGTCGCCGAGTTCAATAAATTCAAATCCGGGGGCTTTGACATGCCCCGACAAAAACTGGACATCGCCGCGACCATCTTTGCGCGTGATCATGCCGTAGCCATTCGCCAACGATTTAACGCTCCCGACAATAGCGTTGGCCGCGAACGAATCGTCATCGCCAGCGACCGTTTTGGCCGCCTCGGCGACAACGTTTTCTGGCGCGATTGGCATCGGTTTGAACAAGGCGGAAACTGGGGAGCTTTGAAATTCTTTCCGAGCGCGAAAACGCAGGTCGATGACCCGATCCCCCGACACCACCACCTTGCCCGCAGGAGACAGCAACAATTCGAACAGTTGCAAGCCCGAAAATTCAAGCTTGAGGCGCAGCGGCTGCCACTGCATCTGCGAGCCAACCGTCACCACCACGTCCGGGCTGTTCAACGCGACCGATTCAGCAGCGTCAAGCGCGAGGCCCGCGCCCATGTCGTCGCCTGCAATGTGCGGCGTGGTCGTCACAGCGAAGCCAGCGGCAACCGCTTCGGCGTCACTCGGGTTTGCTTTGGCCCGACACCAGCGCTGATCGACGAAATCAATCTGTTCGAAGGTGGCCCCGAGCTGCGATCCCACGATAAGCCGGACATAGTCCTGCAATCCGCCGAGCGACCAGGGCTTTGCAATATCTTCGAGCTCGGCCAGCGCTACGGCTTCTTGCTGCCAGCGCACTGCGTTGACGATGAGACTGATTGAACAACGCGTATCTGCCATAGACCCCTCGCGAATTGGAAGCACAAGCATTATCAGCCAAATCTGAATCCGCACAAAGCGCGTTGGGCCAGAAATCGCACGTGGCGTTAGAGGTGGCGATTGACCAAAACTGATTGTTGCGCCGCTCGCTAAGGACTGTCAAAACGCCAGCTGCTTTCGTCGTACAGCTTCTAGCCAAACTTTCGCATTTGTTAGGGCTACAGGTCGTTTTTATAGAAAGTCGACTATTGACTAAAAATTGCTTTACCCCTCAGAAGACCGCTGTTTCAACGAAAAGTTGTCAGCGACTGCAAGCGGTCAGCGCAAAGCAAACACCACCGCCAATGCCACAACCAGCACGATCCCAAGCGCGACCATCAGCTGGGTGCCACCGCGTGAGGGGGATTCGTACCCCCTGCCATTGCTCGGGCGCATCGGAATCGCTGAGTCACGTACAGATGGTGGCGCACGCGAATCAGATTTAGCGGGTTGCATGCCAACGGGCATGGCTTTCAAATGCTCTAGCTGCGCCTCGGTCAACGGCTCGGTTGTCGTCGTTCGCTCAGTCTGCGTAGAGGCGGCGCGCGGCTGCGGCACCCAGCCCAGCGCTGCTCGAAACTCGGCCATGCTTTTAAAGCGATCAATCGCGCGCAGCGAAAGTGCTTTCGTCACCGCTGCAAAAAAAGCCGGTGAATACATGTCGCTTGGTGCCAACGCCGACAACGGCGGCAACGAATCCTTCACGATGCGGCTCGTAGCGGGCGTCGGCGGCTGACCGGTCACCAAAAAGTACATCACCGCAGCCAACCCGTAGACGTCGGTCCAGCGCCCCTGCTCCATGCTTCCGTCGTCGACATACTGCTCAATCGGCGCGAAGCCGGGTTTCAGTATCGTGGTCAGCGCCTGCGTCATGCCGCCCAGCACTTGCCGCGCAGCGCCCAGATCGAGCAGCACGGTTTCACCTGCGGGCATCACCAGAATGTTGTCGGGAGACACGTCGCGATGAATCACGCGATGTGCATGCAGCTCGGCTACGGCATCGAATACGGGCGACATCCACGCCTGAATCTGCGTCTCGGCCGGTCGGCGACGATCACGAAGGCGCACCTCGCGCAGCGTCTTGCCGGGGTAATACTGCATCGCCATGTAGGCTGTGCCGTTTTGCTCCCAGGCCCGATGGACGGCAACCAAAGCGGGATGCGCAAATTCCGAAAGCAGGTTGGCCTCGCGCAGAAAACCCTTCAGCCCGTTGGCATAAGCATTCACCATGTCGCCGTTAATCGGCAGCACTTGATTGCCGCCCCGACGCGCGGCGATGGCGGTCGGCAAGAATTCCTTGATCGCAACCGTGCGACGGCTCTGCGTGTCGCGTGCGAGATACACGATGCCAAAACCACCCTGACCGATCAGCCCGGTAATCACAAAGTTTTCGAGCGCGGTGCCTGTGGGCAACACGTCAACGGGGCTCGATGGGGCTGGCGTCGGGGGTGGCATAGTCAGAAGCTTAACGCTGGACGATAGTCAGGACGTGAAACGATCAAGCGTTGTGACATTAAAGGAAACGATGAACAAATCGCCGCCTAAGGCTCGCTTGAAGTGTGACCATTTATGCGCCATCGCGACCGTAGTCACGTTTTCGTACCGCGTTCCGTCTTTGTGTTTGTCGGCGGAGACGCCATAATATATGAGTTATCTGCCTTTCGGCCCTGATGGACACTCCGTCGCAGCACAACCTTAATCAATTGCCTATCGGTTCGACTCTGGGCGACTTCACCATTACCGGCATCGTCGGCGAAGGTGGGTTCGGTATTGTCTATCTGGCCTATGAGGCTGCGCTTGATCGCGTCGTGGCGATCAAGGAATACTTGCCGTCCTCGATTGCCGGACGCACGGGTAACCAGTCAGTGATGGTGCGATCACAGTTAAATACCAATGCGTTCGCCTCTGGCCTCAAAAACTTCATGCGCGAAGCGCAGATGCTGGCCAAGTTTTCGCATCCGGCATTGGTCGAGGTGCATCGGGTCTGGGAGCAAAATTCCACGGC
Source organism: Burkholderiales bacterium (assembly GCA_025352105.1). Lineage (GTDB taxonomy): Bacteria > Pseudomonadota > Gammaproteobacteria > Burkholderiales > Casimicrobiaceae > Casimicrobium. Next base: position 26,820 of record JANXUB010000143.1, on the reverse strand, counting down.
CTACATGGCGATGCGCTACTACGAAGGCAAAACGTTGCGCGATTGGCGGCTGACCAACGAAGATTTTGACGAAGCCCGCATCCGGCGCCTGCTGGAGCCAGTCATGGACGCGCTGTCGCTTCTGCATGCGCAAAACGTCCTCCACCGCGACGTATCGCCCGACAACATCCTGATGCGTGGCTCAGGAGCGCCAGTGCTGCTTGATCTCGGGGCAGCGCGGCTGGTGATCGGCGGCATGACGCAAGCCCTGACCACCATTTTGAAGCCCGGCTACGCGCCTATCGAACAATACGTCGACGACGGCACCATGCATCAAGGCCCGTGGACCGATGTTTACGGCTTGGGCGCGGTGTTGTACTACATGCTGACGGGGGTTGCGCCGCCGCAAGCTGTGGCACGCATGATCACCGATCCAATCCGCAACATGACCAGCAAGGTTCGGGTTTCGGTATCGCCGACGTTCATCGAAGCCGTGATTGCCGCGCTGGCGGTGCGTCCGGAAAATCGCTTCCAGAGCGTTGATGAACTCCGCGATGCGCTCGGTTGGACCGAGCCGCTGCCCGCCGAGCCGCGTACGCAATATGCTCGAACCGAGATTGCGGGCAGGAACACTGCACCGGCAGCCTCCGGGACACCATCGGCCCCGACAGTCCCGGCAACCGCCCCCTCTCAGCCGCTTGCAACTGCCTTTGTGCGCTCGGCTCAATCGGTGCCGTCGCCAACGCCAACGCCAGCGCCAGCGCCACCAGTCGTATCGGTGAACATGCCACCGATGACCGTGAGCATTCCGCCCATGGTCAGCGGCGGCGTCAGTCGAGCCACCCCAGCTGCCGAAGACGATGACAAAACCGTCATCTGGAATGCCGCTGCTGTTGCCGCAGCCACGCGAAAAACCGCCGAGGAAACCGCGCGGCCACTTACTAATGCGCCGGACCGATCAAAGCCGAAAGCCGAGCCTCGAACCATTTCGCCGAGCGCGTCACCACCGCCCGTCGCTCCCATAGCAGCGGCTCGCGCGGCGAGCTATGGCGACGCTGAGGCCACCAGCGGCAGCGGCAAGTCAAAAACGTGGCTTGTTGTCGGGTTGGCTGCCGCCGTAGCCGCTGTGGGCGGCTATTTCGCGATGAATCGCGGCGCTGCTCCGGCCCCAATCGCAGCTTCGGCGTCGCCGTCAACGCAGACACCCGCTGACACCGCTGCGCCTTCCGGCTTGATCGTCGCCCAGGCTGCACCCACCATCGCTGCGGCGGCACCAGCGCCTGCTCCTGTGCCTTCTCCATCGCCAGCGCCTGTGTCCGCGCCCTCGGTTGTCGCGCCCGCCAAAGCGGCTCCGGCACTAGCGCCAGCGCCAGCAAATGCAGCCCCCGCCACAGCCGCTCCAGCGATCAATCCGGTTCCTGACGCCAAGGAAGCCGCGCGCAAGGAAGAGGAAGAAAAGCTCGCCAAAGCCAAACGCGAAGCGCAAGAGAAAGCCAAGGCCGACGCGCTGGAAAAAGCCGCCAAAACCAAAGCGGATAACGACGAGCGCATCCGCAAACAGAAACAGGAAGCCGAGGATCGCGCGGTCGCCTCGCGTGCCGAACAGGACGAGAAAGCTCGCCGCGCACGCGAAGAAGAGGATCGTCTGGCGGCGGCCAAGGCGAAGCTTGAAGCTGATCGACAGAAAGCTGCGATCGCACCTACGACCGGTGGATTGGTCGTCACACCGCCACGCCGCACGGTCGAGGATTTGTCAGCCGCTGGCAATGCGGCCTTCAAGCGTGGGGAGATTTCGGCAGCACGCGCTGCATGGAATGAACTGGTCGCGCATCCCGACGCCACCGCGCGCTCCAAAGCCATTGCCTTCAACAATCTGGCTGTCAGCTATTGCCAGAATGGCGACGAAGCCAACTGCGAGCGTATGTACGCGTCCATGCTGCGAGCGGATCGCGCGTACGGTTCGGAAATTTCAGAGCGTGACATGCCGCAATTCAAGCGCGCCTATGACCGAGCCGCGCGCAACGCACGTGTGCCGGGTTACTAGCGCTTTCCACTTCGCCTTCGCCCTCGCGCTACGAGAAAAACTCCAGCAACTCCCCCGCTCGCGAATACGCGTCGCGCTGCCCTAGGCCTATCAACGCATTGACGAACTCGGGCTCGAACAATAGATAGCTTGCGAGCGACGCGCCACCCGCGTCGCTGATCAATCCGCCGAGCGCCTTGCGAACTTCCAGGGGCAAATCCTGAGCGTGCTTCAAGGCCAGCGCATCGAGCGATTGCGACGGCTGCATGGCGAGCACGCGAATCGGCCGATACGGGAGCACAGCAGCGACCGACGGTGGCAATTGCCTCAGTGTTTCGGTGACGCGCTGCGCCTGCTCCACGTCCGCCTGCAAGGTGTCGTGAAACACGCTTGCCATCGCATGCGCGGCGACCGCGCTCAAGCCCGGCCTGACTTGCACAGGCGCGTCGCCCGCGAGGGCCGAGCGCTTGGGCTGACCGACACCGATCACCATGATGCGATCTGCGCCCAGATGCATCGCGGGCGACAGAGGTGAAATCTGGCGCATCGAGCCATCGCCAAAATACTCAGCCTGACCATCGACCGTGATTGCGGTCGCAGGGAATACAAACGGAATGGCGCTTGAGGCCATCAGGTGATCGACGCCAATGCTCTGGAACTCGGCGCGACGTCCGGGGCGTGACCAGGTCTGCGACTGATCGTCGTCCTTGCCATGACAAAACGTCCAGTGCACGCCGCTCGAATAGCTCGACGCTGTGACAGCAACCGTGTCGAGCGTTTTGTTGGCCAGCGCCCGATCAATGCCCGCAAATGACACGGCTTTTCGGAGCGTCTCCGCCAATGGCGCGTTGTCGAGAATGGCTCCGTGAGCCAAGGCGCCGCGCGACAAATTCAACGCGGCAAGATACTTGTTGCTGCCCGGCAACCACGAGCCAGCGGAGGTTTTGTTCAGCTGGTAAACATCCCCTGAGCGCATCTTTTGCCAAAACGTTGCCAAGTCGTCAAACGCGTGGCAGCCGAACTCAGCCTCTCCCGCCAGACACGCCGCATTGATCGCGCCTGCCGACGTGCCCACCAGCACCGAGAACGGAAATTGATCGGCAGGTAATTTGCCCGATTGCACCAGCATGGCGGCCATCGCCTTGAGCACACCCACCTGATACGCCGTCCGCGCGCCGCCGCCCATCAACACAAGCGCGCGTGCGGTGCCCGATTGCGGTGAAAGCGCAGAGTAAATGAGGGTGCCTAGCGCCATGGAGCTACCGAAACCTGGGCACGGTGTCGCCTGAGCGATGCACCGCACAAAGCCATTTATCCCTGACTACGCTGACTTGCACGCGAACTGACCCTCCTTACAGCTTTTTAGACGAACCCCTATTACAAATGGGCTAGACGCTATATTTATATGAAGTCGACTATCAACTAAAATGCCTTTTAGCTCCCAAGAAAACGCCATTGTACGAAAAAGCTGTTATGTCCGGCGACGCGGCGCACTCGTTAAAAAACGGCTTCACAGCGGCTTCATCGCGGCCACGACAAGCGCGACAACAGGCGCGTTCGACTCAACTCGAACCTGCGCCTCGGTAACCTGTGTCGATACGAAGCCCGTCTGCGCCAAAACGCGCTTGACGTAGCCTGCGCCATGCTTGTAGCGCCCAGTGAGATCGAGCATCCAGTCACGAGGCGGCCCGTCGACCGCTTCGGCCATTCGCTCAACCGTGAAAGCGACCCATCCACCCGGCGTCAGCGCCGAGAATGCCTGCGCGAGAAGCTTCTCCAGTCGTCCGAAATAAACGAGTGTGTCGGCTGCGAACAGCAGATCGAATGTCGCGCCCGACTGATTCGATTGATCGAGATAAGCGGTCAACTCAGCCTCGTCAAGTGCGTCGTAGCCGCCCGCCTCACGGGCCTTGGTCAGCATTGCCGATGACAGATCAACGCCTGTCAGCCGACGTGACAGAGGCCGCAACAACGGCGCGCACAGCCCCGTGCCGCAGCCCATGTCGAGAACGTTTAGTGCTCCTTTCGCCGCAGCAGGCAGCATGGGCTCCAAATGTGCGTGAAGCACCTCAGGCGCGCGGTATTGCAACACGTCGCGAAGGAGATGGTCGAACTTGCCAGCGGTCGGGTCGAACGTCGCCCGAACGAAGGCATCGGTCGCGCGATCTGGCGCGCTGTCGCCCGTATGCGCGGCAAGAAAATGCGCCGCCATTGGATCGTCGGGGGCTGCCGCGCACCACTGACGCAGCACCTCGATTGCCTCTTCGCGCCGGCCTTTAGTGTTCAGGTTCGCGGCAAGCGGTCGGTAAGCCTCAGTTGCGCTGGCATCAAGCGCAATCGCACGCGTCAGCAACTCGATGGCTTCGTCCTGAAACGCCGGATACATGCACAGCACGCGGCCCAGTTTGCAGTGCGCCGCGACGTGGTCAGGATGGCGATCAAGGACGTCGCGATACGTCGCCGCCGCGTCGCGATTGCGCTCTTGCCCGACCAGAAAATCGCCCATCGCCAACCACGCCGAAACGTCCTCCGGATTATTGACAAGCGCTCGGGCTAACTGCGTTTCGCGCATGCTCGCATAGCGTTCGGCGGGCGATAACGCCGTTGGTTCAGGGCTGCTTTCGGGATTACTCATGACGTCGGAGCCTGTCGATTCGAGTGAAGAAATTTGCGAAGTGTGCGAAGTTTGCGGATGGGATGTCGTCAATGCAGCGCACGCCAACCACGAAAACCGTTGCCCTAAGTGCGGCCCAGCGAGGCCAGCCAACCGTGTACCGTGCGGCCACCTTCCGCCCGCAAAGCGACGTGCTTGTGGCTCAATAGTTGGAGCCCCGCCGCGCGCGCCGCCGTCTCGACGTGGCTCAAGCTGTGGGCATAGCGACCACTGCCGAGCAGGCGGTGCGGCACGCTGTTGTCGTCAAGCGCCTCTACGGTGAATATCAGGTGACCACCAGCGCGCAAGGCGCGGGCTGAGGCTTGCAGTGCGTCATTGAGCTGACCAAAGTAGCACAAAGTGTCAGCCGAAATGACCACATCAAATTGAGCCTCATGGGCATTGAGAAACGCCACCAGTTCGGCCTTGTGCAAATCGGTGTAGTCCCCTCGTGCTTCTGCCCCCTTCAACATCCCGCCGGATAGATCAAAGCCGCAAAGACGCTTTGCCCACTGCTTGACCAATGGCCCGCACAGCCCCGTACCGCAGCCCGCATCGGCGATATCAAGCGCACCTGAGGCTGTGGGATAAAGCGCCTGAAATGCCTCGAAGACGCGTTCCGGCGCGTGATAACCAAGTTGCGCGAGCTTCGAATCAAAGGACTTGGCAAATCCGTCAAACACGGACTCTACATAGGCGTCGCTCGCGCGCTCTGCGAGGTCAGGCGCTTTGAGTGCCAAAAGATGATGTTTGAGCACCGGATTATCGGGTTCTTCGGCAAGCCACTTTTCATAGTGCGCGATGGCTTCGTCAGTGCGGCCCAAGTGAATCAGCGCACGTGCCACATGCTCGCGCGGCGCGCTTTGCGGCATCATCACAACCGCACGGGCGCAGGCGTCGGCTGCGTCGGCGGAACGGCCAAGTTTGGCAAGGACATCCGACAGATTGTAGAAAGCGAGACCGTACTCTGGCAGGAGCTCAGTGGCGTTTCGAAACGATCGCTCCGCTGCGACCAGATCATCGGAGTCCGTGAGAAGGCGACCAAGATTGTTATACGCGACCGCTGCAGCCTGCGTTTCGCAAGCCAGCACCACACTCTTCTCATAAGCTGCACGCGCATCTTCACGGCGATTGAGCTTGAGCAACACATTGCCCAAATCGTTCCAGCGACCAGGATCGTCAGGCTTGAGCCCAACAGCGCGCTCGAGCAGCGGCAGCGCCTCGGCGACTCGGCCCTGCAGATCAAGTAGCGCGCCTGACAAATGCATCGCATCGGGCTCGTCAGGCAACACGGCTCGCACCGTGCCAAGCAGGTTCTCCGCGTTCATCAAATCGCCCTGCGCGAGCAAGCCGCGCACGTGATCGATTGCCTGTTCGAGCGAAAGCGTGACCGTCTGGCCCTTCGGCGAACGAGCGCCGGATGAACGTGCAGCGCCGGATTTAACGTTTGAGCCAGATCGAGGCTTCGGCTTTGACCTGGCTGGCTTACTCTTGTCGTACGGCATTGTGGGGTCGTCGTACGCGCGGTGGCGACAGGGTCTGCACCGCGCGATTTCGTCTTGTGATCGTTCTATTCGAAGACGTATTCGAAGTCCCCGTTAGCGACACCGATATCGACTTTTTTCAGGGCGTGGCCGTCCATTGTGCGCCGCAAATATTCCTCAGACAACTTTGGAAGAATCGTATTGGTCAGGATCGCGTCGATCATGCGGCCACCGCTCTCGATTTCAGTGCAACGCGAGGCGATTAATTTGACCACCTCCTCGCTGTAGTTGAAGTCGGCTTTGTGGTTCTCGGCAATGCGTTTTTTGATACGACCAAGTTGCAGGCGAATGATGTTGCCGAGCATTTCGTCGCTGAGCGGGAAGTACGGTACGGTCTGAATCCGGCCAAGCAATGCAGCAGGAAACACTTTAAGCAGCGGCTCACGTAGCGCCTTTGCGATGTCCTCCGGTTGTGGCATCAACTCGGGATCGCGCGTCATGCTCATGATGAGCTCGCTGCCGACGTTACTGGTCAAAATGATGACGCAGTTCTTGAAGTCGATCATGCGGCCTTCGCCGTCCTCCATGATGCCTTTGTCGAACACCTGGAAGAAGATTTCGTGCACGTCAGGGTGAGCTTTTTCGACCTCATCCAGGAGCACCACGCTGTAAGGCTTGCGCCGCACGGCCTCGGTCAACACACCGCCCTCGCCGTAGCCAACGTAGCCCGGAGGCGCGCCTTTGAGCGTGGAGACGGTGTGCGCTTCCTGAAATTCACTCATGTTGATGGTGATCATGTTCTGCTCGCCGCCGTAGAGCTGCTCGGCGAGCGTGAGCGCAGTCTCGGTCTTACCCACGCCCGACGGGCCGACCAACATGAACACGCCGATTGGCTTGTTCGGATTGTCAAGCTTGGCGCGGCTGGTCTGAATGCGCTTGGCGATCATGTCAAGACCATGACGCTGGCCGATGACACGCTGGTTCAAGGTGTCGGCGATTTTCAGTATTGCCTCGACCTCGTTTTTAACCATCCGACCGACCGGAATACCCGTCCAGTCGGCGACCACGGACGCAACCGCTTGCGCATCCACAGCGGGCAGGATCAGCGGCGTGTCGCCTTGCATCGTGGCGAGCTTGCCTTGCAGTTCGCCCAGATCTTTGAGCATGGCGGCTCGTGCGTCGTCTCCGAGCGGCACGGCGGTGTCGACCTTGCCGTCGCCCGAACCGCGAAGCTTCCCTCGCAGATCGAGGATTTGCTCGACGAGCACTTTTTCTTCTTTCCAGCGGGCGTCGAGTAAAGCGAGCTTGTCCGCGTGGATCGCACGCTTGGCCTGCGCCTCGGTCAGGCGCTCACCAATGGCGATGCCGACTGCGGCTTCGCGATCAATGATGCCGATTTCGACGTCAAGCATTTCAATCTTGCGCAGTGTGTCCTCAACTTCGGGCGGTGTCGCATGCTGGCTCACAGCCACGCGAGCGCAACTGGTGTCGAGCAAACTGACCGCCTTATCCGGCAACTGGCGCGCCGGAATGTAGCGATGTGACAAATTCACAGCAGCGGTGATTGCCTCGTCGAGCAGCAGCACTTTATGGTGCTTTTCGAGCACGGTCGCCACGCCGCGCAACATGGCCACGGCCTTGGGTTCGTCTGGTTCCGGAACTTGCACGACCTGGAAGCGCCGTGTCAACGCGGGATCTTTTTCGATGTATTTTTTGTATTCGGCCCACGTGGTCGCGCCTATGGTGCGCAGCGTACCGCGAGCGAGGGCGGGCTTTAGCAGGTTGGCCGCATCGCCGGTACCTGCTGCACCGCCCGCACCGACGAGCGTGTGAACTTCGTCGACAAACAGGATGATCGGTTTAGGGCTCGCTTGCACTTCGTCGATCACCTGACGCAAACGTTGCTCGAACTCACCCTTCATGCTGGCACCGGCTTGCAACAATCCGATGTCGAGCGTCAACAGAGAAACATCTTTGAGTTGCGGAGGAACATCGCCTTTGGCCAGGCGCAGCGCGAAGCCTTCAACGACTGCCGTTTTACCGACGCCCGCTTCGCCTGTGAGGATTGGGTTGTTTTGACGGCGACGCATGAGAATGTCGACAATCTGGCGGATCTCTTCATCGCGTCCGGTGACGGGATCAAGCTCACCGTTTTTGGCTTTTTCGGTGAGATCAATGGCGTATTTTTTGAGCGCTTCCTGCTTGCCCATTTGTGCGGGTGCCATGGCACCACTCGCCTCTCCGGGCTCACCACTAAGACCGGAGCCGTCACTGGCGGCAAGCGTTTCTTCAGGCGAGCCTTTGACGATATCCGGCAGCTTCTCAGAGAGCGCGTCAATACCTAACTTCTCGAACTCTTTCGAGATGCCGTACAGGATGTTGCGCAACCCCATCGTCTTAACCAGGCCCACCAGGATGTAGGCGCTACGCACCTGCGAATCCTGATACTTGAGCGTTCCATACACCCAAGCACGCTCGACGGCATTTTCGATGTGTTCCGAGAGGTCGGAAATGGCGGTAGCGCCGCGTGGCAGGTTGTCCAGCGCCTTGGTTAAATCAGCGGCAAGTTTTGACGCATCCACTTCGAAGTGACGAATGATGCGGTGCATATCGCTATCGTTGGTGCTGAGAATTTGATGCAGCCAGTGCACCAGCTCGACGTACGGATTGCCGCGCAGTTTGCAAAAAACTGTCGCGCCTTCTATGGCCTTGTAAAGTAATGGATTAAGTTTTCCAAATAATGCGGTTCGACTAATCTCAGACATATTCACACCCCTTTAAACAATGACTTGTTGCGATCCTGAACTTTGAAACTCGCACGCTTGACTCCCCTAAGCAGCCCCTACCCGTGTCAATCGCTCTGCATCGAGAATGACGTCATCGACGTCTTTTTTACGCCTTTCAGCGGGCACGCCGAGCCAGCTCGTCCAGCCGAGTTGACCGTAGGCGCCCAATCGAGCCGCAGGCACCTCGTCCCGTTTGAGTATCATCTGTGCATCCCACGCAAGCTCAACGCCGATGTAGTTGCGCACCCAGTCACGAACCTGGGTGAAGCGATTTCCGCCCGGAAGATAGCGTTCGAATTCGTGCAGCGACATAGCGCCGATTCGCAGGCGAAATTTGTGTTGTGCATCGGGCACTTTGGCACCGGCAATAGCGCCTTGTCCAAGCCGGGAAGCGGCCGTTCCCAATTCAATGCGGTGCTGTCCGCCATCCCCCGCGCTGGCAACCGATGACAGCCGTGTTCGATCCGATTCCGCCAGTCGCAACCATTGAATGCAGTATTCCTGCAAAGCCACAGGCACTCGAAGCAAGGCAGCAAGCGGGCGCGTCAGCCCCTCGGGGTTGCGTGTCATTCGAACCAGATGGCCCGCGTGGTGAAGCTTCAAATGGTCGGGCACCGAATCGCGATTTTGTAGCGATGGCTGCCCAAGACCGATCAAGCTAGCGGCGTAGCGACCAAAGTGGTCACGATCAGGGCGATCAAGACTAGTAACCGCCTGACAATCGGCCCAAGCGCGGTACGAGAGAAGAATCAACCGGTGCTGGAAGATGTCGCAAAACCGCGCCATCGTCTCGTCTTTGTAGTGGAGGATTCGCTCCTGCACATATTCAGTAATGTGCTGCGGTAATGCGCCGTGCGGCCCGAAAAGGCCAAAGTGGTGTACCGCAAGTCGCCCCAAGCCCTGCGCTGCAACACCATCGCGATAATGATAAAGCGTTGACGGGGCAAAGATCAGCGAAGGGTGCTGGGTAAGTCGTAGGGGTTCGAACCGGGGGCGCGGCGCCCTGCCTAGCGGAAAATCGCTGTCCATATTGGCATCAATATGGCGCATGGTGTAGTAGAAATCAAATCGCGTCGCGTCGGTTGCAAGCCCCGAGAAAAGATGCGCCAGACGATTGCGCCGAATCTCGCCTCGCGCTGCAAACGCGGCGACCGCCGCGTTTGCAGCGGCTGCGTCAGCATCGGCTGATCGCAAATCTTTGGCGAGAACGGTCGAGGTGGTCATGCCATTGGGCGTCGACCGATACGCGGTTTCCATGCAGCGATTGCGCCGCGCTGAATACTGCGAAGCGAGAGTTCGGTGAAGGAATTAATACCAACGTGTCGAGTAAAAAACTGCTCTAGCACCGCGCCGAGCAACCATGGACTCACGCCTGCAAAAGGTATCTCGTCAACCTCCAGCTCCAGGGACACGCCGCGCCCAAATACGATTGGCCCGCGATTGGGCACGCGACGATCTACAGCGCGTACATTTAATTTTTGGACGCATGCGACTTGCGCATTGGCACCGGCAGCGCCAAGGCGGGCATATAGGCCCAACAATTCACGCAGTGCACCCGCGCCCTGCTCCGCATTCACGTCGGTCAGCGTCAAATAGTTCAGGCTCAGGTGCGAGATGAGTCGCCAGGTGATTTCTCGTTCGGCCAGTGCTGGGCTCGGGCGCGTTGGACTCACAATGAAGCGCACCGACTCCACGGGGGCCGAAGACATCAGCGTCAAATCAGACTCGGCATGTCCCACGGGTGTCAACAGCGACAAGTCGCGGTTGGTGCAGAGCGCCTCGACAGTCACCTGCCGCAATTCGGATGAAAAGGGGGCTTCGTTGGCGTCAACTAAAGACAGAAAACATTCCGACCCGATATAGCCGGTACGCGGCCCGTTTCGCTTCGATTGCTCGGAAAGTACGCGCGGCTCGCGTCGAACCGAAAAATAGGCGCCAGCGCCTCGCCGAACAACGTCGGCTGCCGCATAAAAAGGGTGAAATTCGAGCTCACGATCAGATTCGTTACGATGACCGATCACCCGTGAAATGCTATGAATTTCAAAGTCCAGCGGACGCGTGCGCTCGATCACCGCGTGGTACTCAAATCGCGTCGATGTAACGGGAATGCGATCCGAGGTTCGCCGGAACAGGTTGATGACCGGCGAACAAAAGAGCACAAAATTTGCCGCGTCAATCAACGGTTCGAGGGCGCTGTTCGCCTGCTTGAGAAGCAGCACAATCTCGAAGCGGGTGCCGCTAATGCTGCGTAGGGCACGCCGTAAGTCGTTAACGGAAAAAAATCGGTAGCGCTCGGGGAACGCAAAATATTCGTGCAGCAATCGGTGCCCATCAAACGCTCTGGACTCGTGCGGCAAAAGCGATTGATTGCTGGCGAATCCCTCTCCTTGCAATGATTCTGGTGGGTAGGGCACAAGATTTCGGATGGGCAGTCCACCGGCATGAACCAACACTCCGACGCATTGCGTGTGAATCAATTCCTGCAAGCGTGAGGCGACGTCGCCGGTTCCATCAATGAAGACGGGCAATGAATCAAGCTTTAAGTCCGATATTTGCACCTGACCAGTCGTCTCGAAGACCAGCCGAAGCGCGCCGCGCACCGGAGCACCCCAGCGATAGCCAGCAATCGGCAAATCAGGGGGAGCTGCGGTCAGGCGTGCCTCCGCTAAGCGCAAGGGCCACAGCATTACATCGTGCGCAGTCCGGTATTCGCACGCCGTTTGCTCATGCGCTGGTAATCGGGCGCGAAGGCGGGAATGCCGCGGCAGCGTAAAGCCGTCCGGCGAGCCCCCTTCGGCCTTGGACGGTTCAAATCGAGCGATACCCATTGACGGGGTTGGGGCGAGATAGCCGGGATACACCAAATCGAGCAGGCGCTGCGAAAACTTGGGAAACTCCGCATCCATTTTGAGCTGGATGCGCGCCGACATGAACGCAAAGCCTTCGAGCAATCGTTCAACGTAGGGGTCCGCCACTTCCATGCCGCGCATGCCGAGGCGGGCAGCGACTTTCGGAAATTGCTCAGCAAACTCCGCGCCCTGCTCACGAACGTAGCCGAGTTCACGGTTGTAGTAGTCGAGAAGGCGTGGGTCCAACTTACGCGCCCGTGCTCAGTTGATCTACCAGCCTGCTTTGCCCAGTTTCCAGATCAAGCTCGGATCGAATAAGTAGCTCGACCGGAAAAGGAATTGACCAGAGTTCGCCGCGAATTTCAAACTGCAAAAGATTGTGATGGCCCATACGGTCTTCGGGGAGTACAGCGGTCACTTTCAGGCTTTCAGGAAGGATTCGTGGCTCGAAAAAAGCGATAGCCTCCTGAATGCCACGCTCAAGCTCACGCCAATCGATTGACGAGAAGTTTTTCCCTGAGAGCACTGGAATGCCATAGTTAATGACCGAGCGCTTCACCTCGGGATGATCGTCGAGCTGCACATCCGTGTGATGAGCTGTCGTGTTTAGCAGCCAATTCAGGTCGCGAAGCACTGTTCGCTTGAGCCGCCCCTTGGAGACGACAGAAAATTGCAGTGTTTCCTGCTTTTTTTCAGGCTCATCATCACAAAGCCGATCAAGTAGTGCGGGTTGTAAACGATCACCCTCAGATCGCAGGATGGTACGTTCTTCCATTACGAATAACGCCTAGCTGCTGCGGCCTGAAAATCGGCACAAAATAGTAGCCATACCGTACGCGTAACGATCATGTTGACGACGCTGTCAGCTCGGGCATCGAGAGCGTACGGACGCCCAACAACGGATGCTCTCCCACGTCACTCGTCCACTCTCGCTGCCCCAAGCCGAACCACATGTCCTCTGCTTGCTCCAACCACTCCGTCGCGCGCGACTGTTTCAGTGAGTCCGCGTTGGTCGACGTGGACTCGGCCGTGCCAACATAACGAACAGGAATCAGGGCGGGCACGCGACCTTCGTTGGGTAGCAGCAAATCCGCAGGCGCCCAAACAAGGTCGCGCAAATCCGCAGGCGCTTCGATTTCGATGCCTCGACATGACTCGAAGGGGAGCCAATAATATTGCCCATTCGCGATGACCTCACACACCGGGCCCAGTCGGGAGTCTCCGTCGGTGATCCATTCGCACTCAATTTCATTGATCTTGCAGGCTTTGGGTTGCGCCTCATCCATGGATTTGGCTCGCAGTGCCGCCGCAGCTGCTTTGTCGCCCGCGCCGTCGTGTTTCAGCGCTTCGATCAGAGAACCGATCCAGGCCGGGGGCTGGCCCATCACCTGTGGCGTTCGCTTTCCGGCAAACACTTCGGCACGAAATAGTTCGCAGCGAATGGCTTCGCGATAGGTTTGCGCCATCGGCAACGCTTTAGCGTCAAGTTGCGCACAGACCTGCAATTGCGACAGCGCTCGCGTCCAGTTTCCCATCACACAGAGCAACTGAAAAAGATGCGTTCGCAGCTTTGCGTTGCTCGCATCGGAACGTATCTGATTTTGTACGCTAGCCAAGGTCTCGGCCAACGTCGCAACATTGGAGCTATCTGACATGTCCAGCCCTTCCCCTTTAGCTCCGTTCGCCGGAGCTCCGTGACTGTGAAGTGAACAAAACGCTGATGCGCCTTAACGAACATTCGTTCGCTAAGGCGCATCAAGACGCTCCAAACGTCAGACGAACGCGGGAAGCTCCCGCGTCGCCACACCGCGATTGCGGTGACTACATCTTGTCGCCGAGCTGCACGTCCCAGCCGGTGGTCTTCGATGCGCCAGGGCTGCCATCGTTGTTTTGGGCAGTAGTCACAATTTCGATTTTGGCAAAGTTGAAGGACACAGCGTTTTGTGGAACCGTCATACCCTGAGAGCCAGCCGTGTTGAAGCTCGAAATCAGAATGTCGGTGAAGGTGACTTTAAGGAACTCCATTTTCGTTCCGCCAGCCTTTTGTACGCTCAGCACTGCTTTAGGAATGTGCTTGCCGGACGCGCACGCAAGGAACAGCTCGGCACCGCCGCTATCGCCCTGCGGCGTGAAAGAAAAGTCCTGCATTGCGACCTTTCCCGCGCCCATGCCGCCGCCTGTGCCAGCCGTGCCAGCGTTGTGGGCACCAAAGCTGTAATTGGCAAGCTGAATGTGCTTGTCGTGCTTGCTGTCTTTCGCGTCGCCGTCAATACCATCAATTTTCAAATATGCGTCAAAACCATCTGCCATGATCATCTCCTAGAAAAATTAGAAAAATAAAACTGCTGAACTTTGCCAAGCGTTTTTGGTGTGCTGTGACGCTGTCCTATTCGTATAGACGGGATCAAGTACCCCGAAATGCCATACAGCTTGTTATTTTGTTGTAATGTCACTTTTTATGCAAATGCCATACCGTGTGTTATTTCGAGGTAACACCGATTTAAGCTTTAGCCTTTGCTGACGGAAGCTTTGACACCAGACGCAACGATACCGTCAGGCCTTCCAGTTGATAATGCGGACGCAAGAAAAACTTGGAGGTGTAGTAGCCCGGATTGCCTTCGACCTCTTCAACCACCACCTCAGCGGCCGCCAGTGGACGGCGCGCCTTGGTTGCCTGGCTAGATGTTTCGGGATTACCGTCCACGTAGTTCATGATCCAGTCGTTCAACCAGCGCTGCATGTCAGCACGCTCCTGGAACGAACCGATCTTGTCACGAACGATGCATTTCAGATAGTGAGCGAAACGGCAGCACGCAAACATGTACGGCAGGCGAGCCGCAAGATTGGCGTTAGCAGTTGCGTCTGGGTCGTAGTACTCCGAGGGTTTGTTCAACGATTGAGCGCCGATGAAGGCCGCCAAATCTGAATTCTTGCGATGCACCAACGGCATAAAGCCATTTTTGGCGAGTTCCGCTTCGCGCCGATCACTGATGGCAATTTCAGTCGGGCACTTCAGATCCACACCCCCGTCATCGGTCGGGAACGTGTGAGCTGGCAAATCCGTAACGGCACCACCCGACTCCACGCCGCGAATCGAGGTACACCAGCTGTATTCCTTGAAAGAGCGGTTGATGTTTGCAGCCATGGCGTACGCCGAATTCGTCCAAGTGTATTTCGCGTGGGAGCCGCCTTCCGTATCCTCTTCAAACGCAAATTCCTCGACCGGATTGGTGAGCGCGCCGTACGGCATCCGCGAAAGAAAACGCGGCATCGCAAGGCCCACATACTTCGAGTCATCCGACTCGCGAAGCGCGCGCCATGCGACGTATTCGGTGTTGCTAAATATTTTCGTCAGATCACGCGGATTGGCGAGCTCCTGCCACGAATTCATCTGCATGATGTTGGGCGAAGCTCCAGAGATGAACGGGGCATGGGCAGCGGCGGCCACACGCGCCATCTCGCCGAGCAATTCAACGTCCGGCGCGGTGTGATCGAAGTGATAGTCACCCACGAGGCAGCCGTAGGGTTCGCCACCAAACTGGCCATACTCTTCTTCGTACAGTTTCTTGAAGATTGGGCTTTGATCCCAGCCGGTACCTTTGTAGCGGCGCATCGTTTTGCGCAAGTCGTTCTTCGAAATGTTAAGAACGCGAATCTTCAACATTTCATCGGGGTCAGAGTTTTCGACCAAGTACTTGAGTCCGCGCCAAGAGCCTTCCAGTTTCTGGAATTCCTCATGATGGAGGATTACATTCATCTGGTCGGAGAGCTTTTTGTCGATCGCGGCGATCAGGCTCTCAATGGTGCGGAAAGCATCGGTCGAGATGGTGTTGCTGTGCACCAGTGCCTGCTGCGCGAGCGTCTGCACAGCGGATTCGATTGCACCGCGTGCCTCGTCCGTCTTTGGTTTGAACTCTTTGTTTAAGAGCGAAGCAAATTCGTTGCCTTGAAACTCTACCGCTGCCAGACTTGAGGCGCTCTGTGATTCAGTTGCCATGATTGATGTCCTTATGGAGTGATGCTTGCGATGCGTGGGCGGCGCTAGGCCGCAGGCGCGTCACTGGGTTTAGGCGCGGATGACAACGACGACATAAGTGCCGGATCCTGGAGCACTTTGGACAAGAGTTCCTCGGCACCCGACTTTCCGTCCATGTACGAAAGCAAGTTATGAAGCTGAGTACGTGCCTCAAGCAATTGATTGAGTGCCCCGACCTTCTTGGCAACAGCTGCGGGCGAGAAGTCGTCCATATTTTCGAAACTGACGTCGACTGACATGTAACCCTCGCCGGTAAGCGTGTTGGGTACTGTGAAAGCAACACGCGGCTTGATCGCTTTCATTCGTGCGTCGAAATTGTCGAAATCAATTTCTGTGAATTTACGATCTGCGATATCCGGCAATGGTTCTTCCGATTTTCCGGAAAGGTCCGCCATCACGCCCATCACGAAAGGAATTTGCACCTTCTTTTCAGAGCCATACACTTCAACGTCGTACTCAATCTGCACACGTGGGGCGCGATTTTTCGCTATCCACTTTTGTCCGCTTTTTTTGGCTGCCATGTTGTGTTTCTCCTGTTTGAATGAAAAGAAGGGGCGGTTTAGTTGTTCTGCGCTCTAGCGCCGGTCAGCGTTTGCAGTTGATGGATCGAATCAGGCGAGAGCTCTTGCATGATGTCGAGAAATTTCATGTCAAGCATGCGCTGGGCACGCCGGGCAAATAACGCGGCGGGATTGCTCGGTTCGTGACGTTCGAGATATTCGCAAACCCGATCAAGTGCGCGCCTCGCGTCTTCGCGGCTGTTCACTTGGCCCGAGATGCCAGCCCTGACAACGCCGGCCGTACCAGAGTGAGCCGTTTCGTCAGTCGCCGTTTCGGCGCTGGCCGCATTGTCGGCTGACGATATCCGTTCGATGCCTTGGGCAACAGGCTTCAACACAGCGCCAAGGCGCGCCATATCGGGCGCGTCGCCCGTTGTGACTCGTTCGTCAACAATTTTGCATAGCGCCTGATAACTTTGCCATGCCTCCTGCACGAGGGCGAGATCGGAGTTTCCCGCTGCGACTGCCTCTCTAATGATCGTTTCAGCCTGAGCCAGCGTGTACGCAGCTTCAGGCGCTTTACTAAAACTTAGTTCGAGCGCGCGGTAGGTGAGTGCCACCGGAGCTTTGATGAGCAACGCGGAGCGTAAGGCCTGCAAAAGCTGATCTTCGCCTGAAAATTCTGATCCTCCGGTGAAGGCCGATATGGCATTGATTCGCAAGTAAGGATCAATGTCTCCGTCGACCTCGACGCGCGGATGCACTTCGTTCCAGTAGCGCTCGCAAAGCGTGACGACTAACTTGAGCCCACCAGCGAACGCACTAAGGCCATTGAGCTGTGTGTTGGCGAGGGTCAACCAAGCAACAACACGCAAGTCTTTTGTTCGCGCCAGAAGCGACTGCGCCAACGTATCGACTTGTCGCCAATCGGGAGGAACTGCCGGAATAACGGTGTCGCCGAATTGCTGCTCGGGCTTGCCGACGACAGCCTGCGACAGGGCGAGGAAATCGTTGTCGTACTCGCAGTCAGGCCCGCAAGGGGAATCCCCTTCAATAGGCTCTGCAAAACGTTCGAAATCGACCACTGCTGAATCGCCCCTCGGGTTGCTGCGCTTTACGCTTGAATGTTCGTTTTGGCTTCGTAGCCAATACAAAGCTCTGAAGAGTCTGGACTAGTGAAACTAAACTTCGGTGTGTGACAAGGCTACAACGGGATTAGCGCCATAGCAAGCCACTGCGACACCAAAACGCGTTACAACAAGTTACAGCTGATCGGCGCGCAAGGAGATAGACGAAAAACGGAACCAAATAGTGTCACGCGTGTGCGGCGATTGGCGGCATTGTGCGCTGATCGTCGTCGTCAATCGCCTGTGGATTGGCGATGCAGCGCACCAGAAGTGCGCTGAAATTGTCATGTCCGGGGGCCATGCGACCGCGCACAGCTGACACCAGCAGTTCTCGCCAAGCCGCGACGTTCGGGCTTGAGCCGTGCAATTTGCAAAGCGTTGGTTCGTCAACCAATTCCCAGACGCCATCGCTGCACAAGACGATGCCGTCACCCGACATGAGATCAATCGGAACCGGACTCAAATAGGGCTCGACCGCTTCTTCGTTGGCACCGAGTGAGGCGTAGAGCACGTTGCGCTTGGGATGCTCGCGCAATTTTTCTGCCGGATACAGACCTGCATCGATGAAACGCTGCACCAGACTGTGATCGTAGGATTGAGCGATGATGCGCTCCTGACGGAACACATAACAGCGCGAATCACCAAGATTACCAATGAGTGCCTTGCGCTGTCGATAGTCGACCAACACAGCAACAAAGGTAGAGGCCATTCGCGCAAGTCTTGCTTCGTCTCCCTGTTTCTTGCGCACGGCAAGGTCGGCACTGGTCAGGCACCGAACCAGTGTTTCCGGGCTGAAGGCTGGCATTCGCATGAACTCGCTGCGCGCCGCTGCAATCGCCGTGCGCGCCGCGACGTCACCGCCACCTTGCCCGCCTGCGCCGTCGGCCAGCATGAACAGTCTGACCGCACCGAACGCGTCGCTGTCCCCCACCGCGTCTTCGTTGTAGTCACGCCCACCGTCGTGAGAAAAACTAGCCGATTCCAGTCTCAAATCGCCTGCATTCATCATTGTCAATCCCCTCCGGATCCGCTGGTGTCGCCTTTGATTCTCGCCGTTTCCAGCTCGTAGGCCTGAACGAAAGCTCGTCCAAAAATGCTCTGAAAATCGTCTTCAGCCTCTCTGCGAATTTGCAGATACCGCTCAAGATACATATCCCACAATTTGGCCTTGCGTGCTGACGGCATCAGGCTCTCAAGCACCGATCCTTTCGTCAGCTTATCGCCAAGCACAGCGGGATCGAATTTGCCCAATACCTCGGTCAGCGCCGCGCGGGTTCCGGCGATAACGCCGACCTCATGGGCCCGCAAGTCTTCGAAAGCGTCCTTCATGGCGACGTCAGCGCGCATGAATCCGGGCATTTTTTTGCCCAAAAGTTGCTGTAGGGCGGAATCCGCATTCGGCAGAAATTTGAGCGGATTATTAGCCTGAACAGAAATGATGGTGACGTTTGCCTGAACCTCGCGCTTTGTGGCCGCACGCGCGGCCAACATGTCAATGGCACCGGCCGTCGCACTGCGCAGCAAGCTGCCGACCGTCGTCATGATCTCGGGCGTCAGACCATGCGGCAAAGCTGCGGGTGTGAGACCTGCGCCGCGCAAAAAAGCCTCGGTCAGGACATCCGGTGGTGCCGATGGCATCATCGCTAACGGCTGCTGGTGAATGGGTGCCGCCAACGGATTGAAGGGGGCCGGGATGGCCGGTGGGGGCGCGATCGGCATTGCAGGTACGGCGGGCGTCGCCAATGGCGGCTGGAATGCCGACCCGACCTCTAGCGAATCGTTGCGCATCGCTCTGGACGTATCCGCTGGAGCTGGATTGGCATCGCCGAAAAGCGCCATTGGGTCACTGGCCGTGTCGACGTGAATCAGGCTGTCGAGTGTCCCTTGTCCTGTCGGTCTTTGCGCAGACACACCAAAAAAGCTGGAGTCCGATCCCCCGCCGGGTGCTGTCTGAAACAACGAGTCAATCGATGGCACGATTGACGTTGCCTGATTGCCGGGCGCGCCGTGATTTTGAGTCGCTCCCCCCAACAACGCTGAGAGCGGGTCAGCGTCATTACGTCCGGTACTGGAGGGCAAATCAAATGGATTGAAATGGTCGGGAATTGCACCTGGTCGCCCAGAGCCAGTTCCTAGTAACGAACCACTTGTACTAAACGAGGATGCAGCAGCGCCGCCAATCGCATGCGGTGCAGGGCCAAACGCCGCCAATGGATCGACACTGAGCCCGCTTTGGGTGTGCCCGGACGGCGTTGCGGGCGCAGCGTACTCTCCGCCACCGAAGGCAGGTGCGGACCCAAGTGCCGTAGTGCCAGGAGGGCCACCAATTCCAGCAAGCAGATCGGCAAACGGATCATGACCGGGCGTTACGGGCGGTATGCCGAAGGGGGCTGCCGTTGCGGTGGGCGGGAAGTATGCAGGCGGTGGCGTGTAGCCGGGCGCTGCCTGCGTCGGCATAGGCGCCGCCGCCAGCGCTGCAAACATCGGGGGAGGTGCAACAGGTACGACAGATGCGCCACCAATGCCGCCGAATAGCGCCGAAAGATCAGCGTCACCCAGCATCGACGCAGGAAGCGGCTCGGCGAACGGTTGCGGTTGCGGTTGCGGCGCCATAGGCGGCGGCAACACGACGGTCATTCCAGTGTGTTGCCGTGCCATCGGCGGCGCTATCGGGAGCGCGGTACGTCCCGCATCCGGAGCAAAATTTGCAATCGACTGCGCGCTTTCAGACGGAATACCTGCCGTTGGTGAAGCGTCCAGAGACAGGGCATGAGCTTGCAGAATGTACGGGCCAATCTCGATGCTTGCGCCGTGATTGATTGGCATCGATTCCCCAAAATCAAGCTGTTGCTCGCCCACGGCGATAGGCAAAGACGTGCTCGAATTGGTGATTGTGGGCACCCCACCCGGAAAACTTACAGTCGCATGCAATCGCGAAACTCGACGGTGCTTGTCGGGCAAAGACAAGGTGTTCGATTCATCTCGTCCAATGGTCCCGCCATTGGTGTCGAAAGACCGCGCAAACGCCTGCGCAGGAAGCGCTGCGTCTACGGAAACAACCTTGAGAATGATGTCAGGCATGGTGGGAGATTCGACGTCTATCCGGGGCGGGTTTGAATGAAGCTTGGTAACAAAAACTAGCTACATCTATTTACCGACAACCGCTTTGCGAGCCCGCTCAAACTGCGGCCCCCAGATGGGATGGCCGCGCTCGGCTGCGGCGAGTTCGAAGCGCGGATCGGCACGAAAAGCACGCTCGAAGGTCTGTCGGCACAACGTAGTCGCGTTAGTCGAACATTGCGAAAACGCCAGCGTCTTCAACGCACGCAGTTGCTGCTCTGCGTCCAGCGTGCCGTCGTTGACCAGTGGCGTCAGCAATCGCGTCGCCAGCCCATAGTCGCCGCGGTCATAGGCACCGATTCCGGTCGCGAGAGCGCGCTCATTGGCCGAGTTATCGACGGCGGGCGGCGGCGGGACAGGCGCGGGCAGCGGCGCGGGCACAGCTGTCGGCGGACGCGGGGAAACCGGGGGGGCCGCTGGCGCGGGATAGCTTACTGGCGCGGGCGGTGGCGTCGCGCAAGCTGTGAGCAGCGCGGGTATCGCGAGCCAGAGGGTTGAACGTAGGGTTCGTTTCATATTTCTCTCCATGATGTGTCGTCCGCCGGATTGGCTGCGCCTAAAAGGCGTGCCGCACCGACACGGACTTTCCTGCAACAACTTCTACAGTCCGGCTGACCGTCGGCCCCGCAGGGTTTTGAATCTCAATGGTGTGGGTGCCGGGTGCTAGCGGCAAACGTTTCATTGGGGGCGATGCGCCCTTTGAAATGCCATCAACCACTATATTGCCCCACGGTTTGATATCTAGCGTCACGGTGCCCAATGCTGCAACTACAGGCGGCGGTGGCGCCGAAGGATCGGACGTGGTGGCAGCTGTCGGTGCACTCGGCGTCGCCTCCATTGGCTTAGTTTCTGCAACGGGAGGCACGACGGACGTCGGCGGCAACGGGGCCGCTACCGGCGCTGTAACAGGCGCGGCGGGCACAGGCGTTGGTTCAGTCTTCGCCTCATTTGCAGGTGCGCTGTTGGCGGAAGGCGTCGTCACCGGCGGCGCGCCTCGCCCCGCGAACAAGAGATAACCCCCTGCGCCAACAACAGCCGCCACAGCCAGACCAATCAGGGCTAGCGGCAGCGCATTCTTCTTCGTTGGCTCACCTGCCGAGCTTGCAGCAGACACCGCTTTGGGCGCACTCGATTGGGCCGGTGGCGGCGCCTTGGCTTGCACCGGGGTTGGCTTTGCGACGGTCGAAGCGGCTGGCGCAGCGGTCGGGCGCGGTGCCGACGAGAGCAGATCAGACAGGGCATCTGCCCCTTGCTGTCCGGAGCTCAGTTGCGCCATAGGATCCAGGCTTGTTGCTGCAACCATGGGCGCGACTCGCGGTGGCGCGGCGACAGGCGTATCGCTTGCGGTGGCAGGGTTGACCGCAGGCGCATGTGTAGTTCTGGCGTACATCACCGTAGAGCTGACCGGCGTCGTCACCCAGCCGAGCGCGGCGCGGAGCTCATCGATCGTCTGGTAACGGTTCTCCGGCATGACTGACAAGCACTTCATGACGACGTCGCACAGATTCTGCGAAAACTCGCCGCGAGCCGCAACCGCAACCGGCTTCAGCGGGTCGTTCATCATGCGCGAGATCGCCTGAACCGGCACTTTGCCCGTCATCGCGTGATAAAGCACGCCTCCTACGGCGTAAATGTCTGTCCAAGCGCCTTGCGCCATCGAGCCGTCGTCCGAATACTGCTCAATCGGCGCATAGCCTGGTTTGAGCACCGTGGTCAGTGCTCGCGTCATGCCGCCAATAATGCGCCGTGCCGCGCCAAAATCCATGAGCACCGAACGCCCGTTTGGCAGCACCAGAATGTTGTCAGGCGCGATGTCGCGGTGGTAGCACTTTTCCTGATGCAACTCTTGCAACGCAACCAGAATTGGATCCAGCGTCTCACAGAGCCACTGCTCGGTCACAACCTGCGGGTTGGTGCGCAGCATTTCGCGCAGCGTCACGCCCCGGTAGTAACGCATTGCCATGTAGGCGGTGCCATTGCCCTCCCAGAAGCGAAACACTTCGACCAGTCCGGGGTGCGAAAACTTTGCCAGCATGCGGGCTTCGTTGATAAAGCTCGATAAACCTGCATTGAACGTCTTGCTGTTCTCGTCGGAGCGCACATGCACCATGCCTGTGTTGTTGCGGCTGGCGAATGCAGCAGGCAGGTATTCCTTAATGGCAACGATACGATCCAGGCTTGAATCACGAGCGCTGTAGACGATCCCAAACCCGCCCTCGCCGATGACGCCGGTGATTTCGAACTCTCCGAGGCGTGAGCCTGCTGGGAGCGCGCTGGATGCTGTGGAGCCGGGTGTACTCATGATCGTATCTCTAGTGAAGGCGACATCACGGTTGGGTGATTGCCGCTAAAAAGTGTGGGATACAGTAATAGTCTCATCGCGCTTGACCTCTATCGTTCGCTTGACAGGCGGCGCTCGACCATTAAAGATTTCGATTGTGTGTGTGCCAGCGGACAATTTGACCTCCTTGACGGCCGACGACAGACCCTTTGTAATGCCGTCGATGTCAATTCTGCCGCTGGGCTTGATATCAAATTTGACCAATCCCTCGCCTACCGCTGCTGTCGGCGTTGGCGATGCCACTGACGCAACCGGCTCATTGGGGGTGGTTTTTGCCGGAACAGTCGATGGGTCGGGTAGAGGTGCGGGAACGGCAGCTACGGGCGGCGTCTGCACTGGCGGAGCGGCCACCGGCACCGGGTTACTGCTGCGACCGAACCATATCGCCGCTCCAATTGCAGCAACCACAGCGACAGCGACGCCGGCAAACAACGGCGTGCGCGACGTTGTTTCGACGGTCCGTGGTGGCATCGAGCGTTCGCCCTTGACGATCGGATCTACAGACGTCGAAGGGGAAACTCGCGCTGGTGCGTTTGCTGTTGACGGTTGCGCGCCCCGGTCGCTTGTTCGCGGCCCGGCATGTTCGTCAACGCCAACCCCGGGCTTGGGCTCTAGCCAAACCTGCGGTGGCGGAAGCGTGACAACCTGAGCCTGCATCACATTCCAGCCAAGCGCCTTGCGAAACTCCGTGACCGTCTGAAACCGATTATCAACATGCACGCTCATGGCTTTGGCCACTGCGTTTGAGAAATTTACGGAAAAGCGCCCTTCAGTCAATTCGGCCACTGGCTTCATCGGATCCGACATCATGCGGGAGACCGCCTGCATCGGCACCTTTCCCATTGCCAGGTGGTAGAGCACGCCGCCTAGCGCGTAAACGTCGGTCCACGCGCCCTGTTTCATGGTGCCATCGTCACTGTACTGCTCGATTGGCGCGTAACCCGGTTTGAGTACCGTTGTCAGCGCCTGCGTGCCGTCACCGATTATTTTGCGGGCCGAGCCGAAATCAAGCAGCACGGAGCGACCATCGGCCAGCATGATGTTGTCGGGAGCGATGTCGCGATGGAACACCTGCTCGCGATGCAGCATTTCGAGGGCATCGAATATCGGCCCCATGATCTGCGCAATACGCTCCTCTGAAAACGGCTCGCCGCCGCGATTGAGCACTTGACGCAGCGTCTCACCGCGATACATCCGCATCGCCATGTAGGCGGTGCCGTTGCCCTCCCAGAAACGAAACACCTCAACCAGAGCGGGATGCGCAAAACGTGCCAGCATCTTGGCTTCGTTGATGAAACTCTTGAGGCCGGCGTCGAACGTCGCGCGGTTGTTGGCCGAGCGAACCGCGACCTGTATGCCATCGACCCGTCCAGCGAACGACGAGGGCATGAATTCTTTCAGCGCAACGATTCGGTCAAGCGACGTGTCTTTGGCCAGATAAACAATGCCGAAGCCACCCTCGCCCACCAGACCAATAATTTCAAAGTCGGAGATGCGCGTCCCGACCGGAAGGCAATTGGCATGAGTTGCTAAAAGGGGACTGGACGAACTCGACACACAAAGCCTCAAAGAATCTTGCAGCGAGAACGATAACAGCATTCGCACGGCACTGCCAGTCGCAGCGCATCAATACTGAATGCAGATGCGCTCTGACCTGTGCCGTGCAAGCGACTAGAAGGCCAACCCAACTTCTTGCAAAGTCTTCGCTTGCGTAGTTCCGACAAATTGCGCACGATAGGCCGCAGTGGCGGGCGCGCGCCCTTCAGCAAAGAGCGCAGAGGGCGCGCCCTTTTCGTTGCCGAGCGATGTGGCCTCGCTGATCTGCACCTTAGCAATGCGCTTCTGTGGATCAATGTCACTTATTTTTGCCTTGACGTAGAAAGTGTATGTAACGCGCTGACAGCTCGCGCCAGTCCCTGTGACACAAAACGGAAAAGCTTGCTGGAATGTGACAACCCCGCCGATTAGCGTTTTCGCCATTGCGATGCGATCATCAGCGGCGAGGCTCGAAACGCGGGCGGCCTCGGCAATTTTTGCAAGCTTTTGTTTGGCAATCGCGTGTCGCTGGCATTCGTCATCGGGGAAAGAATCGAGAAACCGTTTCAGGCTCACCGGGTTCGCCCCCGCGCTGTTGAAGGAAGCGGAACAGAGACTCGCTCGCGACGGCGGCGCAGCGGGTACGGCGGGCGTAGCGGCTGGCGGCGTGCTAACCGCGTCTGCGGCAGTCGCGGGTTCGTCAGGGGCGACCGACCTGGCGGCCGAATCGAGAAGAAAAGTCATTTCGCCCTTAGCCGTGGGCTTACCGTCGGCGAATTCCCCATCGAAACGATCCCCCGACCCCCAGCGGAAAATTCCCAAGCCGTGGGGGAGCCCATTGCGCACGAGACCGGTGTACGCGTCGCCCGAGGCAAACAAAATATCGCCTTGTCCGAAGGGTTGATCACGCATCCATTCACCGTCGTAAGTGCCGCCGTCCTGAAACTTCATCAGACCCTGACCTTCGCGACGATCCGCACGCCACGCGCCTTCGTAGCGCTGGCCGTTGGCCCACTCGGCAACGCCATTGCCCTCACGGATGCCCCGCACCCATTGGCCGACGTAGCTGTCGCCAGATTTCTGACGAAACGTCCCGTCGCCGGTGCGCTCGCCTTTGACGAAATCGCCTTCGTAGAAATCGCCGTTGGCGAAGGTCAGCTTGCCTCTACCCTGCTGCTGGTCATCCACCCAGTCGCCCTCATAACGCTGACCGTCCGCCCACACATGCATGCCTTTTCCCTGTTTGCGACCATTTTTGATGGCGCCTTCGTAGGATCGACCGTCAAGAAACTGCACCTTGCCGTCCCCGCTGATGATCCCGGTCACCGGGTCAGAGGTGAAGCGCCCCCGGTACACCGCGTCGGGGGCTCGAATCTCGCCCTGAACGACCGGCGGCACGGTCGAACCAGACGGCGCGGCCACGGCAGCTGTGGCCGTATTGACGGGCGCTGCAAGCGCCGCCTGTTCGTGTTGCCGGATCAGCTTGGGCGAAACATCGTCCAGGCAGACTCCACCAGCGCAATCACGCACCTGCTCCTGTCGTTCAAGTTGCCCGCGCCGAAATTGACCGCGCAGGATGTAGCGCAGTTTGCCGTTGCTGAAAGCGATGACATCACCCAAGCCTGACGCCAACCCGGCCACACACTCGCCCGTCCAGGACACCGACAGCTTCTCCGCGTTAGGGATCGACGTGATGAGGCAACGGCTATTGATGTCAAGCGCGGAAACCACGCCCTGCGCAATCGCGGGCAGAGGCGAGAGCAGCGGCAAAAAAAGAGCACACGTCAGTACGCGCTTCACGAATGGGGACATCGACGGGGCTCCGCTGTCAGAACAATCTGCGAATTATCGCTTACCTTTCGCGCACCGCGACGACGATCTCGGTGCGCGTGAATATCAGCGTTGGCGCGGCGCGACGATAAGCGCAGACGAGGCAGCCACAACGTACAGAACTCAAATTGTGAGTGGTATTTTTCGGGGTCTCACGGCGACCTGAAGGGATATTCAGCTTTTCATGCGGATCGCCATTATGTTGGGGCAACGGCGCTATTTTTTAAGAAGTCGACTCATCATAAAAATGACTTCTAGTCTCATTGGAATCAACGTTTAAGCAAAAAAGCTGTAAATATTCCGATGAACGCCTAGCCGCGAATCGGTCTTCGAACCCGAAAACGAAAAAGCCCCGATTAACGGGGCTTTCAGCGTTTGACGTGTCATTTCGAATCTTGAAACCACTGAACAGCTTGGTGGCGTCCCCAAGGGGATTCGAACCCCTGTTACAACCGTGAAAGGGTCGTGTCCTAGGCCTCTAGACGATGGGGACTTAGGATCTCTACAGTCTTGATTTGGTGGAGATAAGCGGGATCGAACCGCTGACCTCTTGCAT
>JANXUB010000098.1 GCA_025352105.1 Burkholderiales bacterium | reverse complement strand
CGGCCGCCGAACGACGTGGGGTGGGCGGGCTGATGTGCGCGCAGCCCTATACATGGGCACGCTCACGGCGGTGAAACATAACGATGTGATGAAGGCGTTTCATCAACGACTCATCAACAACGGCAAGCCGAAGAAGGTGGCGCTGGTGGCCTGCATCAGGAAGTTACTCTCGATCATGAATGCCATCCTCAAATCCGGTGTCCCGTGGAATCCCAACTTCAACGCGAACAAATTCGCTTGACTTTCGACACAGTTGCTCTCCCGCAAGGGGAGAGGGTTAGGGTGAGGGGGTCGTGAATTGGAGAGCCATGATGGACGACAAGCTCCACCAACCCCTCATCCCAACCTTCTCCCGCAAGGGGAGAAGGGGCATAAACACGCGTCACATCCACCGCAAAACGACGCGACTCTCTGGGTTCCCGCGTTCGCGCAAACGACAGACTGCTACTCAAGCGTTGCTCGTCGGAGGCAACAGCGTTTCCGCGACCGGCGCTTCAATCTCCACCGACTTGATCCGCTCAAAATGGCTGCTGATTTTGCGGCTGGAAATCTGCACCTGCTCGGCGTCATCGTTGGCCTGCTTGATGTGCGTGGCGAGCTTGTCCATGCGCTCCTGAAAACGCCCGAAGTCGCCACCCAATTTGCCCAATTCATTCTTGATCACTGCCGCCTGCTTGCGCATTTCAGCGTCGCGAATCATCGCGCGGACAATATGCAACAGCGCCATCAAATTGGTCGGCGAGGTCAGCCACACGCGTTGCGCTTGCGCCTGCGCAACCACATCCGCATGGTTGCCAATGATCTCCGCAAACACGGCCTCCGATGGAATGAACATCACCGCCGCATCGGCGTTGGCTTCCGGCTGAATGTATTTGGTCGCGATATCGTTGATGTGCTTTTTCACATCAGTCGCGAACTGCTTGCGGGCCACTGTGCGCGCCGCTTCGGGCTGTGTTGCATCAATCGCAACGCGATAGTTCGACAGCGGAAACTTCGAGTCAATCGCCATCTTTGTCGTGCCATCCGGCATGGTCAAAACGCAATCTGCTTTCTCTCGTCCCGTCCCAACCGCCGCCTGAAATTCGTACACGCCCGGCGGCAAAGTATCCCGCACTAGCGCCTCCAGCTGCACCTCGCCAAACGCGCCACGCGCAGACTTGTCGGAGAGCACCTGCTGCAAACTCACCACATTCGTCGTCAAGCTGTCGATCTTCTTCTGCGCCTCGTCAATCACCGCGAGCCGCGCCATCACGTTGGCGAACGTCTCGTTGGTCTTCTTGAAACCTTCGTCAAGCCGTTCGTTGACCTTGCCGCTGATTTGTTCCAGCCGCCCATCAACGGTCTTCGTCATTGTCTCGGCCTGCTGCGTGATCTGCGCGCCCATCGAGCGCAACGTGTTTTGTAGCAGCTCCTGATTGGCGCGCGTCTGCTCGGCCATTTTTCCGAGCATGCCTTCCAGAACTTCGCGCTTGAGCGAATCCTGTTGCGTGGACAGCGTTTGTTGCAGGAGCGCGAGTTGCTTGAGCGACGCTTCGGTTTGCTGGGACAGCGAATGCACGACTTGCACTTGCAGCGTGCCGATCACTTCCCGCGTGCCGCTATTCGCGAGCGTCAGGTCACGCCCCACGCGTTCGCTCACCTGGTTGAACATGCCGCCGACGTCACCGATCATCGCGCGGTGCTTCTGCTCAAGTTGACCACCCAGTTCGCCGCTCATGCGGCTCACGAGCGCACTCTTTTGCGTAACGATCAGCACAACAATGATCACCAGCAGCACGATCATCAGCGCCATCAACGTGAGCGCAATGTCGCCAGCGCTCAATCGACCCACTCCGTATCCGCCAGTAACGCAAACGAAATCAACCAGTGTGTGCTGACATATTCACCGCCCGTAATCGCCGCTTCGGCCGCGATCACATGGTCGCGCGACAGCGTTCCAAAGCGCTGCCAGCGCGCATCGCCGCCGGGCTCCAGCATTTGCATGATCCCGCGCATGCACCATGCGCGCGACAAATTGAGCCCGTGGTTATGCACCTGCTTCGCGTCATGCTCATTGGTGACCAGCGCCGGTTCGAGCACACGGAAATCGCCCGCCTTAAGTTCTGGCAAAAACGCATCAAACCACACAAGGAATTCATCAATCGGTAGCACGAGCGACATCAGCAATGCTTCAGTCAGCCCCGGCGACAAAAAGTCCTCACCCGAAAAATCGTACGCCAGCCGATAGTCGCGATCCCCGCCAAACCACTGCCGCGCTTTGGCCTTGATGGCGTCCATAAATTCGATGTCGCCGACCGTCGTCGCATAACGCAAAGCGTGGATCATCGCGAACGACGTATTTGAATGCACACCGTGACGCACTGGCGCGTTAGCGGTCCGCAAATGATGCAACATCGCGTCGGCCAGATAGTCCGCGAGCGGGCGCAAGCCTGCGCGCCACTTTTCAGAATGCGGATGCGTGCACACCGCGAGCTCCGAGTAAACCTTCAGCAGCCAGCCCCAGCCGTAGGGCCGCTGCCAATGCGCTGCGCCATCGCGCGAAAAATACGCGACTTCGCGCTCCGCCTTTGTGGCATCGAACTGACGGTCAAACCATGACGCAATCGCTTTGGCGTGGCTGGAGTTTGGCTCCAAATTCAGGAGTCGCGCCATCGACCAATGCATGTGAACGCACGAATGCCAGTCGTAACTACCGAAAAATATCGGGTGCAAGAACGATGGTTCGCAGGCTTGCGCTTCGGTGGCGTCATGCACGAAGTGCATCGTGAAATTAGGATATTCGCGACGCACGTTTTCGAGCGCGGTGCGGGCGTAGCTTGCGTGAGTGGTGTTTATTTCTGACATAAGACAGAGTCTACCGATTCGGCACTACAATTCGTTGCAACCACGGGGTTGTCATCGAACTTAACGCTCGCCGACACCTCGTTTTTTTACGTCTGCGAATTGTGGCGAATGTCACGCCCGCGTAGGGTGGGCACCCCGTGCCCACCAAACTTGGGCAGAACAATTTATTCGACTCGGCAACGCCACGGTGGGCAGAGGCTGCCCACCCTACGAGAAGGTCTCACTATGCGCATTGAAGAAGAACTCAAGCTAGATTTCAAAGACGTTTTGTTTCGCCCCAAGCGCTCCACGCTCGGCTCGCGGGCGAAGGTCGAATTGAAGCGCGATTACACCTATCGTCACTCCGGTCGCCACTCTGAGACCGTGCCGATCATCGCCGCCAACATGGACACGGTCGGTACCTTCGAAATGGCAGCGGCGCTCGCAAAGCATCACATGCATGTCGCGCTGCACAAGCATTACCTAGTTGAAGATTACGTCACCTTCTTCAACGACAACAATCATCCGGTGCATCAGTACGCGTTCTATTCACTCGGCATCACCGACGCTGATCTCGAAAAATTCCAAGTCGTGAAAAACGCCACCGGCGACGCCATCGAATTCGTCTGCATCGACGTCGCCAACGGCTACACCGAAACCTTCATTGACTTCGTCAAGCGCTTCCGCGAGGCGTATCCAAAAACCACCATCATGGCGGGTAACGTGGTCACGGCCGACGTCACCGAAGCGCTGATCCTCGCGGGCGCAGATATCGTCAAGGTCGGTATCGGCCCCGGCAGCGTCTGCACCACCAGGAAGATGACCGGCGTCGGCTATCCGCAACTCTCAGCCATCATTGAATGCGCCGACGCTGCCCACGGCCTCGGCGGCCACATCTGCGGCGACGGCGGCTGCACGGTGCCTGGCGATGTGGCAAAAGCCTTCGGCGGCGGCGCAGACTTCGTCATGCTCGGTGGCATGCTCGCCGCCCACGACGAATCCGGCGGTGAAGTCGTGCACGACCACGGCAAAACGTATCGCAAGTTCTACGGCATGAGCAGCGATCTGGCGATGGAAATGTATTCCGGTGGCGTCGCCAAATACCGTGCCTCGGAGGGCAAAGTCGTCACGCTGGAAGCCCGCGGCCAAGTGGAACACACGGTGCAGGAAATTCTGGGGGGCTTGCGCTCAACGTGCACGTACGTGGGCGCCCGCACGCTCAAGGCGCTGTCGAAGTGCACTACGTTTGTACGGGTTACGCAGCAGATTAATGAGGTCTATGGGCGGGCCGGGTAGCTACCGTGTAGGTGTGTAAGCGTCTCCCACATCTTCGCGTAGGGTACCCCTCCGCTGCTCTGCGCGACAATCGACGAAGTGTTTTGATCGCAGTTCAGATCGAGCAAACGTCGTCACCCGCCAATTGGAGCGTATCTATGATCCCAGCTGAACCAATCAAAATCAGGACGATGGCACGTAGCGTACCGTCAACTTTGACCAGTGAAGGCATTTCTCCCCGCTCAGTACTTGCAGGCATTGGGGGGCTAGCTATTCTCATTGGCCCATTGGTTTTTTTCTCTCATTGGGTTATCGCGGCGATCTTTTCCGACCAGCGCGTTGGCCCAGCAATCCTGCCCAGTATTAGTCACGCGTTTCATTCACCGATAGCCAAGCCGTTTTTTATTGGCATGTTGAGCGCTGCGGCGCTCATGTTCATGGCCTACAGGGGCTGGACAGCTCGAAGTCCCGGCGCTGATCGAGCGCTCGCTGTGCTGTGTTCGCTTGCGGGGTGCATGGTCGTATTGTTTCCCACGGTGCCGCAGCCGATGCCCCCTACTGGTAATTCCGAACTATGGCCCGATTACGCAAAGGCGTTTCAAGTGGTGCACTTTTCAGCCGCTGCGACACTGTTCATCTCGTTGATCCTCATCGCACGTTGCCGCTTCACCGATGACTCGGATGGAGATGAACACTATCGCGCATGGAAGCGAGTGCGTAACGGTGTTTACCGATGCTGCTCAAACATCATGATCGGCGCAGTCGTTGGTATGGTCGCTTGCTGGATCGCCGAGCGCGTCCTGCGCATTGAACTACTATTTCCGTATGTGCTCATTGGCGAATGGCTGGCATTGACCGCATTTGGAATAGCATGGCTGGTGAAGGGACGATTGCTTTTCGCCTATAGCGGTGGCGTGTTTGCGATGCCGTTCGATTACGCGGAACGATCAACAAAACACACCGAAAATATCGTAAATCGTTGGCTAAGCAATCGCCCGCAGACGTGTTCGATTTGCACACGAATCAACGCACTTCTGGATGCGTTTTACTCGATACTGCAGCGCTTTCGTGGTGCTGCGAACTAAGCGAACTCCTACCCGTCGAAACGGATACATGCAGCCGATTGCGCGAAAGCGCACCTGCTAAGACGCCCGCAGCTCCTCTCGAATCGTCTCCCGCACCACATCAGCCAGCCGCTGACCCTGCGCGAATTGGGCAAGGGCTTCGTTCATGAGGCTCTGGTAATTGCCGCCTGTTTTTTCTGCTTGTAGTTTGAAGATGGCAAGGGTGGTGTTGTCCACGCGCATGGTGATTCTCGATTTGCCGCCGGTTTTGGCTTGCAATGCGGCGAGCACGGGAACACCGCTCACGGGTAAGGCCGCGCTGAAGTCGGTGTTGGCGTACTGGTTGAATACGGGATCAGAATTGAGCTTCATAAATGCGCCTTTGCGGGTTGTTGGCTTTCCATGCTGAGATGATGCGAATGCGCTCACTGCGTTCAGCCCACACGACGACCAAAATACGCGCTGCACCACCCATGCCGAGCGTGATGTAGCGCGACTCGTTTAGGGTATCGGCGTCGATGCGTGTCAGAGCATAGGGATCGAGCAACACTGCGCTTGCCTCCTCGAATGTGACCCCGTCATGGTTGATCGCATTGAGCCGAGCTTTTTCGGGGTCAAAGTCGAAGTCCATACTCAATTGTATGCACAAAAGGATGCACGCGTTAGGGGTTGATTTTGGCTCAGCGGTCGCTGCCGCTTGTTCGGCGGTTTAAGTCGCATTAGCGGTATCTTTGGCAGGTGTCAGGCGCAGTTCGCGCTTGGTTTGCGCTGTCCGCGCTTCTGGAATGCCGCTCTCGTTGGCGCGAGAATGACGGCATCAGGATGAATGCCTCGCCGCCGCCCGCGCCGGTACAAAAGCCCAAACATCAATCACATGCAAATCCGCAACGCATCGCTCTCCGACTTCCCAAGAATCATCGCCCTGAACGAGGAATCTGTGCGCTTCCTCAGCCCGCTAAACCATGATCGCGTGAGTATGCTGCACGCTGCCGCGCCGTATCACCGGGTGCTTGAGTCTGATGGTTTGGTTCAGGCGTTTTTGCTTGTGCTTCGCGAAGGCGCGACTTACGACAGTCCGAATTACCTCTGGTTTTCGCAGCGGTACGAGCGGTTCTTGTACATCGATCGCGTGGTTGTGTCGGCATCGATGCAGGGTCGTGGTGCTGGTCGATTGCTCTACGAGGATCTGTTCGAATTTGCCAGAGACGATGGCTGCCAGACCATCACCTGTGAGTTCGACATAGACCCTCCGAATGCGCCGTCTGCGCGATTTCATGCGGCCTTCGGATTTCGCGAGGTGGGCACACAAAGCGTCGGCCCGAAACAAAAGCAGGTGTCCTTGCAGGCCGTTTCATTCGAAGGTAGCGACGGGGTTTAAACCTGCCGCTGCACCTGCGGCGTCTCCGGCACTGGATAGCCCGCCTTGCCGAATTCGTAAGCGATCATCTTGTTGATGTCGAAATACACCTGCCAATAGTTGTCGGTGTGGCAATAACCGCGCACAGTGAGGAGCGGGCCCTCTGCGGTGAATTTGCTGATTTCTACTTCGGGTGCCGGTTCTTTCAACACGTTTTTTATCGCAGGGAGCGCGGCTTTCAACCGGGTCACGGCGTCATTCACGTCCACCCCATTGGCCACCTTCGCTTCACAATCCACGCGACGCTGCGGCAGCGCGGAGAAATTCTTGATGGTGTCGCTGAAGATTTTGTTGTTGCCTACGATGTGCGTCACGCTGTCACCGGAGACTATCGTCGTGCCGAACAGTCCCAGTTCTTTCACAGTGCCCTCGACGCCGCCTGCGCTGACGTAATCTCCCACTTTGTACGGTCGCAATACTTGCAAGAACGCGCCCGCCGCGAAGTGCGACAGCAGGCCGCCCCAGGCGGTGCCAATGGCGAGGCCGGCGCCCGCTAGCAGCGCGGCGAAGCTCGTGGTCTGCACGCCAAAAATGTCCAGAATGGCGAGCACCAAAACGATGTTGAGCACTACGCCGATGATCGACACCATGTATCGCGCGAGCGTTGGCTCGATCTTGCCGCTTTTGCCCAGCGCCTTTTCGACCAGACGCAAGACAAAGCCGATGATCCAGCGTCCGATGATCCACGCGGCAATCGCGGCCAACACTTTGAGCCCGAAGTCCGCGCCTTTGGTTGCGAGCCATGTCATGATTTGTTCGGTGTTCAGCACGTTCACTTCGTTTCCCGTCAGTTGATGGTTTGCAGGGCGTATTCGTAGCATTGCGATGCGACAAAAGCCAGTGTGTTTACGTCGTGCAACCGGCGATTCAGACGAATTAACCGGGAAAACCCGGATTTCTGAGCGTGGCTACCACGCGTTACGACTTCTATACTCAGTAATTGCGCTGAGCCGTCTCAGCATGCAACACAAGCAAACAACAAGGAGGTTTATTCATGCGTCACATTCACGCACTCTCGCTCATCGCTGCGTCATTGGTCGCGCCGTCGGCAATGGCACAGGACAAAGGCAATCTAAACATTTACTGCTCGATGCAGATCGAGTGGTGCACGCTCGCTGCCAACGAGTTTTCGAAGCAGACCGGCGTCAAGGTCAACACCTCGTTCAAAGGTTCGGGCGAGACCTTCGCGCAGGTCAAAGCCGAGAGCACGAACCCGAAAGGCGACGTCTGGTTCGGCGGCACGGGTGACCCGCATTTGCAGGCGGCTGAAGAAGGTTTGTCGGAGGTGTATCAATCGCCGATGATGAAAGATTTGCATCCGTGGGCGACCTATCAGGCGCAAATTTCCGGGTACAAAACTGTGGGCATTTATGCGGGCGCGCTGGGCTTTAGCTACAACACAGAAGTGCTGACCAAAAAGAAAATTACGCCTCCTGCCTGTTGGGCTGATTTGGTCAAGCCGGAGTTCAAGGGCGACGTGCAGATGGCGAACCCTGCGGCATCGGGCACGGCCTACACGGCGCTCGCAACGCTCGTTCAGGTGTTCGGCGAGGACAAGGCCTTCGACTACCTCAAAGCCTTGCACAAGAACATCTCGAACTATCCGAAGTCGGGTACAGGCCCGGTGAAGGCGGTTGCGCGCGGCGAGGCAGCCGTTGGCGTGAGCTTCATGCACGACGTGCCCGGCGAGAAGAAAAACGGCTTCCCGGTTGAGATGGCAGCACCCTGCGAAGGCACGGGTTACGAGGTGGGCTCGATGTCGATCCTCAAAGGTGCGCGCAACATGGAAAACGCGAAGAAGTTCTACGACTGGGCGCTGACGCCAGACGCGCAAAAGCTTGCAGCGCTTGCCAAGCAATATCAGTTGCCATCGAACAAAAACTCGCCGCAACCGCCCGAAGCGCCACGTTTTTCGAGCATCAAGCTGATTCAGTACGACTTCAAAAAATACGGCTCATCGGCCGAGCGCAAGCGCTTGTTGGAGAAGTGGGAAAAGGATGTGAATTCGCTGCTGCGCGGCTAGCCCGTCGGGAATTCGGCTCATGCGAGTCGTCCGGCAGACACGGATGGAAGAAAAAATGTTGCCTTTAGGGCACCGTGCGATTTCGACAACCCGCGCGTTTAGCGGCGCTACGCGCTTAAGCACAAGGGGGGCTGCCGAACTGTTCGGGCAGCGTTATTTTTGGCGGCGTGCGACCGGGGCGCTCGCCCCGACCTTTGGGTGGCGGGCTACCTTGTGTATACCGAGCCCGTGTCACCGCGCTTCAGCCGCAGCGCTTGTTCCTGATAATTCGTTGCAAGCAACGGAACGAAACGCGCATAGGTCGCAAATCGCGAGGCGCCATCAACGACAAACGATGCAAATTCGCGCACTGCGGGCCTCGCGTCATACGACCCTTTGTTGACATAGACAAAAAGCAGACGGCTCATCTTTGCGTACTGACCGTTCACCACCGTTTGCAACGATGGCAGGATGGGACCGCTGCCCTCATCAAGCGCCAGCGCCGCGACCTTGCCAGTCTGATCTGCATACGTCGCGAGGCTGACGAAACCAATTGCGCCAGGCGTCTTCGAGACGCGATCAATCACCACCGTATGTTCGGCGGTTTCCTGATAATCCGCGCGCATCATCTTTGGCGTTCCACTGATCGCGCCCGAGAAAAAATCGAAGGTACCGGATTTTTGATCCAGACCAAACAGCGTGACCGGCGTTGCTGGATAGTTTGACCGCACCTGATTCCACGACAGTTTCTTGCCGGTGGACTCGGTCCCCCAAAGCAGGCGAAGTTCGGTCAGGTTCACATCACGCAGCCAGCCGTCATTGCGATTGGCGACCACTACCACCGCGTCCCAGGCAACCGGAATCTCGACAAACGCTACACCGCGTGACTTGCAGAGTTGAAGCTCCTTTTGCGTCACCGCACGTGAGGCCATCGCTATGTCAGTTTTGTTTTCACATAGCGCGGCGAAACCCGTGCTGGTGCCTTTAGCCTCCATCGCGACGTTGACGTTGGTCTTGGCTTTTTTGAATTGTGAAACCGCAGCTTCGATCAGCGGCTCGACGGTATCCGATCCATTGATCCGGACATCGACAGCGTTTTGCCCGATGGCAAGAAGCGGCACGAACGCGACAGTCGCACCGAAATGGCGAAAAGATAGTGACATGAAGCCCTCCGAGGACAGCGTTTATGATTTTTTGGGCGCGTCTGACTGACGTAGTCTCCCGAAACCTCGTTGATGCTTTTTTACCAACGGGTAATCGAGCATCTAAGCGGGAGCCTGTTGATTTATTGCCACTGTGTGACAGATTTATGACACTCCATCGCGTTGGTTTCACAATAGTAAAATTGTACGATTTCCAAGATTAGTCTGAGACCAGCACACACAGCGAAGCGATCCGCGCGTGCATCGGAGTCCTAAGCGCCAGCACGTTACCGAGGAATATGCGGGCCAGAAATCGTGCTCACAGTCGAGTAACCTAGCCGCCTAACAGTAAAGCCCGTGTCCGCATGCACCCTCTCCCATGAGTACATTGTCCAGCCCATCCCCCGAATTCCCAAGCCACACCGACACCGACCCACGCAGCCTCGGTTGGATGCAAGGCTTCCCGCCTCCCGCCGAGCGTACGCTGCGCTTCGCCGACGGTTCTCACTACGAATTTCCTCAGCGACGCTGGTCGTTCAGCCATATGCGCGAGCTGTTGCCAACTGCGCGCGTGTCACGGGGCGATGGGCCGGTGTGCGCGCTGCCCCGAGCAGACCGCGATGATCTGGATACCGTGCCTTTCACCACGCTCGACAGTCGGGCGTCGACGTGGGGCGAGGCGTTCGCCGCGAACTACACCGACGGGCTGGTGGTCCTGCATCGCGGCAACATCGTCTACGAAAAATACTTTGGTGCCTTGCAGGCCGATCTCGTTCACAGCGCGTTCTCAGTGACCAAATCATTCGTCGGCACGCACGCAGCGATGCAGGTGTACGACGGCTCGCTCGATGCGAACGCGCCGGTGACGCACTATGTGCCCGAGCTCTCCGACACGGCGTATGGCAACGCCACGGTGCGCCAGGTGATGGACATGACCATCGGCGTGCGTTATTCGGAAGCGTACGCCGACCCGAGCGCCGACATTCACGCCTACGCGCGTGCAGGCGGTATGCGCGCTCGCCCAAGCGTGTATCTGGGCCCGCAAACCTTTTACGATTACCTGGTCACACTGAAAAAAGAAGGCGAACACGGCACCGGTTTCACCTACAAAACGGTGAACAGCGAAGTGCTGGCGTGGATCGTCAAGCGCGTTGCGGGCGTGCGTCTCGCTGATCTGACATCGAGCGAAATCTGGTCAAAACTCGGCTGCGAATATGACGCGCTGTATCAGGTGGACAGCGTCGGCACCGAGGCCGGTGGTGGTGGGCTCAACACAACGTTGCGCGACCTTGCACGTTTCGGTGAAGCGATGCGCTGCGACGGCAGTTTCAATGGCCAGCAAATCGTACCCGCTGCGGTTGTTGCCGATATTCGTAACGGTGCGAACCGTGACCACTTCGCGACGGCGGGCTACGCAACGCTGCCCGGTTGGTCGTATCGGAACATGTGGTGGGTGTCACATGACGCGCACCCATGTTTCACCGCGCGCGGCATACATGGGCAGGCGATCTGGGTTGATCCGGTGGCGGAGATGGTGATTGCGCGTTATGCCTCGCATCCGTTGGCCGCGAATGCGTTCATGGATCCAACGTCATTGCCCGCGTATCGGGCGCTGGGCGAGCATTTGATGCGCGGCGGGTAGGAAGGTGTCCGCTCCCCTTCAAGGGGGATGAGCCTGTCAATAAAGCAGGCCTCGCCTACTTCCCCGCCTGATCGCCCCAAAGCTCTTTCAGACGCGCATCACGACCGCAACCGCCGCGATAATATTTGTAGCGAATCGGATTCTTCAGGTAGTAGTCCTGATGGTAGTCCTCGGCAGGATAAAACTTCGTTTCGAGCACGATTTCGGTGACCACGGGATCCTTGAACGGCTTCGATTTTTCGAGCGCGGCTTTTGATGTTTGCGCGATCTTTAATTGCGCTGCATCCTGCGCAAAGATGGCCGAGCGATACGGCGAGCCGCTGTCGCAAAACTGCCGGTCTTTGGTCGTCGGATCAATCGTGTGCCAGAAATATTCGACGAGCCGTTCGTAGGTGACTTTTTGCGGGTCAAATACGATCTCCACCGCTTCAGCATGGCCCGTGACTTTGGCCGACACCTGCTGGTAGGTCGGGTTAGCGACAGCGCCGCCGATATAGCCGGAGGTCGTGGACACGACGCCCGGCACTTTATCGAAATCGGATTCGACACACCAGAAGCAGCCGCCCGCGAAAATGGCTTTGGCCGTGACGGGCACGGGCGTCTGCGCATGCGACGCGGCGCTGAACGCGTAGATGACGCCGATGGCCCCCATGGCCGAGAAGGCAGCCACCGAGCGAAACACGCGAGTCGTGGAGAGTGAAAATTTCATGGGACAACAACCTGAAATGTGGACGAATAATTCATTGTCGAACAACATCCACAATTCCTTGCAGCGAATTATTTAGGGGCGGCTAAAGTGGTGAGGTGGGTCACGACAGAGCTGCTCCTACCAAAACCGTTTCAAGCCAGCAAATGCGCCTCAACCCGTGCCGCAACAATCTCCGGTACGTCATGATGCAGCATGTGTCCTGCGCCTTGAATCACTTCAAACTGAACGTCCTTGAAAGCCGCCAGCCGCGAGTCGAAACTGCCTCGGGCATGCCCCTCTTTCGTCGTCGGCACAGTGGTTTCATCGGTGTAGCCGTTCCACACTTTGGCGGCGGATTCACTCGCGCCGAGCCAGAGCGTGGGCGCAGTGACGTGCGACCAAATTGCGATGGCCTCATCAAGGCGATACACGGTCGGAAACGGCATTTTGTGCGCCGGATCAGCGCGCAAATGCCAGCGCCCGTCGGCCTTCGGCTCGGCCCAGTGCTGCGCAAGCCAAACGGCGCGTTCGCGGGTCAGGCGCACATTGTTTTTTTGCAAACGATCCGCGACCTTGGCGGCGGATTCGTAGGATGAAAGCGTCTCGCCCGCTTTGACCGCATCAAGCCATTTGCCGTAGCGCTCAGCGGCTTTGCTCGCGCTTGATGCTGGCACGCCGAAGCCGTCGAGCGATACGAGCTTTTTCACGCGATGAGGACGCGCACCCGAGTAGATGCAGCTGACGTTGCCGCCCAGACTGTGGCCGACCAGATTGATGGGAGCGGCGGGCGAAAAGTGGTCAACCACTGCTTCCAGATCAGCGACGTAATCCGCAAACCAATAGCCGCTCGCGCCCTCTTTCGTCCAGTCGCTGCCGCCGTAGCCGCGCTGATCCGGCGCAATGACGTACCAATCGTGCTTGAGCGCATCGACCAGAAACTGAAAGCTCGACGCCACGTCCATCCAGCCGTGCAGCATCAGCACGGGTTCGGCCGCCGGGTCGCCCCAGGTCAAAACTTGCGCGGTATGGGATCGGATCCGAAGGCGGTGGCGGGTGAAGGCTTTGATTGCAGGCATGGGCGAAGCGTATCAGCGCGGGCGGATGTGGCGGTGATTCGGGAGGTATAGCTTTATCGTGAAATTCTCATCAAATATAGTGATACAGCGGTAAAAGAGCTGATATCGACTTTTACTAATTTGGACTGAAAGCCCCTTTTAAATGAGGCTTTCCAACAAAAGCTGTATTTAAAATACCGCCGTTAACATACCAGCTCAAAGTGCATAATCTTGTAATTACAGAATTATCTACAGCTTATCGGCGCACAAAACCAAGGCATGCTGGCACTATGAACCAAGTTATCCCATTCCGCGGCTTTTCCCTGCATGATCAGGTCGCCGAACGGATTCGTGCGCTGATTTTTGATCGACAGATCGCGCCGGGTGCGTTTATCGACGAAAACGTGCTGGCGGAACAGTGGCAGATCAGCCGCACGCCGCTGCGCGAGGCGCTGAAGGTGCTGGCCGCTGAGGGCTTGGTGGAGCTGGTGCCGCGACGTGGTTGCCGCGTGATCGAAATCACCGAGACGGATGCCGACGAGTTGTTTCCCGTCATGGCGTTGCTCGAAGGGCGATGCGCGTTTGAAGCGACAGCACACATGTCGGAGGCTGATTTGCGCGAGTTGCAGCGGATGCATGACGAGCTGGAGCACACAGCGGCGGCGCAAGATGTTGACGGCTATTACAAGGCCAATCACCTCTTCCATAGTTTTGTCCAACGCATGGCGAACAACCGCTGGCTGGATCGGGTCACGGCGGATTTGCGCAAGTTTGTGCGCATGCTGCGCGGTCGCCAACTGGTGTTTCCGGGGCGCATTGATGCGTCGATTAATGAGCATCGGGTGCTGATCGCTGCGATGCTGGCGCGCGACGGCATGCGCGCCGAGCGGGCAATGCACGATCATCTTCTGGCACAACTCGCAGCACTCAAGGCACTGCGCAAAATGGAAAGCGAGGCGATAAAAAATGCTGGCTGATCTCTCTCCGGTTCCCGCCATTCGCAAAGCGGCGCTTCGTATCAATCAGATGACGAGCGAGCGACGCACGTTGAAACTCGTCCGTGAATGTCATCGACTGTTGTCGGTGCGCGCCGAGGCGAATAGCCCCGCAATCGCACAAAATATTATTGGTGAACTCGACCTTTTGACCGAGCCGGAACAGGACGGCCTGTTCTATGCGTTGGCGCATGAATTTTCGCCCGATCCGCAAGCCGTTC
Organism: Burkholderiales bacterium; assembly: GCA_025352105.1. Classification (GTDB taxonomy): domain Bacteria; phylum Pseudomonadota; class Gammaproteobacteria; order Burkholderiales; family Casimicrobiaceae; genus Casimicrobium. The sequence continues at coordinate 22,281 of JANXUB010000098.1, read as the reverse complement.
TCGCCGCAGCGCAAGCGTATGCCGCGACGCCCACTGCGAGTGCGCTGGCAGCGCTGTCACACGTTGCGGAGCCCGCGCGTCAGGAATTATTCCGTCGTCTGAACCGCGCGCCGGGCGGCACGGCGGCGCTGGTGCGCTTGCGTCGTCAGTTGCTGCGTCGCCTCGGCAAAAACAGCGAGTGGCAATCGGTGGAAGCCGATCTGTTGCACCTGCTCTCGTCATGGTTCAATCCGGGCTTTCTGGAGATGCGCCGCGTTGACTGGAATTCGCCCGCACACCTGCTCGAACAAATCATTCAGCATGAGGCCGTGCACGCCATTGACGGTTGGGACGACCTGCGTCGACGCCTGCAGCCAGATCGCCGCTGCTTCGCATTTTTTCATGCGCAGCTCGCCAATGTGCCGCTGATTTTTGTTGAGGTTGCGCTGGTGCCGGCGATGCCCGATGCCGTTGCGCCGCTGATCGACAAGAACTCGGAAATCACTGCGCCCAAACAATTCCGAGTGGCTGCGTTTTATTCCATCAGCAACTGTGAACCGGGGCTGCGTGGTGTGTCGCTCGGCAACTTTTTGATCAAGCGTGTCGCCGAAGAACTGAAGCGCGAATTACCGCAACTGAAAACGTTTTGCACGCTGTCGCCGATTCCGGGGTTGATGAACTGGCTGACGCGCGTTGACGCAGCGCTCGCCTACGAAGGGTTGAAACCGGCAACACGCAAACGTTTGGTTGGAGCACTCGCTGAATTGCGCAAGGCAACGAGCGGCGAGCTCTCGACGCTGTCGCGTGACGCAACGCTTAAATCCCTCGACAAGGACGCACGGGAAGCGCTGCTGGCGCTCGCCAGCGCCTATCTGATTCACGAATCACCTCGCGCGGGCGGCGACCCCGTAGCCCGTTTTCATCTCGATAACGGCGCGAAGCTTGAGCGCATCAACGCGCTCGCCAATTTGTCCGCCCAGGGCCTCAAGCAGTCGGCGGGACTGATGGTGAACTATCTCTACGATCTGGATCGGGTCGAGCAGTCACATGAGGATTTTGTAAATGGAACCGTGACGCATGCGAGGGGCGTGGGATCATTGATTTAACCCAACTGTAGGAGCGGCTCCGCCTCGACCCGCACCAAACAAAAACAAAACAAATCAAATACGCGCAACCCGGTCGCGGCCGAGCCGCCCCGACAACTGACGCGCACAACCGATAAAATTTAACAAGGAGGAAACTAAATGCTACATCTCAATTTTTCACCGCTTTTTTCATCGTCGCGTCGCCTGTTGATCGCGGTGCTCGCGCTGACACCGCTGGCCGCCATTGCGCAAACCGCGTGGCCAACGAAGCCCGTCACCATCATCGTGCCGTTCCCGGCGGGTGGCGGAACTGATGCCTTTGCGCGCCCGCTTACAGCAACGCTCAGCAAAGATCTAGGCAAACAATTCATCATCGACAATCGCGGTGGCGCGGGCGGCACGCTCGGTGCCGCCATCGCAGCAAAAGCCGCACCGGACGGCTACACGCTGTTCATGGGTGCCGTGCATCATGCGATTGCACCCGCAATGTACCCAAAGCTTGACTACGACATTGAGAAGAGCTTTGTGCCAGTCGCGCTTGTTTCGTCCGTTCCGCAAGTGATCGTGGTGAACCCACAGCGCGTGCCCGCGACTGATCTCAAAGGCTTCATTGAAGCCGCGAAAAAAGCCGACGGCAAGCTGAACTACGGCTCGGCCGGTAGCGGCTCGTCGCATCACCTGGCGGGAGAATTGTTCAACATGCTGGCGGGTGTGAAAATTTCTCACATTCCGTACAAGGGCGCGGGTCCGGCGCTGACCGACTTGATGGGCGGGCAGATCGATGTGATGTTCGACGGCATGGGCTCAAGCGCTGGCCACATCAAAGGCGGACGCATCAAGGCGATTGCCGTGGCGAGCGATAAACGTGCGCCGGGCTTTCCGAATATCCCAACCGCTGCCGAGTCTGGCTTGAACTACAAAGTGGCGACATGGTACGGATTGTTTGCGCCGAAAGGCACACCGCCAGAGATCATCGCGAAGCTTCAAGCCGAGCTCAAAAAGGCGTACAACTCGGACGAGTTGAAAGTCATCTGGAACAGTCTGGGCGCTGAAGTGCCCGACGTGTACGGCGATGCATTCGGCAAATTTGTGAACACGGAAATCAAGCGCTGGGGCGATGTCGCGAAGGCGTCGGGCGCGAAGCTGGATTGACGCAATCAATACTCGGGGGAGTAATGAAGAATAAAAATTTGTTCGCGGTCATTCGATCCGCGTTCCCGACAGACTTGAGCGCAACCGCCATCGAGTCTTCCGACAGTGCGACAGGCGCAACGCTCAGGCTCTATTCATGGCACGACATCGACGAGCAAACGGCGCGCATCGCTAACCTGCTGTTATCGCTTGCGCTGCCCGAAGGCAGCCGCGTCGCTGTGCAGACCGAAAAGAGCGTCGAAGCGTTGATGCTCTACCTAGCTGTGTTGCGTGCAGGCTATGTTTACCTGCCGCTCAACACGGCGTATCAGGCGGGCGAAATTGAATACTTCATCGGCAATGCAGAACCTGCCGTGGTCGTGTGTTCACCGAAGTCGCTGGCGTGGATGCAACCGATTGCTGATGCTGCAAAAGTCAGGCGCGTGTTTACGCTCGATGATTCAGGTGGCGGTTCGCTAATCGACGCGGCGGCGCAGCAATCATCAGTGCACAGCATTGCCCTCAAAGAGGCGGACGATCTCGCTGCAATCCTCTACACCAGCGGCACGACCGGGCGCAGCAAGGGCGCGATGCTCACGCACAACAACCTGTTGTCGAATGCGTTGACGCTGAAAGACTATTGGGGCTGGTCGAGCAAGGACGTGTTGATTCACGCGCTGCCAATCTTTCATGTGCACGGCCTGTTCGTCGCGTCGCATTGCGCACTACTCTCCGGCGCGAAGATGATCTGGTTTTCGAAGTTTGATCCGAATTCGGTTCTGACACGAATGCCCGAAGCGACCGTATTCATGGGCGTTCCGACGCTTTATGTGCGACTGCTCGCCGACGCCCGCCTGAACCAGGGGGCCTGCAAAAACATGCGTCTCTTCGTTGCGGGTTCAGCGCCGCTTTTGATCGAAACATTCAACGAATGGCGCGAGCGCACCGGCCACACGATCCTCGAGCGCTATGGTATGAGCGAAACTGCGATGCTGACCTCGAATCCTTACACGCCCGAACAGGGCGAGCGTAGGGGTGGCACGGTCGGGTTTCCGCTGCCCGGTGTGAGTGTTCGCGTGTCTGACGATCAAGGCGGCATGCGTCCGGAAGGCGAAATCGGCGGCATCGAAGTCAACGGCCCGAATGTGTTCGCCGGGTACTGGCGCATGCCCGAGAAAAACACGGAAGAATTCACCGCTGACGGCTGGTTCAAAACAGGTGACGTCGGCAAGATCGACGAGCGTGGTTACGTCGTGATCGTGGGCCGCAGCAAGGATCTCATTATCAGCGGCGGCTACAACGTCTACCCCGCCGAGATTGAGGGCTACATCAACGACATGCCCGGCGTCGCGGAGTCCGCCGTGATCGGCGTGCCGCATCCGGACTTCGGCGAGGCGGGCGTGGCCGTGGTCGTGGCAAAAGCGGGCACATCCCTCGACGCAGCCGTGATTCTCTCCACGCTCAAAACCAGCATTGCCAACTTCAAAGTACCGAAGCGCGTGTTCATCGTCGCCGACCTACCGCGCAATGCGATGGGCAAAGTGCAGAAAAATTTGCTGCGGCAGGAGCACGCGAAGCTCTTCGTATAACGCGCGGCTACGGTTTTTTTGACGCCGCCGAAAATCGCTCTATTCGCCGATCAATATCCGGGTGCGTGCTTAAAAATTCGGGGATCGAAAACGGCCCCTTAGCCTTGTGATCGTGCGGCGATGGGGTTGTTACATCAGCTGTGCTGTCGCGCTTTTTTTCCGGCTCGGCGTCAAGTGCGTGACCACCGTAATCGCGCATGCGACGAAACAAGGTGGCGAGCGATTTTGTGTCGAGTTTATTGATGGTCATCAGCTCGATGGCGGTGTCGTCCGCCTCGGTTTCGAAGTTGCGTGAATACTTGAGTTGACTGGCGACGATGGCTAAGTTGGCAAGCGTTGTGAAATCGCCGAAATACCACGCAGCCACCCCGGAAATCGCGGCGCTTCGCAGCAATATTTGCAAGCCGTGGCGATGCTGAACATGGCCCAATTCATGCGCGAACACTCCCACCAGTGCGTCATCATCGGGTGCAAGTTTGACGAGGCCGTCGAGAAACACTATTGAGCCACCGGGCAGCGCAAATGCGTTCGGCAAGCTGCCCATTTTAAAAAAGTAGACCTTTACTTTCGGCGCGTTCGGAACGCTCGCCACAACCGCATCAAATCGCGCGCTCAGCCGCTCTTGTTCTTCTGCGCTCAGCGCTGTACTTTGCAAGCTGTCCTGTGCCTTCAATTGACCAATCACCACGGTGTCAAGCGCTTGGGTCCATGACTGCGGAACACTGTGCGCGATCTGACCGGCCGCCACTGGCAAAAGCCACACGTAGGCCGCCGCCATTACAGCAATGCTGATCACCAGCGAGGCGATCACCACGCGCCAGCTCTGCTGCCACCGCGTGACGCTGGCGTCAGGTTTTCCGGCAGCGGCCATTACGCGAGAGAGCTGCTTGGCATCATCAATCTCAAGCACGCTGCCATCGGCCAGTTGCACGTTTCGCGTGGCGCGACTGAAGCGCTCCGATACTTTCATGTCTGAGAGCGCGATGCGGCGCGGCTCAGGATTGCCGTCACCATCCCCGTCAAACTTCAACCACAGCACGCCCGCTCCCGCTCCACTGCAAAGCGCTGCGTTGATCGCGTTGGCAGTTCCCGTTGCCGGGTAGTAACGCGCGGCGACCGAGATGCTCGACTCTCCCGAAGCAGCCGATGTCAAAGCGAAATATCCACGTCCATCAGGTCGGCGACTTCCGAGCCCATCGCACGCTGATTTCCCTCACGCAATACTGCGATCATGTCGTCAGCGCTGCCAGTCCATGACATGGCTTCGATGCGCAGTTTGGCCAACTTCACAACAGCGAAGGGTCGATAGAGCCCCAGCGTGATGACCGTGAGCAAGGTGACGCCAACCCAGACGAGCATGTAATTGGGCACGGCGAGCGCGGAGTGAAAGCGCTGGTCCGCGAGCGATGTGCCGCTCCACACCGTGTTTTGCAGCATCGCCACGATGAGCGGCCCGATAGCGAGCATCGCGAGATAAAAAATCGGAACCAAAACGGCCAGCAAGATCATCATGCCGGTGCCAAGCTTCGCCCCGCCCATGGCAATGGTCGCGATGCTAGTGCCAACCGTTAATGCAAACAGCAGTCCGCCGACGACACTCAGCGCAATGATGAACCCAAGCGCTACTGCGTACACCGCATAGTATTGGCCCGCGCCGATGTGCAGGCCGAACGCGCTGGTTCCGGCGCGCGCGCCGTCGGTGACGTATCGGCGCATGCGGTATTGCAGGTAGGGGCCGATGCCGTAGAACGCGAGCAACGTGATGCCTCCCAGCACCAGACCTAATTCTCTCGACACCAGCACGGCAATCACGCCACTGACGGCACCGGCGGCCAGAACTACGCCGAGCGGCAGCAGGAAAGCCTTGTAGGCCCCGCCCGCATCGCCGACAAAGGCAAAGCGAACGTTGCGATAACTCGTGTTGGCCAGATGAAAGCGCATCGAGCGGTAGAGCAACCACGGCAGCGCACAGAAATAAATCAGCAACATCGCCAGGCCCACGTAGGGCACCTTGATCAGCGCGATCAAGGCCACCGCGATCACACGGCCCTTGAGAATGGCTATCGGCGAGCCGTGAAAATCAAAGCTCGATCCGGCAAAGCGGGTGTTGTTGTAGAAGTAGCGCAAACGGCGCACCTTGGCCCATGCCGAATAGATGCCGATAGTCAGAATGGTCAACAGAACGTTGACGATCCAAATGCGGAAATATTCGGAGCCCGAGCCGGTGAATTCAAAGCCTTGTGTCGCGTTGCCGACGCTACTTTGTCTCTCGGGCTCCCCGGTGCTGCCTTGCAGTGCTGTCGTCGAATCGTTCATGAATGCAGGCTGGTGGCCCCGTGCCAAAAAGAGCCTGCATTCTGCACGACGTTATGACATTTGGATATAGCTGCGCGCGGTCGTCGGTCCCGACGCAGGAGGCACGAGCGCAAATATCCGCCGCATCATGGCCTCCAGCGCCAGTCGTCGCTTCAGCGGGCTCTCGTATTCCCACCAATAGGGCACGATGATCGCCCCGGCGCCGCCCAGACGGCGACGCAGCTCAGTGCCGCTGCGGCGAGCGTGATTGCGGGCGCGCGTTTGCGCGCGCGCGAACCATGCCGAAAACAGGCGCTCGCGCGCTTTGAGCCATTGCTGGGTGCGGCGCAGTAGCGAGGCTGTACCTGTGGGAAAGCGATCACGCCGCCGCATGGTGATCAACGCCGTTTGCGACGGGTTTACCCGGCGCGCCTGACGGAGCGCCCGACGGAACGCCCATTCGCGCCGACGGATAGCCCGCGAACAGCGCGCTCTGCGCCTCGCCTTTGCCATCGATAGAAGCGATGTCGCCGCTGACGACGCCGCCCTCTGATACCAGTAGCGAGCCGTAGCGCACGACACCGGACACCCAGCCAGAAGCATGAACAATCAGCTTTTTTCGCGCTGTCAGGTTGCCTGAAAACCTGCCGTGGATCTCGGCAATGTCAATCGTTACAGTGCCTTCGTACGAACCCGTCTTGAGAATTTCCAGCGTCTTGCTGTCCATAGATGCTTCAACATGGCCCTCGACCACCAAAGTGTCGCAATCATTGATTTCTGCTCCCTTAAGTTTGATGTTCGGACCGACGGTCAGGCGCGGTGTTCCAGCGACGTGCGGCTCGGTCGGCTCAGCGCTGTCCGCACCGGAGCTGGCGGGCTTGCTATCGCTCATAAGCGACGGACGTCCAGCGGTATTCGCTGGCGGTGTGACCGCGACAGCAGACAGCGGGGCGGCGTCGGGTTGCGGCGCGTAGCGCGGCGTTTCGGGCGTGGCGCGACTGTTGACGGCGGGGGCACTGACGGGATCGTCCCGGCGGCCTAAGAATGAGTTTTTTAACATCGATGTCTCCCTAAAACGATGAGTGTCAACACGGCGAATGCCCCGCTGAATTGAATGCGCCTGTCCTCGCTCCCCCGCGCGGCCAACATTGCAACTTCCCTTGCAAAAACGCTCCCGGCACGGCACATTGAGCAAGTATGACGCCAGCATGGGACGTGAGTTCTACTTCGCATGGATATTTCTTGCGGGGGCTGTCGCCGCACAACGACCAGATTGCGCAGCCATTTCGTAACCCATTGATTTGTATGCATTTTTGTTGTCGCGAGTGGCAGACAAAACTGACTGCTGTGCAGTTCAACTTTTCTATGTAACGACCTATGTATAGGGGCTATCGTCACTTTTAGCTAATAGTCGACTAACAGAAAAAATTCTTTCTAGCCCTCGTTAACCGGTCGTTTCATCAATAAGCTGATTATTGAAAACCGTGCGTACCGCTGGCACGTCCGCCATTGGTCGCGCCTGACCGCTGGTCGTCGCTAACCCGTTTTCGCGTGAGGGGGACGGTCGTAGCATTCCGCAATCATCCCGATTCACATTGGCGCGCCGTGATTAACTCCGCTCTGTTTCACCTCCTCACTGCCGCTTTGCTGGGCTCAATCGCCAGCGTCGGCATTCAGGCGCAGCCCACCGACGCGCAGATCAAGGAAATCCTGACGCAGCGCATTGAGCTCGACAAGCAGGCCGTCGGCCTCGCGGCGATCATCGTTAACGGCGATCAGGTGCGTATCGTCACGCACGGATTTCAGTCGCTCGGCAAGGACACTCCGATCACGGCCGACACGTTGTTTGAGGTCGGCTCTGTCACCAAAACTTTCACGGCGCTCTTGCTCGCGGACATGGTGGTCAAGGGTGAAGTCAAGCTCGATGATCCGGTCGAAAAGTGGTTGCCGCAAGGACTCGGTTTACGTGGAGGCCTCAAACTGCGCGACCATACCGGCGCACCCATTCGCCTCGTTGATCTGGCAACGCATCGCTCTGGCCTGCCTCGCCTGCCGGACAACATGCCGAACGGCACGCGCGCTGATCCCTACGTCGATTACCGCGAGCAACAACTGCTGGTTTATCTGAAAGATCGAGAAACACTCGTCGAGGCCGACGGCGGCAAAACGACCAAAAAGCGAGACGAAGCCTATGCCTATTCGAACCTCGGCTTTGGGCTGCTGGGCTACGTACTCGGGCGGGCCGCGGACACGTCGTATGCCGATCTGCTGCAAAAGCGCGTACTCACCCCGCTCGGCCTCACCTCGACGTATCTCGACGTCCCGAGCCGCGAACGCGCCCGATTCAGTAACCCTCACTACATCGACCGCGACGGTACGCTGAAGCGCAACAAACACTGGAGCTTCGACGTGCTCGCTCCCGCTGGCGCACTCATCATGAATGCACGCGACATGGGTCGCTACGCGCAGGCAGCGAGCGGCGCAATTGAGACGCCACTCAAGGCCGCGTTTGCACTCGCGCAAAAGAAATACGGCGACGGCATGGGCCCGATCAATCCGGCGGGGCTCGCGTGGGTGCTCGCGCCGCTGAACGGCCGCACGGTGTTTAACCACGACGGCATGACCGGCGGGTTTACGTCGTCGCTGTGGGTCGATCCAGAGCGCAAATCAGCAGTGGCCCTGCTGTCCAACGCCAACGCGCCGGTCGCCGATGTCGCGCTACATTTGCTGGAGCCGAACATTCCGCTGAAGAACCTCGCAGCCATGCGCGCAACATCGGTGTCGGTTGACGAAAAGACGATGGCGCAATACGTCGGTACCTACCGCCTGCAGCCGAACTTTGACGTGACGATTCGGCTGCGTGACGGCAAGCTTTTTGCTCAGGCGACAGGCCAGAGCGAGTTCGAACTATTTGGAAAATCGGACACCACATTCTTCGCACGCATCACGCAGCTGGAAATCTTGTTTGAAGACATCAAGGACGGCAAGGCGGGACGGTTTCAATTGACACAGGGCGGGTCTACGCGTCCTGCTCCGCGAGTGGAGTAAAACGAAGTCGCGCCCTGTGGGTGGTCCGGACTAGCTGCGAAAAAAACCTCAGCGTACCGCGCTTGATTTTGGCCGCAGAAAGCGTGGCACAAACCGCGCAAATCCGGTGTTGGCCACGGGCGCAATTTGCGCTTCAAATTCGGGCTCAACCACCGCTTGAACGACGCTGTTCACAGTCGTTCTGGGCAGCACCCGAAGAACAGCGGGCGACTGCGGCAAACGCGACGGCACACCCTGCGCATATGACGGCACCACGCCGGATGCAGTCTCCGCAAATCCATGCGCAAACAACCACTCCAAAAGCGGCTGCCACTGCTCTCGATCAATTTCGGTCACACCAGCGGGCATGTCAAAAATACTGAGCCCATTCTCAACCGCGCGCACGTAAATCTGCGAACTGCGCAAGCTGCACAGCCAGTTGAGCCCCACCGACGCCGCCCAATCGCTCGCGATCTCCTCGGCTTGAGTACGCCGATCCAGCCGCATGCCGACCGCTGCGACCTGACAGCGGCCACTGAGCACGCGCGGGTGCAAACGCAGCTCAGCCCAGCAATCGGACGCGGCCTCGCGGTCGAACACGGAGCCAGAAACCGGGATCAAAATCGCATCAGCAACCATCGCGACTTTGGCCAGCGCCAAGCCATGCAAACCGCCCGGCGTGTCGAGCACGAGGTGCGTTGTGCCCGGTGGCGGTCGCACGCTGCCGTTGGTTTCACCGACCCATCCGGTGATCGCCGGGGCCGCGCTGGGACGCCGTTTCAGCCAAACGCGCATCGATTGCTGGTGATCCAGATCGCCCAATGTGACGGTCATACCCTCACGCGCGAAATACGACGCAATATGGGTCGCGAGCGTGCTTTTGCCGCATCCCCCTTTTCGACTTACAAGCGCTACTGTAGGCATAGTCTGAAGATTATTCTCCAAACCTCTGATTTGCAAGCGATTTATCTGAAAATCGCTTAACAATCTGGCAACTGCGCTATCGGAGCCCCGCAAGCCCCGCCTTGAAGCGCGCGATCCCATCGTCGAGACGCGGCAACTCGCTCGCAAAGCACCAGCGCAGATAGCCTTCGCCCTCCTCGCCAAAACCTGCTCCCGGCGCGATGCCGAGCCCGTAATCGGTCACCAGTCGCTTGCAGAAGGCGAGCGAGTCCTTCATGCCATCGACTTTGAAGAACGCGTACATCGCAGCCGGTGGTGGCGGCGCATGCACACCCGGCAGCGCGTTGAGCGCAGCGCACAAATGATCGCGGGCAATACGAAAGCGGGCCTGCGTGCGGGCAATGACAGCGTCGCCGCCGCGAATCGCAGCGTCGCCCGCGCGCTGGATGAACACCGGCGAGCACGAGGTGTTGTATTCGATGACCTTGCCCAGCTGCTCGATGAACGGGGCGGGCGCTACGAGCCAGCCGAGACGCCAGCCTGTCATGAGCCACGACTTGGAAAATGTGTTGGCGCTGACCAGCCGATCATGGGCGTCGCTGATGTCAAAAAACGACGGCGCGCAGCCCGAAGCACCCAAATGCGCATCAAACACCAGTCGCTCATACGCATCGTCGGCCAGAATCCAGATGCCGTGCTGGCGGCAGCGCGCGAGGATCGCCTGCTGCTCGTCGCGCGTGAGCGTCCAGCCAGTCGGGTTATCCGGCGAATTGACCATCAACATTTTGGTATTGGGCGTTAGCGCGGCGAGCAATTTGTCGAGATCAAGCTGCCAGCCGCGTTCGCCGAATTCGAGCGACACGCATTCCACGTTTGCCGAGAGAATTTTGGGGATTTCGACCAGATTGGGCCACAGCGGCGTGACGCACACGACGTGATCGCCGGGGCTGACAATGCACTGCGCAGCGAGCGACAGCGCGTTCACGCCAGCGCTCGTAATCGCGATGTTGTCCGACGTGATCGTTGCGTGAGGATTAGCGTGCAGCTGCGACAAATAGCTTGCTACGGTCTCGCGCAATTCGGGCAACCCCAGGTTATGCGAATAAAAAGTTTCGCCGCGAGCCAGACTGTCCGCCGCTGCCGTCCGAATGAAGTCCGGGGTTACTTCATCAGGTTCGCCGAACCAAAATGTGAGAACGTCGTCGCGCCCGATTCCAGCGTTGGCCACTTCGCGAATTTTCGAAGCACGCAGATTGACGATGGCGTCGCGGGGAAGAAGAGATTGGGTGTGATGCATTGCTGAATTATCGCGATACCCGTCGAGGACGCGGCGAGGACGCGGCGAGGACGCGGAGAACACGGTATTGGACGTACGTTCGACAAAAATACCGCTGAAGAAGCTTTCAGACGTACGACAACAGACTTTCTGAAAATTCTGGAATTGACAAAGTCCTGCGCAAGAAAGTAAGCAGCGCGCATGCCAAATGGGCATGCAACAGTTTGCACCAATCCCGCCCAAATCCAGCATCCATAAGGGTCTCCGCTGAGGGAGAAGTCCGATCGCCAGTCAAAGCGTGAGTAAGCTCACGGAATACCAAACACTTATCATGACGACTACATAAATCTTCACGCGCGTCGTTAGATATAACCGTTGTCATGCACCTAGACACGCCGGAAAGTCCGACCCTCTGTACGCACCGTAATGTGTGAGTAGTTCGCCAGCTCCGGCTCCCGCTCAATCCCAATAGGGTTCGACAAAACTTCTACACGATCCAACGCCTACGCTTAAGCAGTCGAGCGCGCCCGAAGCGCCAAGGCTCCGCTCCTTCAGCTCAGCTACACCATGCCCCGCATCTTTACCTCTCTCCGCTCAGCACTCCTTTTTCCATTCGTCATCGTGATCGCGCTGGTGGCGGGAACGATCAGCCTGCTGTCCTACCAGACCGGTCTGAAAGCGGTGGACGAGCTCTCCGAGCATCTGCTGCTTGATCTCTCAAATCGCGTCGGGCAGGCCACAACAAAGCAGTTGGCGAGCTCATCGGTCATGCTGAACGTTCTGGCTCCGCCCTTGGGCAAAAACGATACTGACCCAGCAAGCGGCAGATTGCTTCCGAGTACTTTGTCGGAATTTGAGCAGCGCATGTGGATCGCTTGCAATCTGTTTCGCGACGAGCGCGCCTACTTGTACTACGGCACCCATACGGGCGAGTTCATTGGTCTCCAGCGCGACGCTCAGGGACAGTTCGAAATAAGGCTTAGGGAGCAGAACGCGGCTTCACGCTCCGTTTATGAAACAACAGGGCCAGGCGTGCGTGGGCGCATGATTCGCTCTGACAGATATGACCCTCGCGTGCGCCCCTGGTACGTGATGGCCAGCGAGAGGCATGCGCTCACTTGGTCATCCGTGTACGTGGACTTCACCACGAAAGCGCTAACGGTCACGCTAGCCAAACCGGTCTTCGCGACAGACGGCACCCAGCGTGGCGTGATCGCCACAGACATGCCGCTGACCGAGCTGGCCGATTTTGTTCGCGGTCTTCAGGTGAGTCAGACGGGAGTCGCTTTCATCGTTGAGAAGAATGGCACGGTGATTGCGACATCCACGCAGGAAAAGCTGTTTACCGACAGCGTCCAGCAACCGACGCGACTGCGTGCCGACCAAAGCGTCAACCCCCTTGTTCGCGACGCCTACGCCCAGCTGGTCTCGGGAGAAAGCGCGAACAAGAGCCTGGTGCGTGGCGTCGAAATCGCGCACCATTCTTTTGATAACGTTAGCGGCCGCATTCACATGAGCGCAACCGCACAGCGCGATTCGGCGGGGCTCGACTGGACGATGGTGGTGGCGATCCCGCGAGCGGATCTGATGGGCAATGTTCAGAAGACCATCACCCAAAACATCATCATAGGTGTGATCGCCGTTGGGGTGGCACTGGCGCTAGGTCTGTGGTTCATGAATAGAATTTCCGGGGACGTTTCGCGCTTGACTGACGCAACGCGACGTCTGGCGCGAGGGGAGCGCACGGAGCGGCTGTTCAGCGGTCGAAAAGACGAACTGGGAGTCATCGCTACGGCGGTCGAGGACTTCAAGGAGGGCTTGCTGGTTGACCCGTTGACCGGAGCGCTTACACGAGGCACTTTCGAAAAGCGCTTTGCCACGCGAGTCCAGTTGGCCGACCAACAGTTTGCTTTGATATTCATCGACCTTGACCAGTTCAAGGGGGTCAATGACCGCTACGGACATGCCGTTGGCGATGTCGTTTTAACCGTGGCGGCGCAGCGCATTGCAGCCTCTCTGCGCACTGATGACGTGCTCGCGCGTTACGGTGGCGATGAGTTTGTGGTGCTGATGTCCGGCGTGGCGACAGAAGACGCACTTGCCGCTCAAATTAATCGGCTGACGGCAATGCTCGATGAACCGATGACCATTGAGAACAATTCTCTGTTGACCGGCGGCTCTTGCGGCGGCGCGCTGTATCCGTTCGAGGGCGCGACGCTTGATCAATTGATTCAGGTCGCCGACGCTCGCATGTACGAGCAAAAGCGGTTACGCGCTAGCGAGCGGGCCTAGTGGCTCGACACGCAAATTTTGGAACAAGAAAAGTGCCGAATTTGCGTGTCAGGCTAGGCGCAAAGCACAACAATAGCGAGCTATTATGAGCATTTGCAACGACGCATGGCGCGCAAAGGCGGTGCTTTGATGTTTCAAAATTTACGGGGCGAGACACTAGCGCTTGCGAAGACAAGCGGATCGTGGCAACTACTGCTTGAGCACGTCCGCGCCCTTCGGCGGCACAAACGCGAAGGCGTCGGCGGCAAGTTTGCCATTCTTCGTAAGCGTCGTGAAGCGAATGGCGTTTGTGTTTTGCAATGCGTCGCGCCACGACAACTCGGCCGGCTGCGCAGCGACCATCGCGATGCGAAGCTCGTCGACCGACGCATCAGCCTTGCGTGGCTTCGCCTCGACATAGCCAATCGATCCGCGCGATTCAAGCACTTTCAATTCAAACGATTTTTCTGAAGCCGCAGGATCGAGCAGTAACGTCAACGGTTGTTCGCTCAACGTGTCTGCGAGCTTTTTTGTGGTGACTTGATTCAAATCTTCGTCGTGTAGCCACACAGTCACGCCATCGCTCACGATGGTTTGTTTGTACGGTTTCTCGTAAACAAAGCGGAATTTGCCGGGGCGCGCAATGGCGAAGGTGCCTGCGGATTGACGACTCACACGGCCGTTCTTGTCGCGCACTTCTTGGGTGAAGGTGCCAGAAAGCGAGCTCAAATCTCGCGTGTAGGCGCGGAAGTCCGTGAGTGGATTGACGGGCGTTTGGGCTTCTGCGCTGCCGCAAAGAAGCAGTGCAAGGGCAGTGAATGTAGCGGTGAATTTCATAACTTACGTACCGATGAGTCGACTGTTTGGCCCCCCTCTCCCCTTGCGGGAGAGGGTGGGGGTGAGGGGTGAGCTTGAGGTGCAATTTCAACGTGAAAGCAAAACTTTGCCAGCCCCGTTACTCCGGAGCGGACGCCCACCAATCAATCACCGCTCACCCGCAACGCGCGAACGATGAGGCAGGCAGACAAGGAATCACTCTTCGCGCTTCGGCACAATCACTTCGCGTTTTCCCATCGCATTGGGCCGGGTCACGATACCCGCGTTTTCCATCGCTTCAATCAATCGAGCCGCGCCGTTGTAGCCAATGCGCAAGCGCCGCTGGACATAGCTAATCGTCGGTTGACGACTTTCAAGCACCGCGGCGACCGCCTCATCAAATCGTGGATCCTTTTCACCATCATTCGACCCGCCACCGTTCGCTTCGTTCAACGTTTCGGCATCGGTCCCTTCCAGCACGCCTTCGATGTATTGCGGCGGCGCTTGTGCCTTCCAGTGTTCTACAACGCGGTGCACCTCGTCATCGGTAACAAAGGCACCGTGAACGCGGTTCGGGATGCCCGTACCGCCGAGCATGTAGAGCATGTCGCCGCGGCCCAAGAGTGCCTCCGCGCCCATCTGATCGAGGATGGTGCGCGAGTCGATTTTGCTTGCGACTTGAAACGCGATGCGCGTCGGTACGTTGGCCTTGATGAGACCGGTGATCACGTCCACCGATGGACGCTGCGTCGCGAGAATGAGGTGGATACCTGCGGCACGCGCTTTCTGGGCGAGTCGCGCGATCAACTCTTCAATTTTCTTGCCCGCCGTCATCATCAGATCAGCCAATTCGTCGATCACAACGACGATAAACGGCATTTCTTCAATAGGTTCTGGTGCGTCCGGTGTTAGCGAGAAAGGATTCGTCAGCGGCGTGCCTTTTGCGTGCGCCTCGCGGACTTTCTGGTTAAAGCTGGAGAGCTGTCGCACGCCGGTGTGCGATAGCAGGCGATAGCGCCGCTCCATCTCGTTCACGCACCAGTTCAAGCCATTCGCCGCGAGCCGCATGTCGGTCACGACCGGACATAAAAGATGCGGAATGCCCTCGTAAATCGACAGCTCCAGCATCTTCGGATCAATCAGCAACAGCCGCACCTGTTTCGGCTCGGCTTTGTACAGCAGCGACAAGATCATTTGGTTGATGCCAACCGATTTGCCTGAGCCTGTGGTGCCCGCAACCAGACAATGCGGCATGCGACCGAGGTCGCTCACCACCGGTCGCCCGGCGATATCCTTGCCCAGCGCCATTGTGAGCAAACTCGACGAATCGTTGTACACCGCGCTGCCTAGAATTTCGATCAGCGCTACGCTCTGCCGTTGCGGGTTCGGCACCTCAAGCCCCATGCACGATTTGCCGGGAATGGTTTCCACCACGCGGATGCTCATGACGCTCATGGCACGCGCCAGATCCTTCGCCAGATTGACAATCGAGTTACCTTTGACGCCCACGTCGGGCTCGATTTCATAACGCGTAATCACAGGGCCCGGATACGCGGCAAGCACCTTGACTGGCACGTTGAATTCAGCGAGTTTGCGCTCAATCAGGCGCGATGTGAATTCAAGCGTTTCGCTGGAAACAACCGGTTGATCTTTCGGCAACGGCTCAAGCAACGAGAGTTGCGGCAATACCGAATCAGGAATATCGGAGAACAGTGTCGTCTGCTTTTCTCGCTCAACGCGTTCCGACAAAACAACCGGTTCAAACGTTTCGACAATCCTGATCGGTTCGTGCGCTTCGACGCGTTTGGTTTCTTCACGAACATAGAGTTCACGCAGCTCAACTTCGGGCGCGGCGATCTCATGATCGCGCTGAATTTCGCGCACTTCTTCTCGTTTTTCGCGCCAACTTGAAAAGCCATCCAGCATCAGAGAACCGACCCATTCGCTCACGCGAAGCCATGGAATCGCGAACGCGAGGCTTAAGCCCGCGAAAACCAACACGATCAGCAACAAGGTGCTGGGCACGAAGCCGATCAGACGGAGCAACGGAAAGGCGAGTGTCTGCCCGAGCGCGCCGCCCGCACCTTGCGGCAATCCGGCAAAGACGCGATGCATGCCCAGCGCCTCAAGCGCGCTGCCAGCAAGCAGCAGCAGCAGCAGGCCACCAAAGCGCCAGGTCAGACCGACACTCGCAGATTGATCCGCGCTCTCATCGTCTTGCGATCCCGATGAACGAACCGCCGACTTTGGCATCGGCGGCATCGCCCGCCACGTGGCTAGCGCCGCAAATGCAAGCAGCCACCAGACGGTCGCGCCGATCACGAAATAGCCGATGTCGCTCGCCCATGCACCGGTGGAGCCGAGCCAGTTCTTCACACGAAGCGCGGTACCGGTCGTTGACCACGCGGGGTCAGCCCCACTGAAACTAGCAAATGCAACCATGGTTAGCAGAACAACGGCAACCGCAATGAGCCAAACAATCCAGCGGCGTAGCGCTTCCAGTCTCGAAGATGCGGGGGAGCTCGCGCGCGCCGCGCGAACGCGACGATTTCCCGGCGTACGAAAAATAAAGGTTCTCAGGCGCTCAATCATGACCGTATTTTATTGACCGGCGCAACAAAAAAGGCGCCGTGCATTCACAGGGCGCCCTTTTCTCCGCAAAAATAACCGAATCAATACTTGCTTCGCAGAGTGGACGTTTGCGCTGCAAAATGCGCGGCGAGATTCTCGATATCCTTTTTGGACAATGTCGTTGCAAAGCCCTTCATGATCGCGTTATTGCGCTCACCCGACTTGTAGTCACGCAGCGCTTTGGCGATGTAGTCCGGGTGCTGACCGGCGAGCCGCGGAAAGTTGGCATCCGCGCTATTTCCGTCCGCGCCGTGACAGGCAGAGCAGACCTCTTTGGCCTTCGCAGCGCCTGCTGCCATGTCAGCGGCCGACCCGACCCCGATCATCGCAAAGCAAGAAAAAGTTGCAGCAAGTACTCGCATTATTTGGCCTCCGAGTAATAAGCAGCCAAATCGGCCATGTCCTTGTCCGACAGTGAAATCGCGATTCCGCGCATGCTTGGATGCTTACGCTCGCCAGTCTTGTACGCCTTGAGCGCGCTGACAAGGTAGGCCGCATGCTGCCCCCCAATTCGGGGAACACTGTACACCTCAGGATAAGCGGTGCGCCAGCCTTCAATGCCGTGGCAGCCTTGGCATCGTTGAATAAGTTGGGAGCCTGCCTTGGCGTCGCCGGCGGGCGCGGGAGCTTGCGCTATCGCCATCGAGCAGCCGAGGCTCGCGAGGGCGGAGGCGCAAAGCGTAAAAAACGCATTGCGTGTCATGGAATCGGATGTGCTGAAAGTTTCGGGAAATCCTTGTGATTATAAAGGGGAAAGCCCTATGTCGTTAGCCGATACCCCTTGAAACGGTCAGCGCGGACTTCAACTACTATTCGTATTCTTTGCCAGCCTTTTAGAGCAATCAGGAGCAGAACCTTCATGAGCGACAACATTACCCACGTGACCGACGCCACATTTGATATGGACGTTTTGAAGTCCGGAACGCCAGTTCTGGTGGACTTTTGGGCCGAATGGTGCGGACCGTGCAAGATGATTGGACCGATTCTGGAAGAAGTTGCCGTGAGCCATGCCGGTCGCGTCAAAATCGCCAAAGTGGACGTCGATGACAACCGGGAAATTGCGGCCAAATACGGAATTCGCGGGATTCCGACGCTCATGCTGTTCAAAAACGGCGAGCTTGCTGCGCAAAAAGTCGGCGCTTTGTCCAAAGCCCAATTGACAGCCTTTGTTGACAGCAACGTCTAACACCGTCACAATTCGTCTCGTTATGTACCCCGCCGTTCTGGTGGGGCCTGAACTTCCCAAGAAAACTTTAGAAATCATCGCGCAGTAGAGCGCAACTGATCTTTCACATTTTTTTCGCGTGCCTGCTCCGAATCGATTGACCGATGCGTTGAGCGGCTCGCTCCCCGTCGCCGCTTCGGGAATCTTCAAGCGGCATTCCCCACCTCTAACAGCATGAACATAGCTGAACTCAAAACAAAATCTGCCGCTGAACTCCTTGAAATCGCGCTCGCCAACGAGCTTGAGAACGCGAATCGACTCCGAAAACATGACCTGATCTTCGCGCTCTTAAAGCAGCAAGCGAAAAAAGGCGAGGCCATCGTCGGCGCGGGCGTGCTGGAGGTATTGCCTGACGGCTTTGGCTTCCTGCGCTCGCCCGAGGCCAGCTATCTGGCAGGCACCGACGACATCTACATTTCGCCCTCGCAAATTCGCCGTTTCAATTTACACACCGGCGACACCATCGAAGGCGAAGTGCGCACCCCCAAAGAGGGCGAGCGCTACTTTGCGCTGACCAAACTTGATTCGGTGAACGGTTTTCCGCCGGAAGCGGGAAAAAACAAGGTTCTGTTCGAAAACCTTACGCCCCTTTTCCCCGATAAGGTGCTGCGTCTTGAGCGCGAAATCAAGGCTGAAGAAAACATTACCGGTCGCGTGATCGACATCGTCGCGCCGATTGGAAAAGGCCAGCGGGGTCTCCTCGTCGCGCCGCCAAAATCCGGCAAAACGGTCATGCTGCAACACATCGCCCACGCGATTGCCAGCAACCATCCCGATGTCGTCTTGATCGTGCTGTTGATCGACGAACGCCCGGAAGAAGTCACCGACATGCAGCGTACGGTGCGCGGCGAAGTGGTTGCGTCGACCTTCGACGAACCGGCCACGCGCCACGTTCAGGTTGCCGAGATGGTGATCGAAAAAGCCAAACGCCTGGTTGAACACAAAAAAGACGTGGTGATCCTGCTTGATTCGATCACCCGGTTAGCGCGTGCTTACAACACGGTCATGCCATCAAGCGGCAAAGTGCTCACCGGCGGTGTCGAAGCCAACGCGCTGCAACGCCCGAAACGCTTCTTCGGCGCGGCCCGCAACATCGAAGAAGGCGGTTCGCTCACCATCATCGCCACCGCGCTGATCGACACCGGCAGCCGCATGGACGACGTGATCTACGAAGAATTCAAAGGCACTGGCAACATGGAGATCCACATGGATCGCCGCATGGCCGAAAAACGCGTCTACCCAGCCATCAACATTGGTCGCTCCGGCACCCGTCGCGAAGAGCTGCTGCTTGAGCCCAGCGTGCTGCAAAAAACCTGGATCCTGCGCAAACTCTTCTCCGAAATGGACGAGATCGAAGCGATGGAAAAGCTGCAAAAGCACATGCGCGATACCAAGAACAACAAAGAGTTCTTTGAGGCGATGACGCGGGCGCGATAGGCGCTAACGCTCCAGCGACATCTGGATCGAACGGATCAACACGGCTCTACCCGCGCGTCATTCGCGGGAGTCAATGGACATCCGTGCGGTTTCAGAATTCAATCAATGCGTCTGACCCCGGCATTGCAATGCGCAGCCCTTTCAGGCGATCCACCGCTCGTAGCGCTTCTGCGGAGTTTTTGCGCCAGACCAACGCAACGGGGGTGGGCTCCAACCCGATATTGATGGGAAGAATTGTCGTCTGGTGAACGCTCATCAGCGCCGCATAATGCGCGCAGCAGGTCAACAGATCGGTGTTAGCCACCAGCGACAGGCTGTAGAAAAACGAGGGCGACTCGACTACCGGAACCGGTGGCGCAAGACCCAGCCTGAAGAATGCGTCAACCAAAGCCACGCGCGTCGTCGACTGCATGCCGGGCAAAACCCATGGCCACGCGAGCAGCTCATTCATTGGCAGATGACGCCGGTTCGTCAACGGGTGTTTGCGACTCGCGACAACTGAAAGACGGCCCTGATACAGAACGCGTTGCGCCAACCCATGGATGGACTGCGTGCTGGCAGCTTGTCTGGGTAATTGGCCCAGCAACAAATCAATTTCCCCCGCGATCAGTTGCTGCAGCAAGCGGTCTGCACTGTCCGCGAGAATCTGCAGTCGCCAGGCTCCGGGGCCTTGTACCAACGCCTGCGCAATTTGCGGAAGTACCGTCGTGGTGGTGTGCGGAAACGCACCCATTCGCAGTAGCGGCGAGCTCGCCCCGGAAAGCGAGGCTCCCATCGCGCTCACCTCACCCAGTACCGTTTCACAGCGGGGCAGCAGTGCACGTCCTTGCTCAGTCAGCGCCATCCCACGGCCTTTCCGGACGAACAGCTTGGTGCCGAATATTCCTTCAATTTCCTTGAGCATCATGCTCGCCGCAGACGGCGACATGGATAAGCGCTCAGCGGTTGCAGCCAGCGAGCCCGCAAACGCCAAAAGCCCCACAAATTTCAGCTGCTTGATGCGCAAATGATCAAGCCGGGCGGGAGTCATAGCTGAGCCTTGTAAGTTAGTCGCCCCTGAATAACCCCCAAGACCCGCCTCTAGCCTAGCGTTTAGGGGAACCGCGCGCGGTCTGGATTGTCATAAACGACATCAAAGGCAATCGGAATCTGGGGAAATGATGCGGCCGAAAGCGATTGAATTTCAGCGCGAACATGAGCTGTTTCGAACCGAACTGATCAACCTGGTTGACCAGCGCCACCCGCTGGTCAAACTCGCATCCACCATTGACTGGAACGCGGCTAGCGAGCGCTTCGGCGCGCTCTACGCCGAAGGCAAAGGTCGTCCCGGTGTAGCCATTCGCCTGATGGTGGGACTGCACTACCTGAAGCACGCGTTCAATCTCTCCGACGAGCTCGTGGTCGAGCGCTGGGTTGAGAATCCGTATTGGCAGCACTTCTGTGGCGAGCAATACTTTCAGCACACCCCTCCGATTGATCCCTCACAGATGACGCGCTTTCGCGCCCGCATTGGTGAGGCGGGCTGTGAGTTCATGCTCGCGCTGACCATCAAAGCGGGTCTTGCCACGAAGACAGTGGCGGCTGCATCGCTTTCCATCATCAACGTCGACACCACCGTGCAGGACAAAGCCATTGCGTTCCCGACGGATGCGCGGCTTACCTTCAAAGCCCGTGCGGCGCTGGTGCGCATGGCAAAGAAGAGCGGGCTGATCATCAAACAAAGCTTCGAGCGGCTCGGCAAGCGCGCTCTGATGATGAATGGCCGCTACGCGCACGCCCGGCAGATGAAGCGGGCCCGACGCGAGCAGAAGCGGCTACACACCCAGCTTGGACGCGTGATGCGGGAGGTAGTGCGAAAGATTGACGCGGCAACCAAGACCGACGCCATCGAGGGTGATCGACTCCAGAGCAAGTTCGCACGCCTCCTGGAGATCAGCGGCCGCATTCACAGCCAGAAGAGAGCGCGTGCCGAGGGCGAGGCCCCCAAGATCTACTCGGTGCACGCCCCTGAGGTGTCCTGCATCGCCAAAGGCAAGGCGCACAAGAAGTACGAGTTTGGTAACAAAGTCTCGGTCGCCTCCACCAGCCGCGAGAGCTTTGTGGTGGGCATGAAGTCGCTGCCCGGTAATCCGTTTGATGGACACACACTGAAAGCGGCCCTCGAGCAGGTCATCTCGCTGTCTGGCGTGACACCCAAAGAGGCCTACGTGGATCGGGGCTACAAAGGTCACGGCATCGACAACGGCGCGCTCGCCAATCTCAAGGTCTGGATTGCAGGCACCCAGCGAGGCGTCACCCGAGCGATCCACAAAAAGCTCAAACGTCGCAACGCCATCGAACCGGTGATCGGGCACCTGAAATCAGATGGGCGGCTGTCGCGAAACTTCCTCAAAGGTAGCGAGGGCGATGCGATCAATGCAATCCTCTGCGGTGCGGGGCACAACCTTCGCAAGATTCTGCGCCAACTGGCGCTTTTTATCGTGCTCAGTTTGATCGCGCTGCGTCATCGCCAGCCAAGTTCAGAGTCCATACAACCCTCGCTCGCGATGGCAACAGCTTAAACGAGGCCGAAATGAATCGCCCTTCCGCGAAAATGACTTTCTCAGGGACGACTAA
>JANXUB010000062.1 GCA_025352105.1 Burkholderiales bacterium | reverse complement strand
ATTCGGCCAGAGACAGGCCGTGTTGGAATTGAACGCGATTCATCGCCATGTTGAAGCCCCAGTCTGCATGCGGCATGCCGCGTTACTGAATATGCATACAGTATACGCTAAGCGCTTGTCTGAGGCACGTAACTAATCAGGATACGCCAAGTGTTGTGATCTATTGCTGAATTTTCAGTAATTATTGAAAATTGCGAAAATATCGATACAATTGCGGCCAGACCCAAGCGAATTTTCCGTCAGTACGCACCATGAATCAGTTGCCGCCGCTCACTCACCAGTTCGTCTCCCACTTCGGCGAAATGGGTTCGCGCTGGGGCATCAACCGTACGGTCGGTCAGATTTACGCGCTGATCTTTGTCTCGGCGAAACCGCTCAACGCTGACGACATCGCGGAGGCGTTGGAGTTTTCGCGCTCGAACGTGAGCATTGGTTTGAAGGAGCTCCAAGGCTGGCGGCTGGTGAAATTGAAGCACTTGGCCGGTGACCGCCGCGAATACTTTGAAGCGCCGCAGGACGTGTGGGAAATTTTCAAGTCACTCGCCGAGGAAAAGCGCCGCCGCGAAGTCGAGCCCACGCTCTCGATGCTGCGCGCAGCGCTGGTTGAAACGCCCGCGAACGACGCCGATGCGCACGCGCAGAAACGTATGCAGCAGATGCATGAATTGATTGACTTGTCGTCGACGTGGTTCGATGATGTGGCACGGCTGTCGCCCGAGACCATTGCGCGCCTGATGCGCATGGGGTCGAGCGTGAAGACTGTGCTCGATATGACCGATAAATTAAAGATTGTTCGTCGTAAAAAGGAAGCATAGGTAGTACCACTATGAACGAGACCGCGCTTGTCCTCGCCCGCATGCAATTTGCGGCAAATATCACGTTCCACATCCTGTTCCCGACGATCACCATCGCGCTGGGCTGGATCCTGTTCTTCTTCCGCATGCGGTTCAAAGCCACGCGCGACGCGGCATGGGAAGAGGCGTATTACTTCTGGACAAAGGTGTTTGCGTTGACCTTCGCGTTAGGCGTCGTCTCCGGGATCACCATGAGCTTTCAGTTCGGCACCAACTGGCCCGGTTTTATGGAGAAGGCGGGCAACATCGCGGGGCCGCTCTTGGGCTACGAAGTGCTTACCGCGTTTTTCCTTGAAGCGACGTTCCTCGGCGTGATGCTGTTCGGCCGTGGTCGCGTGTCGGAGCGCATGCACCTGATCGCGACGTTTCTGGTGGCGTTCGGAACGACGATGAGCGCGTTCTGGATTCTGTCGCTCAACTCGTGGATGCAGACGCCGGTCGGGTTTGAAATCGTTGATGGCAAGATGTTTGCCACCGACTGGCTGGCAATTCTGTTTAACCCGTCGTTCCCATACCGCTTCTCGCATATGCTGATCGCGTCGGGTCTGACGGCAAGCTTCGTGGTGGCGGGAATCAGCGCGTGGCAAGTGCTGAAAAAAGTGGACAGTCGTGCAACGCATCTGGCGCTTAAGACTGCGCTAATCGCGGCTGCGGTTTTGATCCCGATTCAGATCATCGTTGGCGACATGCACGGCGTGAACACGCTTAAACATCAGCCCGCAAAAATCGCCGCGATCGAGGGCGTGTGGAACACCGAAAAGGGCGCGCCCTTGCTGTTGTTTGCGTGGCCCGACAAAGCAACTAAGTCAAATTTGTACGCCATCGAAATTCCGAAGCTCGCCAGCTTGATCCTGACTCACGACCCGGAAGGCGAGGTCAAAGGCCTGAACGAATTTGAAGGCAAGCATCCACCGGTAGCCCCCGTGTTCTGGGCGTTTCGCATCATGGTTGGCATGGGTATGCTGATGCTAGCGACGAGCTGGTTCGGTGTGTATCTGCTGCGCAAACGCACAGTGAACACGATGCCGCGCCTCTATCTGATCGCACTGTCAGCGATGGCGTTCTCGGGCTGGATCGCAACGGTCGCGGGCTGGTACGTCACCGAAATCGGTCGTCAGCCGTACATCGTGTACGGCGTCATCACCGTGGCTGAAACCGCCGCGAAACATGCGCCCGCGATGATCGGACTGACGCTGACAGCGTATCTCGCGCTGTACGTCTTTTTGCTTTGCGCCTACGTCTTCGTGGTGAAGGGGCTGTCAGAAAAACCAACTCGCGGACAAGCGCCGAAACTTCCGGCAGGGCTCCCACCACAGGTCGTCACCGCGGCGGGCGACTGAGATGGACTTCATCCTTCCGCTCATCTTTATGGCCATCATGGGCCTTGCGATGCTGCTGTACGTGATCCTCGACGGCTACGATCTAGGCGTCGGCATCCTGTTGCACTACGCGCCGGAAGAACACAAGGACATGATGGTCGCGTCCATCGGCCCGTTCTGGGACGCCAATGAAACATGGCTTGTGCTCGGTGTCGGCATCATGCTGGTGGCGTTCCCTTCGGCGCATGCGGTTGTGTTGTCGGCGCTGTATTTGCCGGTTGCTGTGATGCTGATGGCGCTCATCATTCGCGGCGTTTCGTTTGACTTTCGCACCAAGGCGCACGACAAACACAAAGCCTTCTGGAACGCTATGTTCACCGGTGGCTCCATGGTCGCCGCCATGTCGCAGGGCTGGATGCTCGGTAGCTACGTCAGCGGCTTCCGTGACGACTGGTGGACATGGGCATTCAACGCCGTCATAGCGCTCACGGTGCCTGCCGCGTATGTCGTGCTCGGTGCGGGCTGGCTTATCATGAAGGCTGAGGGCGACTTGCAGGCGCGGGCGGTGGAGTGGGCACGCAAAGCGATCGTTCCGTTCCTGATCGGCATCTCTGCGGTGTCCATCGCCACGCCGTTCATCAGCGAAACGATTTACAACAAATGGTTCAAGTTGCCTGGCTTTTTTGCGTTGCTGCCAATCCCGCTGGTCACCGCCGCAGCGTTCGCAGCGTTGTGGCATGTCACCGGCAAAAAGTCCATCATCGACGCGGGCTACGGCTGGGTGGCGTTTGCCTCCACCGTCCTCGTTTTGATTCTCGCCACGCTCGGTCTCGCCTACTCAATTTATCCTTACGTCGTGATTGATCGGCTCAATGTTTGGGAAGCGGCAAGTGCGACGAGTTCGCTGTTGATATTGCTGGTGGGAACGCTCATCACGCTGCCCGCGATCATCGGATACACGATTTTTGTTTACCGGATTTTCTGGGGCAAGGCGCGGGAGCTGACGTACGGCGCGTAGGGTGGGCGCCCCGTGCCCACCAACGGTCGCCAATCAACCAGTTCTTTTACGTGCGGTGATGGTGGGCACGGGCTGCCCACCCTACAAAACACTTTTATTGACACTCAAACAGCCAATGCGCATGATCAGCAATGTGGCGAAAGCCGATGCGTTGGTACGTCTTGTTGCTGGCGGGATTGGCCGCATCGGTGAACAGGAAGACAGTGCGTGGTTCGTCGCGTTGCACCCGCAAACTCGCCGCAGCAGTGACCGCCTGCGCATACCCCCGACCACGCAGCTCGGGTGGCGTGTACACCGGGCCGACGCGGGCTGAGGAGGCAGGCAACGCATTCGCGCCAGCGAGCGCGACCACTGCGCCGTCGTCAACCCACAGAGACAGTTGCCGGTCATTGATTCGACGTGAGACGCGCTCTTCAAGCGGTGTTGGCACTTTGATCATGCCGACTTCCTGCTCGAACGCAGCGTGCCACGCCACAAGTAGCGAAAGATCGTCCATTGTGGCCGCTCGCGCGCTGCCGATGGCGCGCCCAAAGTGGAGATCACCTTCGTGTCGATACAGCATGAGCGGTACGAGCACGGTTGCTGGCCGAGCGAGCGTTGCAACGAACGTATCGAGAACATCCTGACGCCCGATCACCCCAGCCAGATGCACGTTGCCATCACGCAAATGTGCCGCCAGCGAAGTGACCACGTCGGCTGCCATCACAGACAGAAACAGTGTTTGCGTGTCTACGACGACAGCACTGCCCGTCAGCGCGCCCTGATCGTCGTGTACTGCAAAAAAGCGTTCACCACCACGCGCACCGAGATCGAGAATGCGCTTGATTGCGCTCAACTGATGCGTATTGTTCGCCGGATCGCGCGATAAAAATGCTTCGGCTTCACGCCACAGCGTTGGCGCATCAGCGTGTTCAACGACTGTCATTTTCCAAACACCGGTGACGAAAAATCCGCAGGCAACCATGCTAGGTCCGTACGCCCCACGTCCACGCCGCACTGCATCAGTAATGTGCTCACCTGCCCGCGGTGATGGGTTTGATGGTTGAACAGATGCATGAACACGAGCGTCAGCGGCGTGGTTACCTGATCGCCGTTTCCGCTCATGCGTCGATAGGTCAAATCGCCCGCAAGCGCTTCATCGGTAAGTCGTGAAACGATACGATCCAGCCGATCATCGGTGAAGTGACGCTGCTTTCGAAGTTCGTCGAAATCGCCGTACAGTTCTTCATCCAGCGCGCGCACTTCGCACGGCTCGCCATCAAGCCGCGACAGCCACAAATAGTCAGCCACAATCAGGTGATTGAACGTCGCGTGGATGCTCTTGAAAAACGCCCCCATGTTGCGCTTCCTGATGCCGTCGGGCAGCGTTGCGGCGGCAGCGTAAACAGACTCGTTCTGCCAGCGGTTGTAGCGAGCGAATTGTTTGCAATAGCCAACTGTGATCATGTTGAAATATCAGAAAAATTGGGTGACAGCAAAGCCTACTTCACGCTCACGATGCCTGCTTGCAGTGTGGGCATTGCAGCCAACAATTTGGCAGCACGCGAGAGGGCGGCGGCATCATTCACGACGGCGAGGATCAAGGGTGGCGAACCCGCCTCACGCGAAACGAGCAGCGCTCCAACCGCGCTCTGCTCACGAAGCGCCGCGTTAAGCGCGGTTTGCTTTTCGTTCGAAAGGCGCAGCACGTTCGCAAGCTTGTCGAAATTAGACGAAGCAACCGCAATGACGCCCGTGCCATTTGCTCCACGTTGTACCGCTTGCTTGAAGTCCCCATCGCAACACCTGATCACTGACATGTTTCGCGAAGTCGACTGAAATTCCGAAGCGAACGCCGCGCCCCCTTCCGGCCCTTCCCCGAGTCCACTGTCAACCACGAGCGAATAGTCCGTCAAGAACGTTGCCGGTGTGTTCAAGGCTGCCGCGATTTTCTCGTTCAATGCAGCGGCGTACGCAGCGGGAAATGTCGCGTCAAACAAGCCTCGCTTGCTGGCCATAAACGCGTCGACCAGCGGCAATATGGCTTTGCCGCTACGATCAATATTGGGTACGTTGTAGAACGATAGCTCCTGCGTCGCAAATTTCTCAAACGTCGCAGGCGTAAGCAAACTGCGCGACACTCGACCATTCCCGATGGCTGTGGCTAGTGCCTCGTCGAGCAGTCCCCAAGCGGGCAGGCCGATCTCTCCTCCGGCGTTGATGACGCTGCTCCGTAGCGCGACGCCTTGTTCTTTCGGCATCACACCAAAAACGTAATGTGAATATTCATGCACGATGACAGGCGTTTGGCCGCGCGACTCCGTGTTGGCAAAGAATTCAACGACCGAGGTGGCTCCAAAGTTACCTCCCGATGACAATCCTTTATCTGCAAAACCGGGACGAAACATCAAGTACACCGTATGCGGCGCACGGGCTGCGGACGGCGAGCCGTAAAACGCGAATAGCTCGTTAACCTGCTGCTTGATTGGCGGGGATTGAAGCTCAGCAATCATTGCTTGCGACGCGCGTTTGCCAAGCGCAGCGCCTCGGCGTTTCCACCATGTTTCAAAGACTGGATACAGCGACAGCACAATCGCACCCGCCGCTGGCGCCAGGTGATCCGGCAATAAAAGCGTCAGCCGCGAGCGATAGTCGACCGCGTCTTTTGCGGCGAACGACGCGATCAGAATTCGATCATCGAAGTTGATCTGACCATATAGCCACGCCGGGTCAGATGGGCCGTCGCCCGACGTGATGACTGCGTACTCTTTGCGCAATGCAGCCCAGCGTTTCACGTCCGTCGAGGTCGCAGTGTCAATGCCGAACTCGCGCTTCCACAACGCACGAAAGTCGTCAGCACCCGCGCAGGAACGTTGGCTACGGGCACCGCTCACGCAGTCGAGTTGATACGCAAAATTTGCGAGCGGGGCGAATTCGGCGCGCAGCGTTTGCGCCTGTAGTGATTGCGCAGCCGCGAACAGGAGCAGTAACGACCCGACACGACGCAGTAGTGAAGCGAACATTTTGCTGT
Organism: Burkholderiales bacterium; assembly: GCA_025352105.1. Taxonomy (GTDB): domain Bacteria; phylum Pseudomonadota; class Gammaproteobacteria; order Burkholderiales; family Casimicrobiaceae; genus Casimicrobium. The sequence continues at coordinate 20,272 of JANXUB010000062.1, read as the reverse complement.
GAATCAGTTTGCGATGGATGCATTCTGCACTACGTCCGGATGTGGCCGCATGACTGCCGCATGGCAGACGCCATCACCTCAGCGCCACTCAAACCGCCGGTTTGGCGCGATCAAATTGATGAGCGGCACCAGCGCGCTCGCTGCAAACAGAGCCACGATCAGGCCATGCGGCTTGAACAACACAAATTGCCACACGAACGCGCCTGCTGCGACGGCAATCGCATAGCCGATGCGCGCGCTCTGCCGCTGCGGTGTGGTCATCGGGTCGGAGATCATGAAGAAAGCGAACAGCAGCACCGCACCGTTGCTGATTTGTTGCAGCCACATCGCCAAGGCAACCTCCGCGCTGTAGTCGAGCCAGACCACGCGCGCGGCGAGCAGCAGCGCCCACGCGCCGAGAAAAGTCATGCTGATGTCCCAGCGCTGAATTCGCTGAGTGACCAAACCGCCCAACGCCAAAAACCAAAGCGCAGCGAGCGACGCCGAGCCCCATTGACCGGGCGACAACCACGCGCCGGGGATCCATGCCCATGCGGCAAAGGCAGCGAGATTGGCTGGGTTTGCAATGTGGCTGCGGCACGCCTGCGGCCCGGCGCGCAGCAGGTACTTCGACGACATCGCAATGCAAGCGAGCAATGGATGCACCCACAGCGAATCGGCGCGCACCAAAATGCTGATTCCAAATGCGGAGACGATGGCACTTAAGTAGCCGCCCCAGCCTTTGCGATTGGGAAGTTTGAGGCCCCATTGCCACGCGGCTTGTGTTGCCAGCGCGGATGCGAAGGTGAGCGCGACTTGCGGCCACGTGAGCGCGAAGTCGCGAGCGAGCGCGCCGAGCACGAGAAAACTTGCGAGGAATGCGATCTGGAACCAGCGGGCGTCGATCTGTGTGAGCAGGGTGCGAAGCTTCTCGCTCGCAGCTCGGTGGCCATGATCAGATGCAGCTACCGTTGATCCTGATGCAACCGCCCTCACCCCAACCCTCTCCCGCGCTGCGGGAGAGGGAGAGAGGACGTTGGCAATGTCAGCATTCACGACGCGTTACCCGCCGCGCGATTCAGGCCAAACAACTTCTGCCACCAGGTTCGCGTCTCGGGCACCTGAACGTCGCCGCTGCTCGTCGGTTTCACGTTAGCAGGCGTCACACCGGCACTGGCCATTTTGTCGATGTCCACCATCGACCAACCCGTCAGTTTTGCCAGCGTTTGCTTCTCGGTGGCGAGGCGTGCGGGCAAATCGCGTAGGTAGTATTTCGTGGCGAGGTCGAGCGTTTGTCGTTTGCTGGTGCCGCAGGCTTCAGCGCAGTCTGCTGCCAACTCGCTGTTTGATTTGCCTGCGTATTTTTTTAAACCTTCCCAGCCGTCTTTGACACGAAGGGCTGCCTCACGCGATACCTCGGGCACCTTGACTCTGCACATCGCTTCGCAATCGTTTTTTGCCACGGATTCGCTGCATGCTGCCACCGAACCGCCGTACGGGTTTTGGATGACGTAGCGGGTTTGCCAGTTCTGCCGATCTTTGGTTTGCGTGAACATCAGATCTTCGGGGAACGTGTTGGCGGTGTAGCGAACGTGCAGGCGTGTGAGCATCACGGGTTGCGCGCCGCCGCCTATTGAGGGCGGCGCTGGGCGAATCGGCATGCGCGAGGTTCCGGGCGCGGGTGGTGCGAACGGCGGCGTTCCCGTAATTTCCGTAATTTGCACGTCATCGCCACCGACCCAAAACACGCCAGCTTTGCGAAGCTCTGTTTGTGTCAGCGGATCGGCTGCGCACGGGTCACACCATCCCATATCCCAGAAGTATTCGGTGAACACCACGCGATAGTCCTCACGCGCGGTCGAGCTATCGTAGAGCGCTTTGTAAAACTCCTTGAACTTCGGCTTGACGAACGGCGGAATGTTTTCGTTCGCTGCGAGCTTTGCCGTCCGGTAGTTGCTGCTCTCCACGCGGCCGTTTTTGGTGAGCACGTACACGATCAAATCCTGCGGCTTGTTCGGTGGCGCGTTTAGCATGCCGAGTCGCATCGGCAGCATAAATTTTTCGCTCTCGAAGGCAAATTGCAATGGCCGCAAGGTGCTGTATCCGAGCCTTGATTGCTCCTTCAGGTTGACCTTGGCCACGAAGAATTTCATGCCTTGATTGATGTACGGTTTGAGCGCTGCGCTCGCGCCTTTCGGGATGGTGTAACCGTTCTCGCGCAACCAGGTTTCCAGCCCGTCCGATTGCGTCGCCGAGAGGCTCACGATGTCGTATTCCTCCAGCGTGTACTGCGCCTCAACGGTCACACCAAGCGCTTTGTCCTGTTTCATCAGCATTTGACCGCGCATCGCGCCTGCCGCAGCGGAAGGCGCAAACAGCGGACGCGGATACACATCCATTCCCCAGTTCAGATTGAACTGACACGGATCGCCGTCGTGGTATTCCGCCAGTCGCGGGCTCGAATACGCATCGAGCCGCTCGAACGTGGTTTTCTCAGCCACGCGTACTTGTCCCTGTTTCAGTACCGTCGGCGTCGGCACGATCAGCGCAAATTCGCTGAGCGGTCCCGAGTAATCGTTCAACATCGAGATCACCGTGCGGTTGCCGTCGCGAACCAGCACCACTTGGCTAGCTTCATTGAACAAAGTGGCATCCGCTTTGCCTGCATAGAAGCCACAGAACGCCTGCGCTGAGCTCGCGAGCAGGGCGCTTAGTGCCGTTGCAATTACCGCGCCGCCCAGCCGACCCGTACGCAAAAGATGGGGGCGCAAAAAGTTGTGCCGCTTTGGTGACGCGGCGTGGCTGCCGCAAGATCGCCTGCTCATGGTCTCTCCATTGGTGTGTGAGATAGGTGTAACGAGCTTAGACGCAAAACGGGGTTAAAACTGCGCCAAGTAATTTGGGTGGTCTCGCGATGGCTCTATCGGCAACAGCTTTTTGTTGAAACCCAGTCTTTACTGGGGATCGACGCAGTATTGAGCAAATATCGACAAATCAATCAATTGACCTGTAGCCCCATTGCATGAAAGGTTGTGCAAAAAAGCTGATTGTGGAAAAGTCACGCCATCTGCCTGTTCAAATCACTGCATCAAACGCGCGACATCACATCAATTTGCAGTCCAGTTCTGCCAGTTCGCATCGGACAGATCAAATTGATCGCGCAAAGCTTGCCGCATCGCAGTAGCGTCCGCTGCGGTGGCGGGCGGCCGTGCCGGGGGACGTGGTGCGGATGGACTCGGTGGTGCTGCGGCAGCGGCGGCCGCTCGGGCTTGTGTGATGTTCGCTGCGGTCACCGTGGCCGCGAGATTCCAGATTTGTGCGGCGGTGCCAACGGGATACAGCGCCCCGCCAAAACCCAGATCACAGCGGTAGCCGTCCGACGCATGCGACCAGCGCATGCTGCCGGACGCCTGCAAATGAACAGCCAGCCGACTCCGCATGGATACCGTCGCGTCATTCCAGTTCTGCAGGTGCGGGCGATCCGATAACGGGCCACGAAACGCGCCGACTGCCGCACTGGTGCCGACCGTGCGCAGTGCATCCCAAAAGCGATTCGCCTCGGAAGCGCTCGCGGCGGTCAGGTGATGCAGCCAGGACTTTTCGTTGTTGTCCACGGCCCCGTCGGCATGCAGCCAGCGCAGGCCCGCAAAGCCAATGTCGGTCGCCATCCCGTAATTGTGATTGCTCTCGCCGGGGCCTGCGTGCGTCACGCTGGGCACTTTTTGCAAGAGCAGATACTGCGCCTGAAATGTGCGTCGATCACCCTGATCACAGACGCCGACTGCGATGCCATGCCGCGCATGCATTTCGTTGATACAGGCACGTACTTTGGTGCGAAAAACGGTGGTGAATGTCAGTGCATTCGCCTGCACGATTTTGGTTTGTAACTGTGCGGCGGTGGCCTCGACATAAACCGTTTTGCCGCCGGTCAACACGTGCATGCTGGCGAAATCGGTGGCCACCTGCGCGAGCATCGCCGCCCAGGTCGCGTCGCCCGGTCTGACCTCTCCCGCAGTGGCGTTCGGATTCGGCACGGACTGCAACCTGTTTGCCGACGCAAACACGTAATCGGTCTGGAACGCGTTAATGGCGTTTTTGGTACTGGCGCCGTAAACGCCGTTGTAGCTCGACAAATACGCACCGATGCCGGTAACGGCTCTGGGCGGGCGCGTGATTTTCATCAGGATCGCCTGAACCAGCGCAACATCGTGAATCGCGTTTGTCGCGCCTTCGCCGACGGCACCTGAAATTAACTGCATGGGCATCGCTGGCTACTCCACTTTCAGAATCGATGTAGAAACCTGTCTGCGTGCATCATTCGCCGCACACAAAGGGAATGACTGAATCAGCCGAAATGATGATCGGCTGCCGCGCTACCGTGAGCGTTGCCTTTAGCTGCACGGGTCGACATCCGGTATCGGGCAACCAGAAGCCCAGATGCGTCACACCGCCTTTGCTGATTGCGCCCAGCTTCGCTGTCTGGTCGAGTAGCGTGCGAGCAGGCGCAGACTTGCCACTGGTCGCGCTGCGGGCTACTGGCTCGCGCGCGACCAGCCGAACTCGCGAATCCGAAGGCACAAGCTTGCTATCGGCCAACGCCACCGACACGATCACAAAGCTGGCGCTCGACGGGTCATCGCGCGCCACCACATTGAAAAGTTCCGCTGCGCCCGCTGCCAGTATGTCCGTCGAGAAAGTGCCCGATTTGGCGTTGAACAATTTCGCCTGCAACGAGACGGTGGCGATGGGCTCGGCGGCGTTGGCGGCAACGGCGCAGAAGGCCGTAAAAAACACAAAGAGGCAGCGCGCAAAGAAATGACGGGTTGGCACAGTGACTCCGATCGGTTCCGGTCAATAGCGTGAATAGCGTAAATTGAGTTTAGCTGACGCAGCAGCAATTCATATGTCAACAGCATGAAGTTTACGTGTGTGATGACGTGAACTGGCCTAAGATAGACCCGAAAAATCTCTTTGCGCCCTCGCGCCGAAATCACGCCATGAACACGATATCTCTCACCCACGCTATTCCCGGTCTCATCCTCAAATCGCATCGCTTTGATTTGCCGCTGGATTACGCTGATCCAGATGCCGCCGCAAAGCTTTCAGTCTTCGCGCGCGAAGTGATCGCGCCGGGAAAGGAGAACGCTGATCTTCCGTACCTCGTTTTTTTTCAGGGTGGGCCGGGGTCTGGTGCGCCTCGTCCGGGCGGCGCAAGCGGCTGGATCAAGCGCGCGCTCACCGAGTTTCGCGTGCTGTTGCTGGATCAACGCGGCACCGGCGCATCGACACCGATCACCGCGCAGACGCTGCGTCATCTGGGCACGCCGCAGGCTCAGGCCGATTACGTGCAACACTTTCGTGCTGACAACATCGTGCGCGACGCCGAGGCGATCCGCAAAGTGCTGATCGGCGATAGACCGTGGAGCATTCTCGGTCAAAGCTTCGGCGGCTTCTGCGCCATGAATTACTTGTCTGCCGCGCCCGCTGGGTTGAAGGAAGTTCTCATCACGGGCGGCATTCCATCGCTGACAGCAACGGCCGACGATGTGTATCGCGCAACCTATCCACGCGTGATCGCGAAGAACCGCCGCTACTACGAGCGCTATCCCGACGACGTGCAACGCGTGCGCGACATCGTCACATATCTCACCGATCACGACGTGCAAATGCCATCAGGCGGGCGCTTGACCGCGCAACGCTTTCTGCAGCTTGGTCTTTCGTTTGGCATGAGCGACGGCTTTGAGGCGGTGCATTATTTGATTGAGGAGGCGTTCGTTGACGCGCCTCAGGGCCGCGAGATGAACTGGAATTTTCTCGCGGGTGTTGAGCATGCGCAGTCTTTCGACACGCATCCGATTTACACGTTGTTGCAGGAAGCCTGCTACACACAGGCGACGGCAAGTGATTGGTCGGCCGAGCGCCTGCTACGCGAATTTCCCGAGTTCAGTCATGACGCACGCGAGGCTCTGCTGTTTACTGGCGAAATGGTTTATCCGTGGATGATGGGCGTGTATCCGCAGTTAAAGCCGCTGAAAGCTGCCGCCGATATTCTTGCCAAAAAAACAGATTGGCCGATGCTCTACGATGTTGAAAAGCTGCGCAAAAATCGTGTGCCGGTTGCGGCTGCGGTGTACTTCGACGATATGTACGTGCATCGTGAATTTTCCGAAGAGACCGCGCGCATCGTGCCGAACATTAAGCTTTGGGTGACGAACGAGCACGAGCACAACGGTTTGCGCGCTGATGGCGAAGCGATTGTTGATCGGCTGCTCAAGATGACCCGTGGCGATCTCTAGCCAACGCCTCCCTTCCGGCTCTTTTACAGATTCAACAAAGGTACATCGAACATGCCACTGCAATTGCAATTTCCCAACCTCCTGCGAATGCTGCCGTGCCTCGCGTTCGGCCTGACCGCTTTTGCGGAGCAGAGCTTCGCGCAGACGTTATCGAATGCGACGGTCGGCAAGGCACGCGCAACCCTGGTTGCCGAAGGGCTTGAGTCGCCGTGGGCGATGGTGTGGCTGCCACCAGTTGCTGGAAGTGCGACGCCGCGTTTTTTGGTGACTGAGCGGGCAGGTCGTATGCGCATCGTCACGATGGACGGCAAAGTGGGAGAACCGCTCAAAGGCGTGCCGAAAGTGCATGCGGTGAATCAGGGCGGCTTGCTTGACGTCGTCTTGTCGCCGCAGTTCGCGAGCAATCGCACCGTTTTCTTTTCGTATGCAGAGCCGTCGAGCGAAGGCGCGCGCACGGTCGTTGCACGGGCAGAATTGGCTGAGGACGGATTGCAGAATGTGACTGTGATTTTTGGGCAGAAAGATCGCATTAGTGGCGGCCATCACTTTGGCTCACGCATCGCCATCGCGAACGATGGCACGCTGTTCGTCACCACCGGTGATCGTTACAGCGAAAAGGCGAGGGCGCAGTCGCTCGACTCCCATCTCGGTAAGGTTATTCACATCGCAGCGAATGGCGAAATACCGGCGGACAATCCGTACGCCAAAACAGCGGGCGGGCTCAAGGAAATCTGGAGCTATGGCCATCGCAATATGCAGGGCGCGGCAATCAACCCAGCGACCGGGGCGCTGTGGACGCATGAGCACGGCCCGCGCGGCGGCGACGAATTGAACATTCCGCGAGCTGGCAAAAATTACGGCTGGCCTGTGATCGGCTACGGCATCGATTACTCCGGCGCGAAGCTGCATGACACCGCGACGAAAGACGGCATGGAGCAGCCGATTCACTACTGGGTGCCCTCGATTGCGCCTTCGGGCATGGCGTTCTACACATCGACCAAATTTCCCGAGTGGAAAAATTCGCTGTTCATCGGCGCGCTCGCGGGTCAACACCTCGCGCGTCTCACGCTCAACGGTGACCGCGTGGTTGCGGAGGAAAAATTGCTGTCTGATTTGGGTCAGCGCATTCGCGACGTGCGACAGGGGCCGGATGGATTTATGTATGTTCTCACCGACGACAGAAACGGAAAATTGTTTCGCGTTGCGCCCAACTGATCAGCGCTTCCCCAAGTCGGCAAGGCCGGAACCAAACATGTTTGCTGTAGGCGCGGACTTGGCCGAATGCTGTTCACTTAAGCGATTTGATTCACGTTCCGTTCGGGCTGAGCTCGTCGAAGCCTCGTGGCGTGCCACCAACGCTTCGACGAGCTCAGCGCGAACGGCAATAAGTAAACAGTATTGGGCCAAGTCCGCGCCTACCGCGGACTTGTGTCATGTCTGAGCGCAAATTGTCATCATTGCATCGGCAAGCGACTAGCAGTCTCCAAAATTGGCTTTGACCCACGCATCATCGTGATACGTGTTCAGGTAGTGCTCGCCGGTATCGCAGATGAGCGAGCTGATCGATCCGGTTTCACCACGACTTTGCATCACTTCGGCGAGCTGCAGGGCGGCGAAAAAATTAGTGCCTGTACTCGGCCCAACTTTCCGCCCCAGGAGCCCTGAGAGCTCGCGCATCGCCGCCACCGATTGCACGTTTTCCACGCACACCATGTGATCCACCAGCGTGCGGATGAAGCTAGGCTCCACCTGCGGACGACCGATGCCCTCGATGCGCGACCCATCCGAGCAAAGCGTTGCGTCGCCGCTGTTTGCGTTCGAACGACGGACGTACGCGGGTGTGGTGCGGCTAAACTGCTGAGGCGTTGGGTACCCGCTGAAACGTAGCGCCAGTACGTACTGCGGTCGAACCGAGCCCGGCTCGCGCCTATGCGTGCGCAGATTTCCTGAGCATTCGTCATTTGGAAAATATGTACACCATTGTTCCCGCCGATCCCTCCGACGCCGCAGTGATCCACGAGCTCAAGATGCGCGCCTTCGCTGAGGAAGGCCGTCTTAGCGACAGCGTGGATATTCCGCCACTCATGGAGGACGTTTCCGCCATTGAACTGGACATTCGGACACACACTGTTCTGGTCGCCCAAGACGCTGTCGGAATCATTGGTTCCGCGCGGGGCATCGTGACTGGAGCGGTGTGCACAATACGCGCCGTTTGTGTTGAGCCGTCCCATCACGGGCGAGGCATCGGCGCAGTGCTGCTTCGCGCGGTTGAGGCGGCTCATCCGTGTGTCGAGCGATTCGAACTCACGACCAACACGCTCGTGCCCGGCAACGTTCGTTTTTATGAGCGCCGAGGCTACCGGGTGATCGAGTTAACAAAGTACACGGACAAGATTGTGTTGGCTCAAATGAGAAAGAACGTTTGTCCGAAAGAAGCTTTGTAGCGTTCGTGAACATGCTGAACTTAAAACTTCCTTCATCGCCCATTCCCGGGCTCGAAGTTGTCGAGATCACCGACGCCCACGTGGAGGCGCTGCAGCGGTTCTTCGAGACCAACAGTGAGTACAACATTGCTGTCAACGGAGAGCCACCCGGACCCAGTGAAGCCTATGAAGAGATTCACGGAGAACTTCCTACCGGCTGGAGTTTCGCCAAAAAGTGGCTGATCGGCTATCTGGATAAAAACGGCGCGATGGTGGCTGTAGCCAATGTGGTGTCAGACTTGTTGGCACCTACTGTCTGGCACATTGGCCTTTTCATCGTCGCAACCGAGCGACACGGCGATGGCAGCAGCCAAAAACTTTATCGTGGCATCGAAACCTGGGCGGGTGCCAGCGGGGCATCATGGCTGCGCCTCGGTGTGGTGGAAGGAAATGTCAGGGCCGAGCGGTTTTGGGAGAGACAGGGCTTCGACCAGGTCCGATTGCGCAAGGACGTAAAGATGGGTCGCCTTAAAAATACAGTTCGAGTCATGATCAAGCCGCTTCGTGGCGGTACGTTGGAGCAGTATCTTGCGCTCGTTGAGCGCGACCGACCGGATACACACAATGAGCTCGTCCCGCCTTCGCAGTGAGCTCCGCCGCCGCAACGCAAACGTCAAAGAGAGCGACAGAGTGACGACGTAGGCAATGAATGCCTGCGTCGAACGCGTACACAATATATAGATGACCTCCATCAACCAATACCGGCTTGCACTCGTACTCATGTTCATCACGCCCGCCTTGTGGGCTGTGAACTACCTGGTGGCGCGCAGTGCACCGGGCGTGATCGAGCCCCATGCGCTGGCGTTGCTGCGCTGGTTGATTGCGAGCCTTTTGTTTAGCCTCGGTCATTGGGGCGAAATCTGGGAGGCGCGCGCAGAGATTGCAGCCGAATGGAAGCGCTATCTGGTGCTCGGCGCGCTTGGGATGTGGATTTGCGGTGCCTGGGTTTATATCGGCGGACGCACGACGGCGGCGATCAACATTTCATTGATCTACAGCATCTCGCCCGTGTTGATCGTGCTCGCCGCTGCGTTGTGGCTGAAGGAGCGCATCAGCGTGACTCAGGGCATCGGCGTGGTGCTTGCCCTGGCCGGTGTGCTTCACGTAGTGCTCAAACGCGAGTGGACGGCGCTTGGCAGCGTGAAGCTGGTGCCCGGCGACGGCTGGATCGTGGGCGCAACGATTGCGTGGGCGACGTATTCGTTGTTGCTGCGCAAGTGGCCCAGCAAGTTGAACGCGAGTGCACGGCTGTCGGTGATTGCAATGGCCGGAGTGCTGGTGATGCTGCCGTTCGCGATCTTCGAGGCGGTCAATAATCCGCTGCCGGTGTTGACTCTGAACGGTTTTGGTCTTGTGCTCGCGGCTGCGGTGTTTCCCGGTTACGGCGCGTATCTAGCGTACTCGGTCATGCAGCGCGAGCTGGGCGTTGCCCGCGTCGGTGTGGTGCTCTACCTTGGGCCGATTTACGCGGCGGTCATCGCGTGGCTCGTGCTCGGTGAAGCGCTGCGCGCGTATCACGCGTGGGCGATGGCGATGGTGCTGCCGGGCATCTATCTGGTAAATCGAAAGCGCAGCAACTGACGGCGCGACTGATTTGCCCAGCGCCGCGAGCACGGCCACGATGGCGGAAGATTTACTGTCAACAGCTTTTTTATGAAACAACCGTTGTGTATGGGCTAAAGGCGGTTTTATGAGAAAGTCAACTTTAGTAATAAATATGACTCAGCCCACGTTCAGTGGCGATTGCATCACAAAGCTATCTAAAAATTGGCTAAATCGACGTCGCTCACTTCATCGTAACTGTGGCGCGTAAACTCGAATCCAGCCAGAACAAATCCATAAGGAGATCAACGTGAGCGAGAGAAGAGTTGCAATCGTGACGGGATCAGCGACGGGGGTAGGAGCGGCCACCGCGCTCGGTCTGGCCCGCCGTGGCTACGATGTTTTAATCAATTATTCGAAGAGCGAAAGCGAGGCGCAGGCGTCAGAGGTCGCCTGTCGCGACGCAGGTGCGGCCACGTTATTGATGCGCGGCGACGTTGCCGATGACGCCGCCTGCAAAGCGATGGTCGCAGCGGTGATCGCAAAATGGGGAAGGCTCGATGCGCTGGTCAACAACGCAGGCATCAGCACCTTCACCGGCGCCGCGAACTGGGACGTGCTCGACACTGAAGTTTTCAACCGCATCTACGGCGTAAATACGATTGGGACGTTCCAGATGGTTCGCGCCAGCGTGCCGCATCTAAAGAAATCTGCGAACGCTGCCATCGTTAACGTTTCGTCAATTGCGGGCGCGCTGGGTATTGGATTGGCTGTGCCCTACATCGCGTCGAAGGGCGCTGTGAACGCCTTAACCCTGTATCTCGCGCGTGAGCTCGCGCCTGAAATACGGGTCAACGCGGTGTGTCCTGGGCTCATCAGGTCGCGCTGGTTTGTCGACGGTATCGGGCAAGCGGGTTTTGAAAAGGTCAAAGCAGGTTACGAGGCCGGAACGCCGCTTGCGCGCGCGTGCACGCCTGAGGATGTCGCCGATGCCATCCTCTGGTTGATCGATGGCGCACGCACGATTACCGGTGAATTGATGCTCCTGGATTCCGGCATTCACCTCGGCAAAGCGGTGCGGATTCCGACTCCAGCGAAAGTTGAAAGTTAGTCGCGCGCAGCAGCCGCTATGAACTTAGGCAAACGTATGTGACAATCGATACAAATAGATTGTTGGATGGCGTATGTTGGACAAAGACGGCTTCCGGCCGAACGTCGCCATTGTGATTGTTAATCACAGAAACCAGGTTTTTTGGGGTAAACGGATACGTGAACATTCATGGCAGTTTCCGCAAGGCGGAATTAATCTGGGCGAAAGCCCTGAAGAGGCCATGTTCCGTGAACTCCACGAAGAGGTTGGCTTACGGCCGGATCATGTAAGGATTCTCGGGAGAACCCGAGACTGGTTGCGCTACGAAGTGCCCTCCACGTGGATAAAGCGTGAATGGCGTGGTAACTATCGTGGGCAAAAGCAGATTTGGTATCTGCTGCGTTTGGTCGGTCGCGATAGTGATCTGAATTTGCGCGCCGATACTCGGCCGGAGTTTGACGCATGGCGCTGGAACGACTACTGGGTCGATCTCGACGCTGTGATCGAGTTCAAGCGAGACGTATATAAACGGGCGCTCAACGAGCTTGAGCATTATTTGCATCACGGCAAAACGGCGACGCGGCGCGACCGACTTTTTGAGCCCGTGCATTCGTCGCATGAAGGCGACGACGCCGGGCAGGAACGTGGTGTGCATCTAGCCGAGCACATCGGGCCAGCGGCGCAAGCTCAGAAACACGAATAAAAAAGGCCGCGAATGCGGCCTTTTTCTTGGGCGGGCTCGCCTTGCTAAAAGCGGCCGCGCATCAGTGCGCCGCCACCGGCCACTGCACCAAGGATTGATGCAACGATGAGCGCCAGCACGATGTAGCAGACTACGATTAGGGCGGTGTAGCCAATCGACTTGTCCTGCGGATTTTTCATCAACGGCGTCAGCCCGAGATACAGCAGGTAGAGCCCGTACAGCCCGGCAATGATGCCCAGCACGCCGAGCACGGGCACCAGTGACAACACGCCAGCGACCCACATGGGCGTCGACGAATAAACAATCACCTTCAGTGCGGCAATAGGATTTTTTTCGCCGTTAAAAGTAGGCGCCAGCGCGTTGACTACCAGAGACACTGCGTAGATAACTGCCAGCCCGAACACATAGCCCAAAACCATGTGCGCCAAGGCCGATCCAATCGGGGTGCGATAGGTCCCGCCCACAAACGGAATCGACACGCCAATCAGGGTCGATCCGATCAACCCGCAGACGGCCGGGATCACCGCCAGAATCGCGGCATACCCGGTAAAAAGCGACATGACATCTGCCGGTTCAGCTGCAATTTTTTCCCACTCGGTCTTCGGCGAAAGGATGATTCCCTTTACGCGTTCAATGATTTTCGCTAAGTCCATCTTTAGGTATCCCCTGTGTTGAGTGCGCACAAAACGCTGTTCATGGCAAAGACGTAACACGTCCAGATTCAGCGACATGCAAGCCTTACCAAAATAAGTGTATGCGCGATTGCCGGAATTGGGTGTGCTTTGCAACTAGTTTTCGGCTGTAACGATGCCCGTTCCGCTCACCGACGCTTTGACGACGGTGACTTCGTCGCCCAGCTTCCCGCCGCGCTGCGTCCACGCCACTTGAGTGCCGGTTGCGTCAATCGCCGCATGATCTATGCTGCCTTCGCCTAGTTGAGCTCGTGCACCCGTTGCGAAGTCAAACCAGGCCAACGAATCAGCCTGCGCCAGCCGCTCGTGAATCACACCGTAGCGACCGTCACCTGACAATTGCCGCACTCGCACGGTTCGCGGCATCGGCGTCGTGAACTTCGGTTTGCCGGTAGCCCATTGCACGATGGACAGCGCGCCCTTTGAATATTGCTTCACATAATGAGCGCCCGGAATGAAGCCCATTTCATCCTTGTTCATCCAGGCTGGCGACTTAGCGGGAGCCAGTGATCGCAGACGCCACGATGCGACCTGAGAGGCGTCCGACGTGTCGCTCAGATCAAAATTCAAGAGCGCCTTTCCGTCAGGCGCAAAGCCAAGCTCTACGTTGCGACCGATCTCAGTCGCAGCGATACGCTTCCCGCGTGTTGTGTAGAGTTCTAGCGCACGTTCCTCATCCGGATACCGAACGGCTGCGGCGACCAGGCTACCCTGGGCGTCTGCGTCGATAACACGGCCCGTTGTTTCAATTTGACCCAAAACTGCGCAGGTTGCGGCGTCGTATGTCCGCAACGAATCGTGCGCGCCATGGACGCGCTCAATCACGATCCGGCGATTGAATGAAAAGAACGACGGCGAGCTAATCGCGCAGATTTTGGTGGGCTCAGTCGCGCCGGATTTCCATAGATACAAGCCCGGCGATTCTGTTCCAGGGGCACTCACGAGAATCGTCAGCGATCCGTTCGCTGTCATCTCAACGTCAACCAGCTCGCGCGATTTGATCGTCCACGCAAAAGCGGGCGACGCCACTACGAAGATGATCGTGGCCGTCAACATACGGCGGCAGAGCAAGTTAGGCAAGTTCAAGCAACATCGGTTGATGGTCGGACACGCGGGTGTCGAGATTGACGTCAATGCGTTTGACGCGTGATGCGAGTGTGTCGCTCACGAACACGAAATCACACGTAATCGGCACAGGACCGTAGCGCCGGTCATGCAGGCGAAAAGTGGGTGCATGCGGTGTTTCAGGTCGAGCGATCATCCATGCATCGCGCAGCGCGTTCGCGCTTCCGTCTGGAGCGTTGAGCAACCCGTATTCCGGGCCGTCGGGCTCGAAATTGAAGTCCCCCGTCAGGATGCAATGCGGCGTGTGCGGCTTGCTTTGAAATGCCGAACCGCTATCGTCAATCAACGGCGGTGTGGCAGCGTGCGCGCATCCCTCGCGATGTATCTGCAAGAGATGCTGCGCCTGCGCCATCCGCATCGGCGGCGAATAAAACTCAAGATGTGTCGTCATGAAACGCACCGGGCCAAATGGCGTTGCCACCGTTGCGCTGGTACACATGCGCGGCATGCTGCGTACGCCGCCCGCTGCTGGGTCGGCCGGATACGGCAAAGCATGATGGCGCACCTGCGCCACTGGCAGGCGCGACGCGACAAGATTTCCGAAGCGCTGACGTGAAATACCGTCGGGACTCAATTCATCGACAGCTGCACCGAAGAAAACTTCAAAACCCGGCAGAAGTGATCGGAGAATTTCCGGTTGATTGTGCGATGCGTCACCGTCAAGCCGCGGATAGTTCACCGCAACTTCCTGCATGCAGATCACGTCGAAATCGGCCATGTCGCGAGCCGCATTTACGACGCGTGCAATGTCGATCACACCGTCAAGACCGCAGAACCACTGAACGTTCCATGTGATGATTTTCATTTGATTCCAGCGCGCATGAAAGACTGGACGAATTGTCGCTGAAACAGCACGAACGCCGCTAATAGGGGCGCGGCGGTCAGGAGCGTTGCCGCCGTGATGATCGACCAGTCAATGCCCTGATCGGTCGAAGCAAACACTTGTAAGCCGACCGTTAGCGGGCGAGAGTTGACCGAGTTCGTCACCACCAACGGCCACAGGAAATTATTCCAGTGGTAGCTCACCGATACGAGCGAAAAGGCGACGTACACAGGCTTTGCCAGTGGCACGTAAACACGCCACAGAATCTGCAGGGAACTCGCACCTTCCATCGTGGCTGCCTCGACCAGCTCTTTAGGAATGCCTTTGAACGTCTGCCTCAACAGAAAGATTGCGAACGCCGACGCAAAGTAGGGCAAGCCGATCCCGATGAGCGTGTCAATCAGCCCAAGCTGGCTCATCGTTTTGTAGTTCTCAACCAGCAGAATGTCCGGCATGATCATGAGCTGCACCAGCACCAGCGCGAACAGGAAGCTCTTCCCGCGAAACTCATAGCGAACAAAGGCATATGCCGCAAGCGTACACAGCACCAACTGCGCGGACAGAATCATCGCAACCAGCACGGTCGTGTTCAGGAAATATCGGGCGAACGGCGCGGCTGTCCAAGCGCGCTCAAAGTTCTCAAGCGTCAGCGGCGCTGAAAGCGAAAACTTTGCCGAGAACTCCGAAGGATGGAACGCGGTCCACACCGCGTACACCAGCGGCAACACCCACAAAATCGCCAGCAACCAGGCTGCAAGCGTGTCGACGACGGGCGATCTTTGCTGGAATGCAGAAGCTGACATCTCAATAGTGCGCTTTCTTGTCGAGCACGAAGAACTGCGCCAACGCCACTGTCGCGAGCGCGCCGAGCAGCACCACCGTGATCGCCGCCGCATAACCCTGATCCCAATACTTGAAGCCCACTTCATAGAGGTGATAGAGCAGCAGACTCGTCGCATTGTCCGGGCCACCGCGCGTCATCACCACGACATGGTCGACCATACGGAATGCGTTGATGACGGCGTTCACCGACACGAAAATCGTCGTCGGCATCAACAGCGGCCACAGTACGCGCCGGAAGAAGAACCAACGACCCGCGCCCTCGATTGCTGCCGCCTCACGCAGGCTCGGGCTGATGCCTTGAAGTGCTGCAAGGTAGAAGATCATGAAGAAACCGGCTTCCTTCCACACTGCGACTACGGTGATGCTGGCGAGCGCGGTGGCTTTGTCACCCAACCAGTTTTGCGACGGCAAGCCAAACAAACCGCCGATTTGTTCCAGCAATCCGTACGTCGGCGTGTAGAAAAATAGCCAGATGTTGGCCACTGCAATCATCGGCAACACGGTGGGTGTGAAATACGCCATACGTAAAAAACCGCGCCCTGCCATGCGGCCATTCACCCAGAGCGCCATGCTCAACGCCAAGCCGATGGAGAGTGGAATGGTTGCCAGTGCGAACCAAAGGTTGTTACGCAACGCCTGCCAGAAGATCGGATCCTCGACCATCGACGCGTAGTTGTCGAGTCCTACAAATACGCTGGGGCGGTTCGGCTTCGGTGTCGACATGAAACTGTCGATGATCGTAGCCACGGCCGGGTAATGCGTGAACGCAACCAGCAGGACGAGCGCGGGCAGCAGCATCAACCACGCTTGGGCCTGACGTCGTTGGTTCACGCGCTTCGCGTCACTGAGTGTTATGGAGGGCCAACCGCTACTTGTAGGATTTCAGTAACCGTTCCGCTTCTCGCTGCGCGTCCTTCATCGCAGCCTCTGCGGTCTTGCTCCCGGTCAATGCGGCCTGCAAACCGTCGTTAAACGCCTTGGTGACGCGCTGATTGTCGTGCGTCGAAAACTCGGCAACTGCATATTGCAACTGGTCGCGCGCCACGGTCGCTGGCGGGAACTCGGCGGCATATTTCTTGAGCGCTGCGGTGTTCCAGGCAGCAGGCGACACGGCGACATAGCCCGTCTCAATTCCCCACTGCGCAGCACGTTCAGGCTGCGTCAACCACTTGGCAAACTTGAATGCGGCCTCTTGCTGCGCAGGCGTGGCTTTCTTAAAAATATAGAAGTTGCCGCCGCCCGTGGGCGATCCGCGCTTCTTGCCTGTCGGTAGCATCGCGACGCCGAAGTCAAATTTGGCGTTGGCGCGGATGTTGGTGAGATTGCCTGTCGTTGTCCAGATCATCGCCGCTTTTTTCTCCATGAAGTCTTTCGGTGTGGTTCCCCATTCCACGATGCCGGTTGGATGTACTCCATGTTTCTTGGACAGATCAATCCAGTATTGCAACGCCTCGATCACCTTGGGATCATCGAACTTCGTTTGCGTCCCGGCATCATTGGCGAGGATCACGTCGTTCTGCGTGGTGAGCCCCTGAAACAGCCAGTACGGAAAGCCGCTCGACGGAATTTGTACGCCGTATTGAGTGGTCTTTCCGCTGGCATCTTTCTTCGTCAGCTTTTGCGACATCGCGGTCATTTCGGCCCACGTTTCTGGTGGTTTGTTGGCGTCCAGCCCCGCTTCCTTGAACAGCTCCTTGTTCCAGTAGAGCACGACGGTTGAGCGTTGAAAAGGCACGCCCCAGGTCTTGCCACCAACCTGTCCATTTAATAGAAAGGCCTTGTAGAACCCGGCAAGCCACGCCTTGTCGTCCGCTGTTTTCACGAAATTGTCGATTGGCACGATGGCGTCCTCGTCGATCAATGTGAAAGTGTCGGTTGACAGCAATACCGACGCAACCGGAGGTGTGCCCGCCTTGTTCGCGGTCAATGCTTTAACGATCGTGTCCTGATAGCTGCCAGCATAAATCGGCGAGACCTTTACGGTTGGATTTTCCTTGTTGAAATCGGTCGCGAACTGATCGATGTACTTGGTGATTGGCCCGCCCACGGCCACCGGGAAATAGAAGGGCACTTCCGTCACTTGGGCACTTGCGTGCGCAGCTGCTGCCAAAGTAAGCGCTGCGCTAATAATCGTGGCGTTAAATTTCATGGTGTCATTCTCCATTTAGTGGGTGTGCGGTAACTTGATCGACGCGTTGACCGTCACTATCGAAATAGTGCAGCGTTTCCTGCGACCATGCGAGCTGGACATTGTGACCAGGCTCGAAAAATTGCTGGCCGGTAATGCGAACGGCAACATGCTCGCTACCAATCTGGCAGCGGACGAGTGAGTCTGCACCCAGATATTCACTGGCGGTGATGGTTGCGGGAATGTCGCCGCCCAACGCTACCTGTTCAGGTCGGACTGCCATATGCGTTGCACCTTCAGGCGCAGCGTGTACACCAAATTTGGAGCCTTTGATCGCGCCACTGTCGAGCGCCAGTACGCTCATTGGCGGCGTGCCAATGAACCGCGCCGCGAACACGGTGGCTGGCTGTGCATAAATTTCACGTGGCGAGCCTACCTGTTCAATGCGTCCACGATTGAGTAGTACCACCCGGTCCGCCATGCTCATAGCTTCGGCCTGATCGTGCGTCACGTAGACCACCGTCAGGCCAAGCTTTTGTTGCAGCGCACGCAACTCCTGCCGCATCTCCTGACGCAGCTGGGCATCCAGATTCGATAGTGGCTCGTCCATCAAACAGATTTTTGCCTCCGCCACTAGCGCGCGCGCCAAGGCAACGCGTTGCTGTTGACCGCCCGACAGTTGCGAAGGCTTGCGGTCGCGTAGCTTTTCGAGGCCAAGCAGCGTAAGCGCACGGGCCAGTCGTTCGGACTGTTCCTGTTTCGATGCCTTCCGTACCTGAAGTCCGAAGACGATGTTGTCGGCAACGCTTAGATGCGGAAACAGCGCGTAGTTCTGGAACACCATCGCGAGATTGCGCTCTGATGGCGGCTCGTGTGTGACGTCTCGTCCAGCCACGAAAATTTGCCCAGCGCTGGGGGCGTCCAGTCCGGCAATCAATCGAAGCGTAGTTGTTTTGCCGCATCCCGATGGGCCAAGCAGCACTGTGAAGCCACCCTCGGGAATCAGCAAATTGGTGGGCGACAGGGCAACGACATCGCCCCAAAGCTTCTCCACATCCCGTAGTTCGATCAGACTCACAACACTCGATTCAGAAAACTCATAATCTATTCACACGATTATGACGGCGCGGCGACTGTCCATTAACATCGCGGACGAGAATTTGAAATCAGCCCGCCATGACCAAGAAGAACACGTTTGATTGCAGCAAGTGTCCCGGCTACTGCTGTAGCTACGACTACATCGAAACCAAGCCGAGCGATGTCACGCGCCTGGCAAAACATCATGCTATTCCGGTGGACGTTGCGCGTGACAAATTTACGAAAGAAGTCTCGCACGAAGGTGAAACCGTGCGGGTGTTGCGGCATCGCAAAGACACGGTTTACAAATCGATGTGCATGTTCTTCGATCAGAGCGAGCGACGTTGCACAATTTACGAGGGGCGTCCCCAGGTTTGCCGCGATTATCCGAACGGCAACACCTGCGGTTACTTCAATTTCATCAAGTTTGAGAGGAAACATCAGGGTGATGACGCCTTTATTCCTTCGGCCTAGAAGGCTGTCTTTGGTCGTGCGTTCGGCCTTTTTCGCCGCCTTGGTGGCGCCGCTGTTTATGGTGGTTTCTTGCACGCAGGTACAGACGGTCGCCACCGAGGACCCAGCGGTGCTGCAACCGAAGCCTGCCGTGACGCCGTTGGTTGTGACGGCATCGCCAACAAAAGAGTCGGTCCCGGCCATGCCAGCCATTCCACCCACCGATGGCAACGCGACCAGCATCGGGTCAGCCGCTGGTACCGTTGCGCCCGCTCGCGCGCAGCCTTCACCCGTGCAGATTGCTACCGTCGCATCGGTTACTCCCGCAGGCACAACGCGCTACGAGTGTGTCAAAGGGGCCGCTGGTGCCGAGACCCGTCAGCCGATTACGTTCCCCGAAAACTCCGGTCGTATTTGCGCTCGCTTTCCCGCAATGGGCCCCTGCCAGTACGAGCGTGTGGCGTGCCGCGCCTCTGGTGGTCGCGTGATCCGCTTTGACGGTATCGAGATCACCAAAGAAGTCGAAACCGAATACGACAAGCAGGTTCAGCGTTTTCGCCTGAATGCGGGCTGACGGCTCGCCCAGCCCGGCGCGGAGGCTTGATCCCGGCAGTGGCAGGCCGATGCTAAACTGGCTTGATGACCTCGTTCAGTTTCCCCCTCCTGTGTCGGCGCTCGCTGACGGTTTTGACCGTAGCACTGGCGGTTGTGACTTCAGCACTAGCGTTCGCGCCAAACGCTTTTTCGCAGACGCCCGTTACGCTGAATTTTGTCGATGCCGACATTGATGTCGTTGCCAAAGCCGTCGGTGAGCTGACCGGCAAGACTTTTGTGCTCGATCCTCGAGTCAAAGGAAAAATCAACATTCAGTCCGCAAAGGGCGTTGCGCCCGGCCTTGCTTATCCGACGTTTTTGTCGGCATTGCGTATGGCGGGCTTCGCGGCGGTCGAGGGTTCAGGCGGCATCGTACGAGTGGTGCCTGAAGTGGACGCCAAGGCGCTGCCAACGGCGGTGGCGGGCGCGGGCAGCGCCAACGGC
>JANXUB010000055.1 GCA_025352105.1 Burkholderiales bacterium | reverse complement strand
CTTCTGCGGCGGCGACAATGTCCTCCTGCACAGGCGGATCGTCGGCGATATCGACCATGACAACCTCAGGCTCGGGTTCAAGCACGGGCGCAAAACTATAATCGTGAGCTTCTTCCATCGCGCTATTTTGTCATTCCCATGAATGCTCTGGTCGACGCTTCCCCTTACCACCTCCGCCGCGAAAGACTTTTCGCTGCCATCGGCGACGATATCGCGATCATTCCGACCGCGCCCGAAGTGCTGCGCAATCGCGATACCGGCTATCTGTATCGTCACGACAGCTACTTTTATTACCTGACCGGTTTCGTCGAGCCCGAAAGCGTGCTCGTACTCATCGGAGGCAACGAGCGCAAGGCCATCCTGTTCTGCCGTGAGAAAAATCTTGAGCGGGAAATTTGGGATGGCTATCGCTACGGTCCGGACGCGGCGCGCGAAATTTTTCGTTTTGATGAAGCGCATTCGATTGAAAAATTAAAGGAAGAGTTGCCCAAACTGATGTCAGATCGCAGCGCAGTGCATACGCCGGTCGGCATGGGTGCCGCGTGGGATGCCGAAATGGCTGCGGCGATCAACGCCGTACGCAATATGGCGCGCACCGGAGTTTCGGCGCCGAATAGCGTCATCGATGTGCGGGCAACGCTCGACGACATGCGGCTCATCAAGGACACGCACGAGATAGCGCTGATGCGTCGCGCGGCCGTGATTTCCTCACTCGCTCACACGCGTGCGATGAACACAGCGCGTCCGGGGCAATACGAATATCAGGTCGAGGCAGAACTGTCGCATGAGTTCATCCGTCACGGCGCGCGCACGCCCGCGTACAACCACATCGTCGCCAGCGGGCCGAACGCCTGCGTGCTGCATTACAACGACAGCAATCGCAAGATGCAGGACGGCGATCTGCTGCTGATTGACGCCGGTTGCGAATATGAAGGCTACGCCAGCGACATCACCCGCACCTTTCCGGTCAACGGCAAGTTCACCGGGCCGCAGCGTGATGTGTATCAAGCCGTGCTTGACGCGCAACTCGCGTGCATGGATGTGTTGAAACCGGGGCAACCGTTCAATCAATATCATGAGGTGGCGATCCGCGTGCTGTCGCAAGGCATGTTGAATCTGGGCCTGCTCAAAGGCAGCCTCGATCAGGTGATCGAAGAGAAAACCTACATGAAGTTTTACATGCACCGCGCCGGTCACTGGATCGGCATGGACGTGCATGACGCCGGTGATTACCGCAAAAAAGGCGTGTGGCAAACGCTACAACCGGGCATGGCAATCACCAATGAGCCGGGGCTCTACATTCGTCCCGACAAGGACGTGCAGGAGCACTTCTGGAACATCGGCGTTCGTATCGAAGATGATGTGCTCATCACGGCGACTGGTAACGAAAACATGACGATCACGACGCCTAAAACGGTGGCCGAGGTTGAGGCGGCTTGCGCGCGTTAAATGAAGTATTGGCGTAGGCTGGGTTGCAACCCAGAGCTCCGCTCCATCTACGAAGCAGCTTTTTTCTGTAATGACGACGGCATGGGGGCTAAACCGCTTTTTAAGCATAAGTCGGTTTTCTGTAAAAATTACTCCTAGCCCATGTACAGCCTACGTTTCTGCGAAAAGCTGATGTTCGCACGCCTTTGGCAGAAAGACGCATGAAAACCCTCATCGTAGGCGCAGGCCCCGTCGGTCTTGCCGCCGCTCTGGCGCTCAAAGCGCGCGGCGTGAGCGATGACATCACGGTGCTCGAAGCGGCCGCGCAAAACGCGGTGTCTTTCGGTGATCGCAACATTGCGTTGTCGTCGGCATCGTGGCGATTCCTGACGAAACTTGGCGTCGCGGTCGGCGCGTCAGAACGTGCGCCCATTCGTCAGGTCGAGATCACGCAGCGAGGCGCGTTCGGCCTGATCTGCCTCGATGCGAGCGACGTTTCTGCGGTGGAGCTCGGCGCAGCGTCTCCCTACCCTGCTCTAAAGACAGCGCTTGACAACGCCACCCACGCGGCGGGCATTCAGATTGTGTACGGCGCGAAAGTGAGTTCTGTGCAGCACGTCGCGCAACACGCCGAAGTGCATCTCGTTTCAGGCGAACAGATGCGCGCCGATTGCGTCGTGCTCGCCGACGGCGCGGGCTCTGATCTGGTCGCCGAATTCAAGCGAATCGAGCGTGACTCCGGGCAGATTGCCGTCATCACCCGCGTATCCGCCAGCAAACCACGACCGAGCGTTGCCTTTGAGCGCTTCACCGATGGTGGCGCGCTCGCTCTAATTCCTCGCGCCGACAAAGACTGGACCGTCATCTGGGCACGCCCACGCGCCGACGCCGAGCGCATGCTGCAACTGGACGCCGCGTCACTCGGCGACGAGATCAATACGGCCTTCGGCAATACGATGGGCGAACTCACGCTCACCGCAAAACTCACGAGCTATCCGCTCGTCTGGCGCTTCGTCGAACCGCGTGCCAGTGGCGCAATCGTTGCGCTCGGCAATGCGGCGCAGGGCCTGCATCCGGTAGCCGCACAAGGATTGAATCTCGGTCTCGCCGACGCACAACAGTTTGCCGCGGTAATGGCAAAAAAGGCGAGCAGTACTGCGGCAACGCTCGCCTCTTTCGCACGACAGCGCGGCATCGACCGCGTTGCAAGAATCGGATTCACCGGCCTCCTCGCCTACGGCTTTGATCGTGGCGGCTGGCTGTTCGATGTGCCGCGTGGCCTGGGCCTGACAGCGGTGCAAATGCTGCCGCCCTTGCGACGGGAATTGACGCGAAGACTCGCGCTGTAGTCGCTGCGCTGCCGGGGCAATACTGAATTGGCCGCTGGCCCTGAAAATGCGCAGGCGGGGAGGCGTTGGGCTCACGAGGCCACTACAGAAGATAGCGCCAGATTCGTCGGCTAAACTTGTGTGTTTTTTACGGTAACGCCTGCCTTGCGCTTCTCTCCCCGGCCCACTCTTGCTTTAACCGCCGTGCTCTGTTCAGCGACGGGTGCGCATGCGCAGAGCTTGTGCATCGCGACCCCGATTGCGGGTGCGCTGGCGGCTGCAGGCGTGACCGCACCGCTCAACGCGCGTGGCACCCCTGATTTGCGGCCCTATTGCCCTTCGGCGATTTCGTCGAATGGCAGCTACGAGGTGCAGCTCAAACCGCCGCCACCGAAGGGGAAAGACGGTAAAGACGTTGGCGAAATCACCCACGTTAAGGCCGTTGAGACCTCCGGCGTCGACAACGACTTTTTCGAAGCGAAGGGCTCGGTTGATCTGCAATCGCCTTCCCGGCAGGTGCTCGCCGACTGGATGCGCTACGAATTCTCGATTGACACCATCAAGGCGCGCGGCAATGTGGTGATCCGCACCTGGCAGGATCTCGTCGAAGGCCCGGAGCTTGAATACAAGCGCGACACCGAGACCGGGTTCATGAAGAGCCCGACCTTCATTCTGGGACTGTACAAAGGGCGAGGCAAAGCGAACGAGCTTCAATTTGTCGGCCCGGAAAAATACCGGATTCTGCGCGGCAGCTATTCGACCTGCGTTGGTGACGCGCCCGCCTGGCATCTCGAAATGAGCGAACTCGATATCGACGAGAACACCTCGATTGGTGTGGCTCACAATGCCAAAATTTATTTGGGATCGATTCCGGTGGCATGGTTGCCGCAATTCAGCTTTCCGCTCAAAAACGAGCGCAAGAGCGGGTTTCTTGCCCCGACCTACGGCCTGAGCGGCAATCGCGGGCTGGACATTCAGCTGCCGTATTACTTGAATCTTGCCCCTAATTACGACGCCACGTTTACGCCGCGCCTGATGAGCAAACGCGGCGTGCTGTTTGGTGGTCAGGGGCGCTATCTGTTCGACACGCCATTCGGTACGGCGGCCGGTGTGGTCGATGCCGAAATATTGCCGAAAGATCGGCTGGCGGACGCGACGCGCGACGCGACAAACTTTCGCCATACCCAATTGTTCACTCCGAATTTGACACTGGTGGTGAACTACAACCATGTGTCTGATTCGCGCTACTTTGTCGATTTGGCGGACTTTGTGTCCATCACCTCAATCACCACCTTGCCGCGCGATGCGACGCTCACCTATCGCAAATTCGACTGGGTCTTTACGGCAAAGGCGCAACGTTTTCAGACGCTGCAAGACCCCGGTGCCATTGTGTTGCCGCCGTACAACCGGGTGCCGCAATTGACTGCGGAATCGCCGGTGTATCGCCCGCTCGCCGATCAGCGGCTGGAGTTCAAACTCTCGGCTGATTCCACGCGATTTGAATATCCCAACGGCGCGTTTCCGTCCGGGTATCGGACCTATAGTTACGGCACGGCGACGTGGCGCCATGAGCAGCCCGGCTATTTCGTGACGCCGCAGATTGGACTCCACGCCACGCGCTACGACTTGATCGGTCAGTTTGATGACTACCGCAATTCGACGCGCATTTTGCCGATTGCGAGCATCGACAGCGGCTTGCGCTTCGAGCGCAAATCATCGATCTTCGGAAACGCCTTTACGCAGACGCTGGAACCGCGCGCGATGTTCGTCTACATCCCGTTCCGCGATCAGAGTCAAACGCCAATCTTTGACACCGCGCTCGCTGATTTCAACTACCTGCAGCTGTTCAGCGCGAACCGCTACGTCGGGCAGGATCGCATTGGCGATACGCAGCATCTCTCGGTGGGCATCACCTCTCGCCTGCTCGATCCTGATTCGCAGAAAGAGCGCCTGCGTTTTACCGTCGGCGAGCGTTTCTATTTCAACGACCAGAAGGTAACGGCCAACTTTGGCGAATCGAAGCAGGATCGCAACAGCTCGGACTTGTTGTTCTCGGCGCAAGGCCGCGTCGCCGACGCGCTCTACGTGGAAGCGAACACACAGTTCAACGCGAACCTTGGGCGAACCGAGCGCTACTCCTTCGGCCTGCGTTACACGCCGGATCGCACCCATACGCTCAACATCAACTACCGCGCCATTCGCGATCTGGTGACTCAGTCCGGAACGGTGCAGGTCAAGCAAATTGACGTCGCCGGACAGTGGCCGATCTACCGGGGGTTTTATGCCGTGGGTCGGCTCAATTTCTCGATTGCTGACCGCCGCATGACCGAGAGCGTGGTCGGCCTTGAATATGACGGCTGCTGCTACGTGGTGCGCGCCGTGGCGCAACGCTTGACCACATCGACCACCACGGCAACCAACGCATTTTTTCTGCAACTTGAGTTGAACGGACTGGGCCGGGTAGGCTCTAACCCGCTGGATGTGCTCAAGCGGAACATTCCGGGATATTCGCTTCTCTACGATAATCCTACCCGCAGTCGTGCTGGAGAAGTGCCCCCGACCGGGCCTGAGTTCACGCCGTGGACGCCGAATTCACCGCTCAATCCGAATTAGTTTGTCCCAATTAGTCCCCATTGATCTACGCCTAAATCTTCGCCAAAAGCGAACAAAGCAAGAATAGCCAACGCCGAATTATGAAATCGATTCCTTTCTCTCCCAAGGCTGCAACCGTTGCCGTCGCCGTCGCCGTTGCCGGTTTATTGTGCGTAGCAACGCTTCCAGCGCTTGCCCAATCGGCGCGCATTCAGCTCGTGGACCGCGTGGTCGCCATCGTCAACGACGAAGTGATCACCCGCTATGAATTGAACGAACAAAAGCGCGCTGTGACCGCCCAGTTGAAGCGGCAAGGCGTCAGCATGCCGCCCGACGCCGAGCTCGACGCACAGGTGCTGGAGCGCTTCATCAACGAGCGCGTGCAGCTGCAATTTGCCAAGGAAAACGGCGTTCGCGCCGATGACGAGATCGTCAACGCCTCGCTGCAACGGATCGCGGGCGATAACAAGATGTCGATGGTGCAGTTCTCCGCTGCGCTCAAACAGGATGGCGTCACGCTGGAGAAATTCCGCGATGAATTAAAGAACGAAATCGTGCTCTCCCGCCTGCGTGATCGCGAGGTCGAGTCACGCGTTGTGGTGACGGATGCCGAGATCGAGGCGTATCTTGCGCAGGCCAAACTGGTCGGTGCAAATCAATCCGAATATCAGCTCGCACACATCCTCGTGCTGGTGCCGGAGCAGGCGACGCCGGATCAGGTTGCCGCGAAAAAGAAGCGCGCCGAAGAAGCCGAGCGCCAGCTGAAATCGGGCACTGCCTTTGCGCAGGTCGCGGCGGTTTTCTCCGACGCTAATGACGCGACGCAAGGCGGCGCACTCGGCTGGCGGCAGGGTGATCGCTTGCCCGCGCTCTATGCGCAGGCGTCGCAAAAAATGGCGGTAGGCGAAACCAGCGAGGTGCTGCGTAGCGCCAACGGGTTTCACATCGTTCGCCTGATTGACAAACGGGCCGGTGAGCAAAAAGCCATCGTCGAGCAGAACAAGGCACGGCACATTCTCATTCGCGTGAACGATCTGGTCGGCGAGGCCGAAGCCAAGACCAAAATCGAGCGACTGAAAGATCGTATCGGCAGCGGGTCAAAATTTGAAGACGTCGCCAAGTTGAGCAGCGAAGACGGCAGCGCGCCAAAGGGCGGCGAACTGGGTTGGGTATCGCCCGGTGACACCGTCGCCGAATTTGAAGCCGCGATGACGAAAGCGCCAATCAATTCGCTCATCGGCCCGATTCGCTCGCAATTCGGCTTTCATCTGATCGAAGTCACCGAGCGCCGAAAGCAGGACGTCACCGCCGAGAAGAGCCGCCAAACCGCCCGCGTGGCGCTGCGTGACCGCAAAGCCGACGAGGCCTACCAAACGTGGCTGCGTGAACTGCGCGACCGCGCAACGGTTGAAACGAAGCTGGTCGAAGGTTAATTTCAGCCAATAGCTTTTTTCCGGATCGGCGGTCTACTTGGGGCTAGAAGCCGATTGCGGCCATAGTCGACTTTGCATTGAATGGGGCGCTAGCCCCTTTTAAGCCGCATTTACAGCTCAAAGCTGATTCACTGACCGAATATCCAAAGCTCGTCCGAACCAAGTCTCGCCTAGCATCGACGACATGGCAAATTCACGGCACGAAGGCTCGAAATCAAGCGGCTTGTCCCACGCGGACGTAGAGCTCTTTCGCGACGATGGATTGATCATCGCGCCGGTTCGGCTGAGCATCGAGACCAACACCGCGATGCGCGCGTCGCTTGATCGGCTGCTCGCGTTTCGTGACGATGTCGCGCCGGAGAGCCTGATTTGCCCGCACATCCCCGCACTGGGACGGGGTCGCGACGACGAGGCCATCGCGCTGGCCGCCGAGTGGTTTGGCTACGCCACACGACCGGAAATTCTTGATTGCATTGAAGCGCTGATCGGCCCGAATATTGTGTTTTGGGGCTCGCAGGTTTTCTGCAAACCCGCCCACACGGGTCGCAAAATTCCGTGGCATCAGGACGGAAAATATTGGCCCATGCGCCCGCTGGCCACCGTCAGCGCATGGATCGCGATTGATGACGCAACGCCTGCCAACGGCAACATGCGCTACATCCCCGGCTCGCATCGGGACGGTCGTGTGGTTGCGCATCGCGTTAACCATGACCCGAGCCTCGTGCTTCCCGAAGAGGTGGCACCGCACGCGTTCGACGAATCCGCCGCGCGCGACGACACGCTGCAGGCGGGCGAGTTTTCGCTGCATGATGTGTTCCTGATTCACGGCTCGGAAGCGAACCGGAGCGATCACCGCCGCGCCGGATTCGTCGCCCGCTACATGCCCGCAGACGCCGTGTTCGAACGCAGTGCTGCGGATAACGTGATGCAGTCGGCACAGGGGGCGGTCCGCGTGGATTACGCCACGCGCCCGATCTGGCTTTTGCGCGGCACCGACGTTTCGGGTCGCAACGATTTCACCGTCGGTCACGATGGCAGTTATCGTGGCGGTCAGCGCATCAGCGACGACGTTGCCTGAGCCGTTCAGGCGCTCAGCCATTCAGCCGTTCACGTCTGGCTTAGCGCCACGGTCACATTCTGTGCTGATCCGAGCACAATGCTCGCGATATTCAATCCGCGAGGTACGGCCCGACAATTGCGAAGCCAACGCCGACCACATAGAGCGCAAGCGAGGCGAAATAAATGACGTTTGATACCCGTCGTTGTCGCGCACACGCCGCCGCCAGCGCTGCATCCGCCGGACACGGCAGAAACCGCGCCCGGTATTGCAGGTAACCCGCGACTGCGAGCATGACACCCGCCGCCACGAACACGAGCGTCTTGTTCTCCGACACCCAGACAATCTGCGGGAACACGCTCACGACCGACGCCAGCGCCGCGCCCGCACCTAGCGCCACCAGCAACGCTGGCAGCGCACAACACAGGAGCGTGCTCGCGCTGGTAAAGATCGTCAGCCAGGTCAGGCGGCTGCCGATCTTTTGCTCGGCAACGCTATCCATCAGGATTTTTTCGCTTTTGTTTCGGCGCGAATATCTTTCAGGCTCGTCGTCACGCGCTCGATACCTTTCACCTCGTAACCGGCGTCAGCAATCTGCGCCTTGATGCGCGCGTCGTCTAACTTCTGACCGGGCTTTTCAGCGACGGCTACGATCTTGTTTTCGAGGCTGACGAACACGTCGGCAGTCGCTTTTTCAGCGCGCATCTTTTTCTCGATGGAACTGGCGCAAAAGCCGCAGACCATGCCGTCGACCTTCACCTTCAGCGTGTCGGCGACGCTCACATTTGCGGCCATCGCAGCAGCCACGGAAAGCATGACAAGAGAGACGTTTTTCATAGTTAGCTCCAAAATAAAAAATTAGAAAAGATACATAAAGTTGATAAATACTTCGCGGCGGTGCGTGGCATCCACGGAGACGCCCGCGTCCACCCACCAGTTCTTGCGGAAGAACCGGACATAGGGCGTAATCTCGGTTTGCGGCGTGTCGCTCACGCGCTTTGCCTGCACGCCGATCCAGCTCGCTACGTCTTCGTAGTCCGCTGCATACGGTGCCCACATGGCCTGGCCGATGACCTCGTTGCGACGCCAGTTCTGGCCGCCTTCGCCTGACAACGCTTTCAGCGAGTGCAGCTTTAGGCGCGTGTAAATACGCCGTGTTTCGTAGTCAAACCATAGGCCGGTACTGACGCCTGCGTGCGCCTTATCGCCACTTTCGCGCTGTTCAACCAGCGGCCCGCCGAAGACATACGCATTGCCAATGCCGTCCTCCGTGGGTACGCGGTTCAGCAGGTAAACGCCTTGCGCCAGCCAGACATTTCGCCAGGCTGTGCCGGACTTCGTGTCCGACGCTGATTCACGAACCCGCGTAAGTCCCAGCGAAAAACTTAAGTCACGACGCAAACCGTATGCGAGTTCGGCGTTGATCTCGTCAGGCGTGTACGCGGACATCAACATCCAGTTGTCCTTCGGGATGAAAAATCCCGCGTACGAACGGGTTGTCACGCTCGCGGCACCCGCAACGAGGATGGCCGCAGCCAACGCTCGTGCGGCAGCCGCAGAGAAGAAAGATTTCATAAATCCTCACAAAAACTGAAAATCACAGGGGGCGAACTGCGTGCATGTTTCCATGCAGCAAATCGCCCGCTAGCGTTGATTACAGTGTGAGGCGGGGCGGTGGCGTGTCCGGAATCAGTGAACGCGTAGCAAAGGTCGGATTGGCGCACGGGTACTCAATGCAAGCGTTGGAAAACGCCAATCCTGCGGGCGACGAAGACGTCACCACCGCGAGCGCCGCGAATGCGCAAACCGACTGCATGTCGCAACCGGTGTCGAACGCATCGACGCTGCGCCAGAAGGTCTCTGCATCGACAACGATGGTGACGACATCGGCACCTTCAACAGCGGTAGTGTGACCCGCATGTTGCGGCGAATCCCCCGGCTGCACGAGCCCCGGATGATCCATCCCGCCAATCGCGGCAACCACTGCCTGCGTCGCGCAAACCTGAACAAAGACCGTCATCGGCAGCCAGATCAAGGCCACCAATGCGATCAGCTTACGGAAGCGGCGCAGGGATTGCATGCCGCTAGGATACGTCCGTTGAGTCCAAAGTTCCAGACTTGGGGGCGTATTTGCGCGTATTTGCGCGTATTACGCCGCAACCGCCGCTGCTTCAGCCCGACGCATCGACGATTTGCGCTCATGCTCTTTCAGATAGCGCTTGCGCAGGCGGATCGATTTCGGAGTGATTTCGACCATTTCGTCGTCTTCGATGAATTCGACGGCGTATTCGATCGTCAGCTTGACCGGCGGTGTGAGCAGGATGTTTTCGTCTTTGCCGGAGGAGCGCACGTTGGTGAGCTTTTTCTCTTTGATCGGGTTGACGACGAGATCGTTGTCGCGGCTGTGGATGCCGACCAGCATGCCTTCGTAGACGATGTCGCCGGGAGCGACAAACAGGCGACCACGATCCTGAAGCGTGAACAGCGAGAAGCCGACGGCGTTGCCATCGTCCTGCGAAATCAGCACGCCGTTACGACGGCCAGGCATGTCGCCGCGATGCGGTGCGTAGCCATCAAAGATGTGGCTGATGAGACCGGTGCCGCGCGTCAAGTTCATGAATTCATTCTGGAAGCCGATCAAGCCACGCGCCGGAATTCGGTACTCCAGACGCGCACGACCACGACTGTCGTTTTCCATGTTGGAGAGTTCGCCGCGACGCTCGCCGAGCGCCTGCATCACGCCGCCCTGATGACCTTCTTCGAGGTCCACAGTAAGCGCTTCCATCGGCTCGTTCTGCACGCCATCGATCATTTTGAACAGCACTTCGGGCTTGCCGACCGCGAGTTCGTAGCCTTCGCGGCGCATATTTTCTACAAGAATCGTGAGGTGTAATTCGCCGCGACCCGAGACGCGGAACACGTCGGCGTCTTCGGTATCTTCGACTTTGAGCGCCACGTTCGCGAGCAATTCTTTTTGCAGGCGTTCGCGAATCTGGCGCGAGGTGACGTACTTGCCCTCACGACCGGCTTGTGGCGACGTGTTGACGCAAAAGCTCATGGTCAGCGTGGGCTCGTCCACCGCAATCGCGGGCAGACCTTCGGCTTTTTCCTTGTCACAAATCGTGTAGCCGATGCCGAGATCCTGAATGCCGGTGATCGCTACGATGTCGCCTGCGGTGGCGAATTCAGCCTCGCTGCGGGTCAGACCTTTGAACGTCAACACCTGATTGACCTTGCACATGCCTTTGTCTTCATCACCGAGGCGCATGGTGTATTGCGTGCCCGATTTGATGGTGCCGCGATGGATACGACCGATGCCGATGCGACCGACGTAGGTGCTGTAATCAAGCGCGGAAATTTGCAGTTGCAGCGGCGCGTTATCGTCCAGTTTCGGCGCTGGAATCTTGCTAAGAATGGTGTCGAACAGCGGCTCCATCGAGTCGGTGATTTCGCCCGCAGTGGTCGTTGCCCAACCGTTCAGCGCACTCGCGTAAACCACCGGGAAATCAAGCTGCTCCTCGGTCGCGCCGAGCTTGTCGAACAACTCAAACGTCTGGTTCACGACCCAGTCAAGGCGTGCGCCCGGACGATCCACCTTGTTCACCACGACGATGATTTTGTGACCGAGGGCAAGCGCTTTTTTGGTCACAAAACGCGTTTGCGGCATTGGGCCTTCAACCGCGTCAACCAGCAGCAGCGCGCCGTCGACCATGGAGAGCACGCGCTCCACTTCGCCGCCGAAGTCCGCGTGGCCCGGCGTGTCGACGATGTTGATGCGCGAACCTTTGTAGGTCACCGCGCAGTTTTTCGCCAAAATCGTGATGCCGCGTTCGCGCTCGATGTCGTTTGAGTCCATCACGCGCTCACCGACCTGCTCGTGCGCAGCGAAGGTGCCGGACTGCTTCAACAAGCAATCGACGAGCGTGGTTTTGCCGTGGTCAACGTGGGCAATGATGGCGATGTTGCGAAGACCGAGATTCGCGCTGGTGGTTGTCATGTGGAAGCCTGAAACGCCCTAAGACGCGAGAGGCCCGAACATGGGCAGCGACAGGGCTGGAAAAGATAACCTTCGATTTTACTGCGCCGCAGCACGATTTGGCGAGAAATGATGTCTTTTCGTTGTGATGTAGGCCGCTTGCTCTACGATCAGACGATCCCCATTAACCATTTCCCCGACTATGAAAACGCGTCTCTGCGTGCTTGCCGCCCTGTGTATCTCTGTCTTCGTCTCTGCCTTCGCCGCGCCGCAGGCCGCGTTGGCGCAGGCTTGGCCGTCGAAGCCAATCCGCCTGATCATCCCGTTCCCGCCGGGCGGCGCGACTGACATCATTGGCCGCACTTTGGCGCAAAAGCTCTCAACCCAACTCGGCCAGACTGTGATCGTGGACAACAAGCCGGGGGCGGGCGGGACGCTGGGCTCGAACGAGGCGGCGAAGGCCGCGCCGGATGGATACACCTTGTTGCTCGCCACCACGTCAACGCATTCAATCGCGCCTTCGCTTTATAAAAATATTCCGTACTCGGTTGAGAAAGACTTTGCGCCGATTTCGGAGGTGGCGACGGCGACCAACGTGTTGATCGTGACGCCGAATTTGCCGGTGGCCAACGTGGCCGAGCTCGTGGCGCTGGCGAAATCCAAGCCCGATGCGCTCAATTTCGCATCGAGCGGCAACGGCACCATCGTCCACCTGCAAAGTGAATTGTTTAAGCTGGTCGCGGGTGTGCAACTCACGCATGTGCCGTACAAGGGCACGGCGCTGGCGATCCCGGATTTGATCAGCGGGCAGACGCATTTGCTGTTCGATTCGCTGGTTTCGGCGCTGCCGCACATCAAGGGCGGCAAGGTGAAGGCACTGGCCGTGACCTCGACCAAACGCACGCCGTTGTTGCCGAATGTGCCGACGGTGATCGAATCCGGCTTGCCGGGTTACGAGGTGAACACCTATTTCAGCCTGTTCGCGCCGCCCGGAACGCCGCGCGAGATCATCCAGCGCTTGCAGCGCGAGGCTGCCGCCGCCGTGCAAAGCACGGACGTGAAGGAGCGCTTCGCCAGCCAGGGCGCGGAGCCTGTGGGCGGGACGCCGGAGGCGCTGTCGGCGCTGATTCGGACGGAAACCGTGAAGTGGAGGCGCGTGATTGACGCTGGCCAGATCAAGCTGGATTGAGCGCGCCGCAAATACCTGGAAACGCCAAATTCTTTTTCTATCAGCTTTCTCATTTAACGACCGCCTACATTGGGGTAGCGCGCATTTTCGTCATTAGTCAACTTTTGCAATTTTGCGGAACTAGCCCCTTAGCTGTGGTCTTTTTATTGAAAAGCTGCTCTGTCGACCTGTTCGCGTTGACAGTTGCCAGCGTCGCAACACAATCTCCCCACCCACCATGCCGTTAGCATAAACTTTGTCATTCCTGACGAACCATGGGTTTGAATGCGTACCAGCGACCGCTTCGCGCTCTCTCGCGCCAATGAAGAAAACGACACCTGTGGCCTGACGCGCGATGGCGTCGGCGTCGTCCACACTTTCGACGGCACGATTCTCGACGCACAGTACGAGCTTGACGATTCGCGCAGCGTGCTCTGTCTGGGCTACGGCACGGTCTGGGACGCCAGTTTCAACATCTACCTGATCGGTGCCAACGGCGCGATTGAGGATTCGCTTGAGGGCGGTGGCTTTTTTCTGTCGGGCAAATACGAGGAGAAAAAGCTCGGCGACGGCACGCTCGACTTCAAGTTTTTCGAGAACGACGTCGTCTATCAGTTGAGCGTTTTGCCGCGCCCCCGCTTTCGTTTCAGCCTGCCACGGCCGTGGCGCTACAAAGCGCGGCTGAGCGCGCACTCCTTGATTTTGACTGAACTCGCAACGAATCTGGGGAACAACGATGAGTGATCCAAGACTTGAAGCCGCGCTACGCGATCTGGAAGTCACGGCGAGCAATTTCGCGATGCGCTACATCAGCATGGCACAGGTGCGCACCGCCTACGTGCAGCAAATCCGCGAGATGAGTGCCAGCACGCGAGCAGCGGTGGAGGCGGGCGAACTGTCCGCCACGCGTGGCGCTGAAATCGCGCGCGACATGCGCAACCAGATTCTCGAGATGCAGCGGCTGCGCGACATGGACTTCGGTCGTTCGCTGGCCCGACAGAAAAAAGCGCAGGGCATTTCGATGGAAACCGCCATCGAGCGCGCGATGGCAAAGCTCGGGCTCAAGGGACGCGCTTTCCAGACATTGACCGACAGCGAGCAGCGGCAGGTGTATTTGCAGGTGATCGAGAGCGCGGGCAAGTCGGACGCCGTCACGACGGCAAAAATCCCCAAGTTGCGTAACGCGGGACGCGTGCTGTGGCTCGCGACGCTGCTGATCGCCGCCTACAACATCGGCACCTCTGAGAATCCGTGGTGGCAAACAGGCCGCGAAACCGCCAACATCGCGGGCGGCGCGGGTGGGGGCTTTGCTGGCGGTGCGGCGATGGGTGCCGCCGTGGGCATTTGGGGTGGCCCGGTGGGCGTGGCCGTCGGTGTCGTCGTCGGCGGCGTGCTCGGTGCGCTACTGGCAGATCGGGCTTATGTGGAGGCTGCCGGCACCAGCGACCCGACCACCCGGGCATTTGTCGCCCGGTTTACGAGCTTCTGGAGCGGCGTGGACGAGGACGGCATGGCGCGTGCACTGGCCACCGAATACCGCAACAACGCAGCGTTCGTGCATCGCGTCTTTGTCAGCCTCAACGATTCGTACACCTCCGACGCCGACGATATTGCCCTGGCGTACGTCACCATCGCGCGGCGCGACAGCGGCGTGGCACAAGCGATTCGCGGCAATCGCATCCTGCGCGACTACCTCATCACAATGATGGCGGAGGGCTGGACGTCTGCCGAAGAGCAGGCGGCGATTAACTATCTGCGCGGGTTGTAGCGGCAGCGGGCGTTAGCCTGCCTCCGAAGTGCGGCAACGCGGCGGCAGCTTCTGGCTCGGGGCTGCGAACGCAAACGGTAGTGGCGCAAATTCGCAGCTGAATTCGTTTTTGAAGGCATGCTCACCGACCTGCCCACAAAAACACAGTGTCGTCTCACCCACTACGACCACGAAACCCACACCTACAGCCTGTCCGGCGGCTTTGAGCGCAGCCTCGCGGAGGTGGCCTCAACCGCCTCCCGATTGGCAACGCCCGGGCCTAAGTTGGCGCAAATCAGGCTCGCCAAACGAACGCTTTTAGTGACTGATGCGGCGAGCGATTTACCGTCGGATTGGCGCACGTCGGCAGGTGTGTTGTTGTTGCCAATCAAATTGCGCAACGGTGAGATTTCGCGCATTGACGACGGCGACGAGGCGGCGGCTTCCCGCTTTGCAATGAAACATCTCGCGCAATTTAACGGCCGAACGCACACGCTCGCAGCCAGCGTCGACACCACGGGAGAACTGATCCGGCAACACGTCACTGACGAGACCGATTTTGTATTGCAAATCGCGATGAGTTCGATGCGCAGCAACGGCTACGCCAATTCGCTCACGGCGGCACAAAAGTTGATGGCAAAAAGCTCGCGCGAGCGCCGTCTGGCGGGCAATACGCGACCGTTCAAAATGTGGGTGGTGGACTCCGGCACGTTGTTTAACGGGCACGGCGTGTTGATCGCGGAAGGCGTGCGCTTGCTGCAAGAAAACGTGGCATTGCCACAGATGGTGCAGCAGGTGGACGCGCTGCGTCGACGGGTACAGACGCTGATCGTGCCGCGCGATTTAAACCTGTTTCACCGATGCGGAGCACTCCCTGAAGCACCTATTTCACACTGGTTCAGCCGCAACGTGGGACGGCTGTTGGAACGCCTACCCGTCGCATTGGCCAGCGGCGACGAAGTGCGCGTGATGAGCACGCAGAACGGTTTCCCGGCAGCGGCCAACGCAGCGGTCAGTCAGGCGATTCGTTGCATCGAGGGCGGATTGGCCGCGCCGTTCGTATGCGCGAGCTATGCGGGTGACATCGCCGATTTACGTCACATCGACGCCGTGGGCAAGCTCATCGCCACCTGCGATCAGCATGGCGTTACGCTGCTGACAAGCGCGATGAGCATGACCAACGCCGCCGCACTGGGTGCGGGCAGCGTATTGATTTCGTTTGCGGGTTCGCCCGACTTTCAATAGCCGATTCGACGTGCGCTAACGGCGCAGGTGATCAGGAGTGACGCCCCACGTCATATCTATGCGAAGCACACAAACACAAACCATGTTTTTGGCATTGCGAAGCATGCGCAGACGAGTCTGAATGTGAATGAAATGTGTCGAAGTTGTGCGTAATCGTTCTTAAAATCTCGCTAACTCAACGCCGCACGTTACGAGACACACGCATTCTGTGCTCCGAACGTCCGGCGTTTATGCCCTTACGAGACTTTGATTTACCGTGAAAAAAACCGCCATGAACAGACCCACTGCTAACGCCTTCGGCTACGGACCCGTGTCCATCGCGGGCGCGCCGAACACAGCAGCGAACGACCGCGTTCACAATGTCAGCCACGCGGCTCGCCCGGCCCCGCGCGCCGCAGCGTCAGATCGCGAACGCACGCTGTTGGTGGTCGATGCTGCCTGCGACATGCCGAGTGAATGGCTCGCCGAAAACAACATCGTTGTGCTGCCGATCAAGTTGTCGATTGATGACTGGCAGCTCTACGACACACACAATGAATTCGACGCGATGGAGTTTTTCCGCAAGGATCTCTCGGCGCGCGGCAGCAGCGCATCCACCACGCCCCTCGGCCCGGTCGAATCACGTGATTTCATTCAGTCCTACCTAAATGAACGGATCGATTGCGTGTTGCAGGTCACGATTTCTGCGGGCCGCAGCCGCATTTATATGAACTCGCTGGAGGCGATGTCGCACCTGACCGTAATTCATAACCGCGTGCGTCGCGCCATTGGCAACCGCGCGCCATTCAAAACATGGGTGGTCGATTCCGAGACCGGATTCACCGGTCAGGCCGTGTTGCTCGCAGAAACAGTGCGTCAGTTAAACGGCGGCGTGTCCGCCGAAAACGTTGCCGCATCGATCGAATAATTGCGCAGTACCGTGCACACGCTGGTGGTGCCAAAAGACTTGTTTTATCTCTACAAGCGTGCACGCGAAAAAGGCGACCGCTCGCTGACCTGGCTGTCCTACAACGTGGCGCAGGCGCTAGACATCAAGCCCATCGTGCATGCGCACGCAGGCATCACCGAGCCCATCCTGAAAGTGCGTGGCCACGCTGAAGCACTTGACCGCGCCATCAACATCGCCGCCAACCATGTCAGCCGTGGCCTGACCATTCGCACCGTGTGCGCAAGCTACGCTGGAAATCTGGAAGACATCCGCACACTCGCGTCGTTCCGCGACCTGCGTGACACTTGTACGCGGCATCAGGTCGAGCTCATATCGTCCACAATGAGCGTAACGGGCGGCGTTAACGTTGGCGTAGACGCGTTCTCGATTGCGTTCGGTTGCGACGAATTAAGCGTTAACTGAGCGGCGGCCCGACACTTTCAGCGACACGGGAATAAACTACGGATTACCGCGTCGCTTCGCCTCTGTTGCAGCGCATGCCAACCGATTTTGAGGATATTCCCGATGAAACGTAGTCTTCTTCCCGCCCTGCTCGCCGCCGCCGGACTGTTGCTCGCCACAACCGCCTCCGCGCAAAGCTTTTTCCGCATCAACACGGGCGGCGTCGCTGGCACGTATTACCCGATTGGCGGCTTGATCGCCAACGCAATTTCGCAGCCTGCTGTTCCCGGTCTTGTTGCGTCGGCGGTCGCCTCCAACGGCTCAGTCGCCAATATCAACGCCATCCTTGGCGGCGGCGCGGAATCCGGCTTTTCGCAAGCAGACGTTGCCTACTGGGCCTTCACCGGAACGGGCACGTTCGAAGGCAAACCAAAAGTTGCCGACCTGCGCCTGATCGCCAACCTGTATCCCGAGAGTTTTCACCTCGTGGCACGCAAGGGCGCGAACATCAAAACGATTGCTGATCTCAAAGGCAAACGTGTCTCGCTTGATGAGCCGGGTTCGGGCACTTTGGTTAATGCCCGCGCGATTCTCGCGGCCTATGGTGTAACCGAGAAGGACATCAAACCCGAGTTCCTGAAGCCCAACGCCGCTGGCGAAAAACTTAAAGACAACTCGCTCGACGCATTCTTCTTCGTCGGCGGTTATCCAGCGGGCGCGATTGCCGAGCTTGCAGCAACGGGCGGCATCGACATCATCGCGATCACCGGCCCCGAAGCTGAAAAACTCTCCAAGCAGTTTGGTTTTTACGCGATGGACACGATTCCGGCCGACACCTACAAAGGCGTGGGTGCCGTGAAGACGCTCGCCGTCGGCGCGCAGTGGGTAACCAGCGCCAAGCAGGACACCACGCTCGTCTACAACATCACCAAAGCACTGTGGAGCGACAACGCGCGCAAGGCGCTTGATGCCGGACATGCCAAAGGCAAAGCCATCGTACGCGCTGGCGCAATTGCGGGCGCGGGCATCCCGATTCATGCGGGGGCGGAGAAGTTTTATAAAGAAGTTGGCTTGTTGAAGTAAAAAGTTCTTCCCCCTCTCCCCTTGCGGGAGAGGGTTGGGGTGAGGGGTTGGTTGCATGAGCAACCCATTCACTTCAGCCACCACCCCCTCACCCGCGCGAAGCGCGGCCTCTCCCTCAAGGGGAGAGGCGACGAACAAAAATCGGGGCTCTCATGACCACCCTCACCATCGACGACAAAGTCGTCGCCGAACTGGAAACGAAGTACGACAGCGAGATGCGTTTTCGCCCGATGGCGAACGTTGCGCTGACGACGGTCACGTTTCTGTTGATCACGCTCTCCGCCTTCCATTACTACACGGCGGGCTTCGGATTACTGCGTGAGGCAACGCATCGCGGCGTGCATCTGTCGTTTGTGCTCGGCCTCATTTTTCTGGTCTTCGCTTTCAACAAAAAAGAAGGCGTTCAGCGCGTACCGAGCTGGCATCATCCGCTCGGCTTGCCGCTCTACGACTGGTTGTTCGCGCTGGCAGCCATTGCGTCAGCGCTCTACATCCCCTACGTTTTTGACGACCTTGCGTTCCGCATCGGCAACCCCGACACGATGGATGTGGTCATGGGCACGATCCTCATCGTGCTGCTGCTCGAAGCGACGCGCCGCTCGATGGGCTGGCCGCTTCCGATCATCGCCATTTCGTTCATGGCCTACGCCATGTTTGGCCAATCGTTTCCGGGTTTGCTCAAGCATGCCGGCGCGACGTGGTCGCAGGTGGTGAACCATCAATACCTCACGAGTCAGGGCGTGTACGGCATCGCCGTTGGCGTTGTCGCGACCTACGTATTTCACTTCGTGCTGTTCGGCGTGCTGGCAACGCGAATCGGCCTCGGCCAATTGTTTCTCGACGTTGCCTCCTCGGTCGCGGGCAAGTATGCAGGCGGTCCCGCGAAAGTCAGCGTGTTCGGTTCGGCGATGTTCGGCATGCTGTCCGGCTCGTCGGTCGCGAATGCCGTAACTGTCGGCTCGCTCACGATTCCTGCGATGATTCGTGTGGGTTATCCGCGTCATTTTGCGGGTGCGGTCGAAGCCGCCGCGTCTACCGGCGGTCAGATCACGCCACCGATCATGGGCGCAGCGGCATTCCTGATGATCGAGTTTTTGGGCTTGCCGTATTCGACGATTGTGATCGCCGCCATCGTGCCTGCTTTCATGCATTTTTTCGGCGTTTTCTGGCAAGTACATTTCGAAGCGAAGCGCACCGGACTGCGTGGCTTGACGGCCGACGAATTACCAAGCGTGAAAGAGAGTTTCCGCAAGCGCTGGCCGACGCTGATTCCGCTGGTTTTGCTGGTCGGCACATTGATGAGCGGCTTCACGCCCTATGTATCGGCGTTTGCGGGCATCACGAGCTGCATCATCGTTGGCATGACGACGAGTGAGAAGCGCAATAGCGCGAAAGGCCTGACCCTCATGCTCGTACTGCACGTAGTGCTGGCGCTGGTGATTTCGGGTGAACTGGAAAATTATGGCGTGGTGCTGTTCGGCGTCGCTGCGGTGGCGTTCGTTGCAGCGATCAAAGTGCTCGACTTGCCCGCGCGGTTCACGCGCGCCGAGTTGATCGACGCGTTCGCCACCGGGGCCAAATACGCGCTCGCCGTGGGCGCAGCGGCAGGCACCGTGGGCCTCGTCATCGGCGTGGTGACGATGACTGGCGTCGGCTTTAAGGTGAGCTATATCGTCAACGCTGCTGCTGGATCGATGGCTGATTTTTTATTCACGGTACTGCCCGCGTGGCTGATCGGCAAACAGGCGTTGATGCTGCTCTGCGCTCTCTTCATGACGGGTTTCGTATGCATCCTCATGGGCTGCGGCATTCCGACGACGGCCAACTACATCATCATGGTCACGGTCGCCGCGCCCGCGCTCGTACAAATGGGCGTTGAGCCCATCGTCGCGCACTTCTTCGTTTTCTATTACGGCGTTTTGGCGGACATCACGCCACCGGTCGCGCTGGCGGCGTATGCGGCGGCGGGCATGGCAAACTCCGATCCATTCAAAACCGGCAACACCGCGTTCCGACTGGGCCTCGGCAAGGCGCTGGTGCCGTTCGTATTTGTCTTCTCGCCTGCATTGCTTCTGGTCACCAAGGGCTTTACTTGGGGCGCGTTTGCGGTTGTTTTTACGGCCTGTATTTGCAGCATTTTGCTGCTGGCTGCGGCACTTTCACGCTACTTGCTGGTCGAAATGAAGGCATGGGAACGAGCACTGGCGTTTGCCGGGGCTTTAATCATGATCGCGCCGGGTTTGCTCATGCTGGCGCTGGGGCTCGTGGTAGTGTCGCCGATGCTGATTTCGCAGGTCGTGCGGTCGCGCGTCAGGTAGCGATCTGTCCACTCGGGCACTGCTCGGCGCGTTACTGATGTACTGACGTGCCGACGTACCGGCCTACCCACAAGTGGCACCGCTTTTGTCCTACAGTCAGCGAGCGGATGAACCTCCAGAATTCGATCATGCACAATCTAAATTTATCCTTCCCCCGCCTCTCGATCTCGCATCGGTTCGAGCGCATGATCACTGCTTGTTTGACCACCGGTCTACTCGCGCTCGGTGCGGCTCAAGCCAGCTCCGGCATCATCCCTTCCGTCAACGGCAAATATCCGGTCGGCTGCAGCAACGTTGAGCAGGATTTCAAGCGTGTAGCGGCGGGCGCTGCGCCGTCTGATTATTGGGAAGGCACTCCGCTTTCTGATGGTTCGCACTACGTCACCGAGCTTTTGGTGAGCCCGGCCAACGCGCTCACCTATAACGTCGCGGTACCCAAAGTCAGCGAGATTGATGTCTTCGAAAAGCAGGGCGGCAAGCAGTTGCCCCACGCCGCCATCGCCTGTTACCCGACAACGGCCAGCAACACGCGCGCCGATTACACGCTGCCTTCCGGCGTCAAGGTGTTGAAGATGCAGCGGGGCGCTGAGGCGCCGCTGATCGCAACGAACCCCGACGTCACCGATGGCAAGTGGCCATTGATGGTCTTGAGCCATGGTCTGGCGGGCTCACCACTGGGTGATGACTATGTGCAGGTGATTGCGCGCATGGCGGCCGAGGGCTATGTGGTGTTCGCGCCGTTTCATGCCGATGCGCGCTATTCGCGCATTCACATTGATGATGTGCGCGACGCGTTTTATGTGTTCACCAAATATTCCGAAATTGCCGAGATGGAGTCCATTCGCCCGCTTGGATTGAAGCAGGGGTTGGATTATTTCCTGAGCAAATCGGAGTACGCGAGCCGGGTCGATCAGGACAAGATTGTCGGCTTTGGCGCGTCGCTCGGCGGTATGGCGATGATGCTGGCGCAGGGCGCAAAAATCACGGCGAGCTGGGCCGGTGCAGAGCGCGTGATCGTGCGCGACAATCGCTACAAGGCGGTCGTCGGTTACGTGCCGTATTCTGGACAGCCGTTTCTGCCGGCGTTCGGCGACAGCAATGGCGGCGTGCGCAGCGTGCGCGTGCCGTACCTTGGCATTGGCGGCACCGCCGACGTGGTGGCACCGATCAGCCGCACATCGCAGATGATTGAGGCGCTCAGCGGGTCAAAATATTTCGTGACCATCGAGGGCATGGAGCACGGCTTTCGCGTTCAGGACGCGCCTGAGGTGTTCGGATGGACGTTCATGTTTTTAAACGCGCATTTGTCGCGCGATCAGGCTGACCGCACGGCGTTCAACGCCATCACCAGCGTCCCCGGTGGCTCCGATGATCGCGTGCAAATCCGGAAGACTTTGGGCTGGGGCTCGCGCGATGAACTCGAAGTCGTCGAGTTCTTCTCGGCAAGTGCAAAAAAATATTTCATGACCGGACGAACCGATGAAATTGCCGCGCTCGACGCGTTGCCGGGCAGCTGGGCGCGCACCGGGCTGCGCATGGCGACGTATCGGACGGATGCTGCGCTGGGCGCGCAGATGTGCCGCTTTTGGGCGAATGACGGCGCAGCCATCAACACCCATTTCTACAGCACTAACGCAGGCGATTGCGCGCTCCTGAAAGCTCAGCCGTGGGCGCGCGACGAGGGCATCGCCATGCGCGCGCAGGATCTGCTGGCCGCGACCACCTGCCCCGCAGACACGACCAAGGTGATCCGCCTGTTTAATCAAACCACGATCAATCACCGCTACCTCACGGACAGCCAGTTGGCAAAAA
The DNA here is from genome assembly GCA_025352105.1 of Burkholderiales bacterium. Lineage (GTDB taxonomy): Bacteria > Pseudomonadota > Gammaproteobacteria > Burkholderiales > Casimicrobiaceae > Casimicrobium. The sequence continues at coordinate 2,273 of JANXUB010000055.1, read as the reverse complement.
TTACCCTGCCCGCGGGCTGGAAAGTGGACGGCCCGGTCTTCTGCGCGGCAAAATACGAGGATTAATTATCCGAGCACAGAGAGCGCGTCAGATGAGTTCATCAGCACAAAGAATCGCCGCAGCGATATGGTTCTCTGCCGGACTGATGGGCGCAGCCAGCGCGCAAACGGCTTACCGCTGCGACAACAACGGGCAAACCGTTTACAGCGATAAGCCCTGCCCTGCTGGCAAAGCAGTCGTCGGCACTCAGGAAACGCCTGAACAAAAAGCGGCGACCAAAGCGGCCAACGACCAGATGCGCAAGGACAATGCCGATCTCAACAAGCGCCTTTCAGATCGCGAAAAACTAGAGGCGCAGGAGCGGGCAGCGGCGCGGAAGGCGGCGGGCAAGCCAACTTCGGTCAGCGCTAAAGGAAAGGGAAGAGCCTCTGGCAAAGTAAAAACCGTGAAAGCCGCGAAGAAAGCCAAGCCCGCAAAGTCGCCACGCAAAAAGAACGCAGCAAAGAGTGATACTGTGATGTCCTTGCCGCAATAGCGGCATCGCCACGTCCAACCCTAAACACCTCTTTCCCGCCGCGCACATGAGATTTGACTGCCCGTCACCGTCTGCCAGATTGCCGCGACGGCCCCTATTTCGCGCAGCGGTTGTCATCGGTGGCGTCATCATGCTTCTCGCCGGATGCACAACCACCCCACCACCGCGCGGCGTTGACTATCCCGCGCCCTCCGTCGCCACCGTCAAACCTGTTGCGCCAGCCGCGCCCGCGTCGCCGCCACGGGATTGGCGCGCCTCGGGCAGTGGGCTCGACGCCAAGTACGAAACGAGCACGCTCCTCAAATCAACGTTCTACAGCAACCCCGACGTTCTCTTGAAGCAGGTCGAGCGCTCTGGCGCGATGGGCATCAATCGCGGCTGGGAGGCGAGCGCATCGAAGGGTGACTGGTACATCGAAGAGCAGCGCTTCGCCGACACGGTGATCGGCGCGGGCGTCAATCGCAATCGCGATGATTTGATCGATGCCGGTTTGCGCGCGATTGAGTGGGGCTTTGCCCGGCAAACCGCCGACGGCAGCTTTCCATGCAAAGACAACTTCCTGAGCAGCAGCTACTTTGTCGCGGCCACGGCACATGCGCTCTGGCTTTTGGAGGCGACGGGACACGCACAACAGTTCGCAGCGCGCATCCAGTCGATCCGCCCGCGTTTGCAGAACGCCGCCGCGTGGCTCGCCGCCGCCCGCAGCGCGCCTGCAATCGCAGCCCAAATGGATGCGTATGGTTCACGTTATTTCGTCACCGGTTATGCGCTCGCGGCGACGGGGCGGCTGGTCGGCGACAACGCTCTGGCAAGCGCTGGCGAGGAGACGATTCGGCGCGGTATTTCGCGGCAGCACGCAACAGGCTATTTTTATGAACTCGGCGGATTTGATGCCAGTTTTCAGGCGGAAGCGCTGGTGTATTTGCTGCGCTATTTCGATCACGCCGCCACGGCAGACAAGCGCCAGAGCATCGAGGCTCCGATGGTGCTTGCGCTCGACTGGCTGGCGTCGCGTGTATCGCCGCGCGGCGTCGTGCAAACCACGGGAAACACCAGAAGCGGCGCGGGCCGCGAGCGCGACCGCACGGGTCAGCCCCGGCGTATCAGCGCCGTCGCGGTATCGCGCGCGTTCGGACTCGGGCGAATGGTGCTCGGCGCGAGTAAATTTGAGGTGCTGGCGAAGTCAGTTGCGGCAGCGCGTCAGCCGGTTTGAACGAAACAGGCCACGCTGTCAGCTTTTCGCTGAAACGACCAATGCATGTGGGCTACATGCGCTTTTGTTAGTTTATCGACTTTCGGACTATATCGCCGCTAGCCCTAAGGCAGTGGCGCTTTCACGAAAAAAGCCACTAGCCGACTTTCACCACCGTCCGCCCGGTCACCGCACCCTTCACATACGCATCAAACACGGACGGCAATTCCGTAAACGCCACCGTGCGGCAATGCGACGCCAGCTTCTCGCATTTCCACTCATTCGCCAACTTCGCCCACAGTTCGCGCCGCAGCGTCATCGGGCAATTCACGCTGTCGATCCCGAGCAGCGACACACCGCGAAGAATGAACGGCATCACGGTGGTTTTCACCTCCCAACCCTGCGCCAAGCCAATCGATGCAATCGTGCCGCCCACCTTCATGACGCGCGTCAGCCATGAGAGCTGCTCGCCACCCAAATTGTCCACCGCGCCCGCGTAAGTCTCCGCGCCGAGCGGCTTCTCCGTCATCTCAAACTGGCCACGAA
>JANXUB010000010.1 GCA_025352105.1 Burkholderiales bacterium | reverse complement strand
ATCATCGCGCACACCGCATTCAACGGCATTCGCATTACCACCTCGCTCGCGGCGATCAAGGCCGGTGGCGGCGCGCTATGGGTGGGTTTGCTCACGGCGATGTTCAATATCATTCCGGCGTTCGTTGCGATTCGCGTGGGTCGCATGGTGGATCGGGTGCCGCTGCGGCGACCGCTGGTGGTGGGCTGCGCGCTGATGGCGTTGGGCGGTATTGTCGCCGCGATTGAACCGATGCTCGGAGTGCTTGCGCTGTGCGCCTGCACGATTGGCATTGGCTGGATGGTAATTGCCGCGTCGTCGCAGTACGCGGTGGGTCTCTATGGCGGCAACGCCAAGCGCGCGGATGGGACGACCCAGAGGGTCAAGGCCTTCAGCATCATGTCCATGGGCTTCTCGATTTCGAGCTTTCTCGGGCCGCTGATTGCCGGTTTGATGATCGATCATGTGAGTTTTCGTGCAGCGTTCGGCGTCCTTGCCGTGTTGCCCATCATTTCTGCAGTCGCGCTTTCCACAAGGCTTTTGAAGCTGCCAACCGCCCCGGTGCGCGCAGATGTTGCCGACGGTGGTGCGCGCGAACTGTTCGCGATGCCGGTGCTCAGGAACACGCTCATCACAGCCGCGTTCATCACCGTCGGCTGGGACTTGTACATTTTTATGGTGCCGGTGCTCGGCAGCGAATTGGGGCTCACCGCGACGCAGATTGGCTCGGTGTTGTCGCTGTTTGCCATCGCCGTATTCGTGGTGCGTTTTTTTATGACGGCGCTGACCGCACGCCTCGGCGAACGCGGCGTCATGATCACAGCGATGACGATCTCTGGCATCACCTTTATTGCGTTCGCGTTTGCGCACAATTATTCGCTAATGCTGGCGCTCTCGTTCGTCATCGGTTTGGGCCTCGGAGCGAGTCAACCGATCATCCTGTCGCTGTTGCATGCTGCTGCGCCGCCAGGGCGAATCGGTGAGGTCAACGGCATGCGCATGACGATGATCTCGACCAGCCAATGGACGATGCCGCTCGTGTTCGGCATGCTCTCGGCGAGCACGGGGATGCTGCCGCTGTTCCTGATTGTCGGAGGTGGAATTTTGTCAGGTAGCTGGTTTGCCCGGCGGAAGCTGCCCATTAACTGACGAGTTGATTGCTGTACATATAAACACTATCATCGCGTAATTCGTCAAGGGCACGATGCGACCGATGCGACCGATGCAATGGAGGGCAGCATGATGGCTGAGAAAAAAGTGGACAAACCGAAGCTGACCTCAGACGGACAGCCGCGCTGCTTCTGGGCGACCGGCGTGCCCGATTTCTACGAGAAATATCACGACGAAGAATGGGGCGTGCCCTGTTTCGATGAACACAAGATGTTCGAGATGATGATTCTGGAAGGCGCGCAGGCCGGCCTATCGTGGCAGACGGTGCTCGCAAAGCGTGAAAACTACCGCAAGGCGTTTGATGGATTCGACGTTGAAAAAATTGCCCACTACAAGGAAGCGAAGATTCAAAAGCTGCTGCTCGATTCCGGCATCATCCGCAACCAGTTAAAGATTCGCGCCGCTGTGACCAATGCGCAGGCGTTGCTGAAATTACGGGATATAGCGACACGCCCCGAGTCTGCGCTGACTGATTTTTTCTGGCAGTACGTTGACGGCAAACCGCAGCAGAACGCGTTGAAAAAACGCGAAGACATCAAAGCCACCACACCGGAATCCGACGCGCTGTCAAAGGCGCTGCTCAAGGCCGGTTTCAAGTTTGTCGGCTCAACGATTGTCTACGCGCACATGCAGGCGTGCGGCATGGTCAACGACCATTTGACGAACTGTTTCCGCTATGACGCGGTGCGCGAAATGGGGCGAAAACTGTAGCGCCCTCATTGCGCTTAAAGGAGTATTCACAATGAATTTGACAGTCGCCCGGCAGGGTCGTGTGTTTGTCGCGATGTGTGCGTTGATAGTGTTCGCCGCAATGGCCGACCACGCCTTCGCGCAAGCCAGCCCCTATCCCAACAAGCCGGTAAAAATCATCGTGCCGTTCGCGCCGGGCGGTGGTTCGGATTTCATCGCGCGATTGTTGTCGCAGCGCCTGACCGAGAAGCTCGGCCAGCCAGTGATCATCGACAACAAGCCCGGCGCAGGCGGCAACGTGGGGGCGGAACTGGCGTTGCGCGCGCCTGCTGACGGCTACACGCTGCTGCTCGCGGCGGCGGGCTACACGGTCAATCCGGCTGTGTATAAAGTGTCGTTCGACTCGATCAAGGACATGACGCCGATTGCGCAACTCGCGCGCGGGCCGTTCATCGTCGCGGTGAACCCCAAGTTACCTGTGACAAACCTAAAAGAGCTAGTCGAATACGCGAAAAAAGAGCCAAGCAAGCTGACCTATGCATCCGCTGGCAACGGCAGCATCACCCATCTTGTGACGGAGTTCTTCCTAGATGGCGCCGGTGTTGATATCGTGCATGCGGCATACAAAGGCACGTCGCCCGCGCTCACCGACACGATTTCCGGCAACACGCAGCTGGTGTTTGGAACCGTTGCGTCCACCTTGCCGTTCGTCAAGTCCGGGCAGCTCAAGGCACTGGCCGTGAGCACGCCAAAGCGGCTGGCGGCGCTGCCAGAGGTGCCAACCGTCATCGAGAGCGGTTACCCGAGTTATTCAGTCACCAATTGGCACGGACTGGTCGCGCCCAAGGGTTTGCCGCGCGAAATACAGATGAAGCTGAATAAGGCGATCAACGAATCGCTCACCGCAAGCGGCATGGAAAGCGGCATGGCCTCAGACGGCCTGTCACCGGCCATCGGGACGCCGGAGGAATTTGGCGCGCTGCTTGCGACTGAGGTGACACGCTGGGGCGCGCTGGTGAAGAAGCGAAATATTCGGGCGGAGTAATCTCACGCTCTGCCAGCGGTGGTCGTCGTAGGGCAGGCATTGCCCGCCTCGTGACGGGTTGGCGTTAGCCGCAAATTAGCGCTTCGCGGGAAACTCCAAGCCGGGAAGTGCCCGACCTACAGCTGAGTTCGCATCAGTCAAACAGCGACCCGAGCAAACTGCCAATTCCGTCGGTCACCAGATCAACCAGACCTTCACCTGTCGCTGAGGCGACGTCGCCCGCGACGTCGAGCGCCCCGCTACCAACGCTTTCAAGCGCGCTGCTGCCAACATCGCTGGCGACGCTACCTACGGCGTCAGCCACGCCAGACGAGGAGCCACTGGAGAAAAGATTGCCAAGTTCGCTCATGAAACTTCCGCCGGTGTCACCGGCTGCGCCTGCCGCGTCGGATGCACCACCGAAGAGCGCCTCTGTTGCGCTGGGCAAAGCGTCGCTCGCGCTGCTCACGAAACCGCTGCCCGAGGCAGACGTAAGGGCTGAGCCGAGCCCGGACGCTGCGTCCGATGTCAGACCGGAGCCGATGCCGGAGCCAAAAAGTGCGTCAGTTGCGCTGGGCAGTCCACTGGATACGCCGCCGTGAATCGAATCCAGCAAACCGCCGGTTGTCGCGGCCCCGGTATCCGCCATCGCACTGCCCGCGCCAGCGCCGACAACCGCAGGCACTGCACGCGCGCCTCCGCTGCCGAGGCCGCGCACCGCCACGCGCCCAAGCGCGAAGAGGATATCCGTCGCGAGATCGGACGAGTTGTAGCCGAAGCCGCTTGACCCGGAACCGCTATATCCATACGACGGCGACGCACCGGGTGACGGCGACGCACCGGGTGCTTGCTGCGGCACCTGTTGCTGCCGCTGCTGAAGATAGTGATCAATCGCTTTTTTTGCAGCGTCACGGTCGAAGACGGACACGGGCGCACGGCAATACTCGCAGGCGTCAGTTTTGCCGATGTTGACCGACGCTCCGCAGCCGGAGCATTTAATCTGCTGCACGGTCGCTGCGAGTTTTGAGCGCTCAAGTTGCGTCAGTTCGCGGACGAATTGCTTCTCGGAGAGGAAGTTGTAGAACGTGGTGAGCCGACCGTGCCCTTTCGGGCACGACTGATAGGCGAAACGCGTATTTTTGACGCGGTCATTGACGAGCTTCATGCCTGTGCCGCAGGTGACACAACGCAGGCCTTCGCCAAACTTGCCAGCTGCCGTGCTCGACGTGCCGCCGCGCTCGTTGATCAGCTGGAACAGCGCAACGGTGCCATCGGGCGAGAGCTGCGAGCTCTCCCACTGGTCAAACCAGATCGCGTTGCAATCGTGGCAGACGTCGATGTCGATGTTCTGGTTGTAGTGCCCCGGCAGGCTGTAGATCGACATCAGCGTGCTGCAATTGGTGCAGTGCCGGGTCGAGGGGGTGCTGGTGAGAGGCGGAAATTGGGAGGCAGACATATTGGCTTCTCTTGCGGCAAACGTCACGGACAACTTGGTTGAGGACGCGAACGCGGCAAGCTTAGCGACAAATGCGTCTCTGTGCGCGCAAGTGGCGTGTCGCGCGACGGTCAGCGGTGGCGGCGGACAGGGCAACGCTAGGCGGGACGGACGGGCGTTATGCATTCAGGGATTTCAGTTGTGTCAATCCCGCGTCTGCAATTGTTCGATGAGATCATGCCTGTGTAGGAGCGGCTGTGCCGCGACCACGCCGCCGACAGCAAATTTTGGCGGCTGCGACGCTTCTACAGGCGCGTCGCCGCGCGAGGTTGCAAATCAGTCCGGCGTGCGTCGGAAAATCTTGCTGCTCGTGCTGGTGCTGCTTTCTTTGCTTTTCTTGCCGCCTCGGCTAAACGTTGAGCCGCTTCCACCTTTGCTACCGCTCTTGCTGCCCCAAGCGCTGCGCTGCATGCCTGTGCGCGGCGTCCGCTGGGAATCTTGCGGGGCGGACTCGGTCGCGGCTCCGTCAGCCTCCGTCGCCGCCGGAGCGACAACGGGAAACGGGATTCGCGGAACAATTTTGAACGCATCGCCCAAGTGAAATCCTCGGCTCAGCAAAAAACGAATCTGCCTTTGTCGCTCCTTGTCGTCGGACGGAACGGTTCCGAAGCGGCGCTCCCACAGCGCCTTGGCGACTTCGTTTTCGTCTTGCTCCAGTGCTTCGAGCGCGAGCTGCGCAACGTCCTTCTTGATGCCCGTTTGCGCGAGTTTGTCTTCAATGAAGCGACGGCTCGCTTGTCCCGTAAGACGCCGCACAATGGCCTCAGCGTAGCGGTCATCAGACTGCCAGCCTTGCGCGACCAGATCATCGATCAGTCGCGAAATATCGTCTTTGGCCAGAGGCGGCGCTTTGGCCTCGTTGCGGGCACGGCGTACCTTCGCTTGTGCGAGTTTGCGCGTTAACTCCTCGCGCGAGTGTTCTCGCGTTGTCAGGAGGCGCAATGCCTTGTTGCGGAGCTTCGCCGCAGCCTCAGCTTCGGCCGCTGCCTTTGCTGGGTTCGGCTTTTCGTCGTTAGACATGAACCGATTATCGAACACTTTGCCTGACCTGAGTGGCATCGTTGGTAGTCCCGGAAAGCTGAATGCGAGTTGCATATCGTCTCCTTTGCGGCGTTGTGATGGTGCTCACGACATTGATCGTATGTTGACTACGACCTCTACCGTGCCCAAGCGTTCTAACGCGACATCTTTAGCCACAGAGCTTGAGCCTTTGCTGGCGTAGAGAACGTACATCTGTGAACTCCTATTGGACAGGTTGAAGCCAGTTCGACCGCCCCCGGACCCTTCCGCTAACCCTCTCCCGCGAGGGGAGAGGGGACAAAACCAAGCAACGTACAAAACAACGTTCACTCCCGGGCGTCACGAGCGTGACGGAGTGCGAGGCACTTCCGGGCTCGCACGGTAGCCCGAAGCTTTATTCGTCTGGCGAGCCTTCATCCTTCGACACTGCACCACCAATCGTGATGCCGACTTTTGCGCGAATCTTGTCTTCAATCTCTTTTGATAGGGCTGGGTTTTCGCGGAGGTATTCACGGGCGTTGTCGCGACCTTGACCGATGCGATTGCCGCTGGCGCTGTACCACGCGCCGGATTTTTCGATGAAACCGTGCTCAACACCCATGTCGATTATTTCGCCGTGGCGCGAGATGCCCTGACCGTACATGATGTCAAACAAGGCTTCTTTGAACGGCGGAGCAACTTTGTTTTTTACGACTTTGACGCGCGTTTCGTTACCGACGATTTCATCACCCTTTTTGATCGCGCCGATGCGGCGAATGTCCAGGCGCACGGAGGCGTAGAACTTGAGCGCATTGCCGCCCGTGGTGGTCTCAGGGCTGCCGAACATGACGCCGATCTTCATGCGGATCTGGTTGATGAAGATGACGAGCGTGTTGGTGCGCTTGATGTTGCCGGTGAGCTTGCGCAGCGCCTGACTCATCAGGCGAGCTTGCAGGCCAGGGAGTTGATCGCCCATTTCGCCCTCGATTTCGGCCTTCGGCACGAGCGCGGCGACGGAGTCGATCACGACGATATCCACACCGCCCGAGCGCACGAGCATGTCGGCGATTTCGAGGCCCTGCTCGCCGGTGTCCGGCTGACTGATCAGCATGTCGGGCACATTGACGCCGAGCTTGGCGGCGTAGATCGGATCGAGCGCGTTCTCGGCATCGATGTAGGCGGCGACACCACCCAACTTTTGAATCTCGGCGACGACGCTTAAGCACAGCGTGGTTTTTCCTGACGATTCCGGGCCGTAGATTTCAACGACGCGACCGCGTGGCAAACCGCCGATTCCGAGTGCGATGTCGAGGCCCAGCGAGCCCGAAGAGACCGGCTGAATGTCGAGCTCAAGGTTGCCCTCGCCCATCTTCATGATGGAGCCTTTGCCGAACTGTTTCTCGATTTGTGAAAGCGCGGCAGCTAGCGCTTTTTTGCGGTCATCCATGGGGAGTTCTTTGCTCATTTTGAAAGTCCTTTGATTGTAAGTTTCACAACCCGCTGCTTGCGGATTGAGGTTTTGACCGCCTGCGCATTCCTAAATAGAGCGACCAGCTTTAGGAAAGGTGCCTCGCAGGCGGCCGAAATGTGTTCGGCAAAACGAAGTGGGCTGTTTGAAGTCTTTTGAACGCCGTCCCTTGCTTTTATTCACAGCACTGGATAGAATTCACTGTATGGATGCGCACTGTATAAGAAAACAGTTTTCGAGTCAAGCGCAATCTTTAAATTAATTGGAGAGCACAATGCGCCCCTTGACCGCCCGCCAGGCCGAAATCCTTGCCCTGATTCAGGACTTTATGGAGCGTTGCGGCTTTCCGCCGACGCGCGCCGAAATCGCGGAGAAGCTGGGCTTCAAGTCCGCCAACGCGGCCGAGGAGCACCTGCGCGCGCTGGAGCGAAAGGGCATTTTGGACATCCTACCCGGCGCTTCGCGTGGCATTCAACTGAAGCAGGCGGGTCTGCCCGGTTTGCCGCTGATCGGGCGCGTGGCTGCGGGTTCGCCGATTTTGGCTGAGGAAAATATCAAGTCGCGGCACAAGGTTGATCCGGCCCTGTTCTCGCCCAAGGCGGACTATCTGCTCAAGGTAAAAGGCGATTCGATGATCAACATCGGCATCATGGATGGTGACCTGCTGGCCGTTCACAAAACGACTGAGGCGCGGTCAGGTCAGGTGGTCGTGGCGCGCATCGACAACGAGGTCACGGTGAAACGCCTGAAGCGCAGAGGTAACGCGATTGAGCTACTGCCCGAGAACGACGCGCTGAGCCCGATTCTGGTGGATCCGCAGGTGAATGATTTTGCAATTGAGGGCCTGGCCGTCGGGGTGATTCGATCGGGCGGAATCCACTAACGTAGTTTTTGCAGCTAACAGCTTCGTGCTGAATGGCTTGATTCGCAGGGGCTAAGGGCAGTTAATATCAGATGTCGACAATCAACGTTAATTGCTTGCAGCCCCCGCAGAACGGTCATTAGGCGAAAAAGTTGCTTCGTGGCTTACGCAAACTGCGGTCAGTGAATGAGCCTGATCGTCGCACCGCTACGCGCCTGGCAAAACCCCGTGCGTGACCAACGCGCTGCGCAAGCTTTTGTCATTGTGTGGATCGACAATCACCTCCGCCCGCCAGCCGCGAGCTCTTGCCGCGAGCACATTGCGCACCGAATCGTCAACGAAGAGCGTGTCGGCAGGATCCAGCCGCAACTGGCTCTCGGCGGCCGCATAGATCGCTGCATCCGGTTTTGCCAATTTCACGCGCCCGGAAAAAATACCGCCATCAAATCGCGCAATCCACGGGCAACGCTCCGCCAGCACCTCGGCATAGGGAGCTGGCATGTTTGATAAATAAATCACGCGGTGCGGCCCATGCTGCCTGTCAGCGAGCGCCATCATTAACGCGACCGCAGGCTCCAGCACAGGCAGTACATGCGGAATGCGGTCTACAAAGTCGCGCAGGCCTGCCGCGTTCAGGCCGAGACGATGACCACTGCGGCTCGCGAGTTCGCTGGAATCGATCAAGCCAAGATCGAAATCCAGCCAGTCCTGATGATTAACCAATGTCTCTGCGAGTGTTTCAGGCACCAGCGCCCGTCCATCCGGCGCGGCGTAATGTTCGCGAATCAGTCTTGCCGGATTCCATTCCACCAGCACATTGCCAAAGTCAAAAACGATATTCATTGGGCAAGCATAAGCGAGCGTCGCACATGCAGGCTGGCGCGCGTGGGTTCGCCATGATGAAATACAGACATCTAACAAGCGCCTCACGGCTTTGGAAAATGACTCAACCCACCGCAGATCTCTTTGAATCGCTGGTCGATCAAAGCATCGTTGTCACCACCGCGACGGGCCTCGAATCCTGGCGCGTGACGCACGTACAACGTCACGCTGCTCACGCCTTGCGCAACGATCAACCGTTCACTGTGACCTTGCTTGCACCGGCCGAAAATGATCGACAGCAGGGAATGCGTGCGTGCACGCTGCCGGGCGGCCAGGCGATCGATTTGTTTGCGGTGCCTATTGCCGCCACGAAGGACTCGGTGTCCTACGAATTGGTGTTTAACTGACCGGACTCCGATGCCGGATCGCACACCATAAACGTATAAAACCCTTGCGTTTCAACGTCGCGAAACCCCAACCGCTCATAGAGTCGTTTGGCAGGATTTAAGGGTTCAACATGCAGGTGCATCGGCAGCGCATTGGCGCGCGCGTGCTGCAACAGCGCAACGGCGATTGCGCCCCCGACACCAGCGCCGCGCTGCTCAGGTGAAAGCGTAATCTCCATCAGCAACAACGCCTTCGCCGTCTGCTCGACATACACCCGACCCACGCGTACGCCATCTCGCTCAATCATCAAGAATCGCACACCGGGATAGTGTCCGACGTAGTGCGAATGTTGCGCATTAAATTGCATGCGGCAGAAGGCTGATTTTTCAGCGTCTGACCAAGCGAGCACATCCATCTCCGCTTGACGCGTGGAGGCGTAAAGCGTGGCTGCAAAATCCAGGTCATCCGCAGTTTCAGCGCGCAGGTTAAGCGCTAACTCGGGGCAATTCGCGGCGAACGTCGTGTTCAGTGACGAGGCACTGACCTGCGTCGTCACTACAGCCATTCACCCTGCACAACAAAGCTCAGGTACGCGAAGTCGAGCCCCAGTATGCGCGACGCACGCACTGGCGCATGCGGGTCGCCCGTGTATGCGTAGCGGCCCAAATCTGGAGCCACGCCGGTAGCCGCGCTCGGGCCCGCCAATACGTACACACCGGGTTTGAGCACCGGCCCCGCACCACTGGCCGCGAATCCGAAAAAGCCGGATGTGCGTGGCCCGACCGCAGGCATATGGGTAATTTCGAAACCCGCAAAGGCGTCATCATGCGCGGTGAACAGCGCCGATTTGCTCGTGCCGCCTGCGCGCACGGGCGCGTGTGACCAAAGGTCGTGACGCGCAGTGACACCGTCGCTCGTGTGATGCACGGCGACCACCTGCACGTGATCGTTCGCGAACGATCCTGCGCCATCACTAAAGCCGTGAAACGACACATCACGCAACGGTGACAGCACTGGCACCCCGGCAGTCACAGCGCTTTTTGACACGCTCACCAGCGAGTTGTCTTCCGCAAACCGTGACAGCGCAAAAAGAAAGGTTCCACTGCTGACGCGGGCGGTAACCGGCTCCGAGACCAGCGCCCGTCCTCCGCCTTTTTGCGTATCAACGGCGGCGAGTCTTCCAACGCCGGTAAACACTGACGTTGTCCCCGCCACAGCAGCGCTCACCCCTGCACTCGCGCCCACCCACAAAAAATCTCTACGATCCATAAATACTTTCCAAGTCGTTAGGTACGCGGCGGAAACACGCCTTGCAGCGCGATGCAGAACGTCACCGTTAGATACGGCTGCAAATTGTTGTGCGGAATGTCGCCACCCGTCTGGGCGACCGCGTTGCTTGACAATGCGACCAGATTGACGGCAGCACCATGTTGACCAATGCCGATGCCGGTCGCAAGATATGAATTTTGCGGTGTTTGGTCGGATCCGTCGCCTGCGGAGGCGCGGTGTGTATGTGAATGCGACGGCATCTCGGATTGCAGCAAGGTTACGGATTGGCTGCCGCCCAATTCACCTAGGGAACGTCGCGAAAGCCCAGGCCCCTGACCCGGATGCATGGGCGAACTGCCTTGAAGATTGGGTAGCGCAAAGGTGCTTTTTCCGTCACCGCCGTACGTGGTTCCCAGTAATGAGAAGAGCGCCGTATTTTGCGATATCGACAGTATTTGACCGTCACAAGTCGCCCAGCCTGTGGGGGCGAAATTGAACGGGAACATGCGTATTTCAGCGACGAACGGACTTGACATGCAGGTGCTCCAATTAGTTCTGTGACGGGAACACCCCGAACAACGAAATGATGAAATTGATGCACAAATAAGGCTGCATGTTCGAGTGCGCTTGCGAACCGCCGACGGTCGAAATCGCCGCTGGACTGGTGGCAACAATCGGCGCGTCAGAGCCATACGGCGTCACCGTGGCAAGCGCGGTCCGCCCTGGGAGGACGCTACTGGAGGGGGCCGTCGTGCTTGCAGCATTGCTGGTTGCCATCAGCGCGTGACTGTGCTGGGGAATCTGATTGGTCGTCAGCGTGACCGACTCCACGCCACCCAACTGCGCGAGCACGAAATTGTTGCCCACATTGTTGCCCATGTGTACGGGCAGCCGACCCTGCAAGTTAGGTAAGGCGAACGTCGTTGTTCCATTCCCACCGTAGGTCGTTCCGATCAAAGTAAATAGCGTTGAATTCTCAGAAATCGGAAGTAGTTGGCCATCGCAGAACATCCAGCCCGCTGGCGCAAAATTGCCACCGAACATGCGTATTTCACCGATATAGGGTGATGACATCTTGGGCTCCTAGTTCCGGCCGGGGAAAATTCCCTGAAGCGCAATCGAAAAATTTAAAGTCAGGTACGGCTGCATATTCTCGTGCGCCTGCGAGCCACCGACGTTGCTCAAAACAGCGGGGTTCATCGCAACCAGATTGGAACTGGCGGCTGCGTAGAGGTTTGACGCTGTGCTTTGCGCTAACACCGTGGTGCCGCTGGGGGAGCTCGTCGATGCTGCATTGGCTGACGCGCTCTCAACATGATTGTGCATCGGAAGTTCGCTGAGTGTTAACGTGTGCGCCTGCGCGCCACCGGCCTGACCGATGACAAACCCATTACCCATGTGGACGGGCGTACGCCCTTGAAAATTGGGCAGCGCAAAATTGGATTGCCCGTTGCCGCCATAAGACGTTCCCAACAACGCAAACAGCGCTTGATTTTGATTGATCGGTAGCAATTGTCCGTTGCACAGCGCCCAACCTTTCGGCGGGAAGTTAAAGCTCAGGATCTTGATTTCTCCGATATATGGTGTTGCCATAGCGCTCCCTCTCGTGTCTAGTAACGCGCGTCATGCGCTTGATAGTATGGTGTCGACAGAGTCATGTGGAGACGGATTGATTCACGGTTCGACATCCCGCCCCGGCTGACCGTCTCCCCCGGTGTAAGACCGGGGCGGAGTGACGAATAAATCGGTGTTTCCCTGTCTAATTGTGCGCCGGAAAAACGCCCACCAACGCAATGACAAACAACAGCGTACAGTAGGGCATTAAATTGTTATGTGGCAGGCCTTTACCCATCGGCGACAGCATATTCGGGTTTAACGGTGCCAACGCACCCGGCGCGGCGTAATCGCCGATGCCAATACCCGTCGCGAGCGTTGAACTGGTGGCGGTCTGGCTGTTGCCATCGCCCGCCGACGCACCGAAACCATGTGAGTGCTGCGCGACCTGTGAGCTGTTCAAAACGACAGTCGATTCGCCGCCGACTTGTCCTACCGCATACGCGCTCAAGCCCGCACCCTGACCGGCCCCCACGGGCACTGAGCCCTGAAAATTGGGCAAGCCAAAGGTGACTTTACCGTCGCCGCCATAGCGCACGCCGAGTATTGAAAACAGCGCGCTGTTCTGCTGGATGCTCAACAGCTGCCCGTTGCACAACGCCCAGTTTTTGGGCGCAAAACCAAAGCCTGCCATGCGAATTTCGCCAAGAAATGGATCCATGCTGTGCTCCTAGGTTTGTGACGGGAAAATGCCTTGGGTCGCGATGATGAAATTCATCGCGAGGTAGGGCTGGATGTTGTTATGCGGGCCGCTGCTGTAAGCGGTGTCGGTACACGCCGCGTTGAGCGAGGTTTGCGGGTTGTCGGTGCCGTAGGGCAGCACGGTGGACAGCGACGTGCTGCCCGGAAGCGCGCCACCGCTAGGGACTGCGGCGCTCGCCTGCGCGGTTGAAGCGATTGCTGCATGGGAGTGCGCGGGCATGGTGGCCTGCGTGATGGTGACTTGTTCGGCACCGGCCATCTGACCCATCACCACGGCCCCTCCTGGGCTTGCGCCGAAATGCATCGGCACGCGACTTTGCAGGTTCGGCAAGCCAAACGTGCTCTGGCCGTCACCGCCGTAGGTTGTTCCAAGCAACATGTATAAAACGTCATAGTTCGCAATTGATTGCAATGAGCCGTCGCACATCAACCAACCCGCCGGGGCAAAGCCACCGCCGAACATGCGAATTTCACCAATATAGGCCTCGGACATGGCGGCTCCCCTAATTGCGTGACGGGAAGACACCCGCCAGCGCGATACAAAAATTGATGGCAAGGTACGGCTGTTGGTTTTCGTGCGGCTGCGATCCACCGACCGAGGCGACAGCGTTTGCTGCCATGTTGGCGGTGCTGGCGGCCGATGCGTACAGATTTGCGCCGGTACTCTGCGCGAGCATCACAGCGGGACTCGGAGTTGCGGTTGTCGCTGCGGCTGAGGTCGCAAATGCCTGATGACTGTGTGTGGGTACCTCGTCGGTTGTCAACGCATGGGTCGCCTCTCCTCCCAACGCGCCCTGATTAAATCCGCGACCGACATGCACCGGCACCCGGCCCTGCATATTCGGCAGACCGAAGGTGGTGCGACCGTCGCCGCCGTAGGTCGTCATCAGGAGCGAAAACAGCGCCTGATTTTGATTGATGCCCATCAATTGGCCGTTGCAAAGCGCCCAGTTTTTGGGGGGAAAGCTAAAGCCAAAAAGCCGGACTTCGCCTAGGAAGGGTTCTGCCATCGTTGCACTCCTGGTTGAATAAATTTGTGTCGTTTGCGCTGCTTATGGGGCCGTGTTGCAGGTGTTGAAGTTATCGCCGCTTATGAGCAACGTGCCATTACCAGCCGAATTGTTTGCCGTGACGAACGCCGTCGCGGTTGCACCCGACGACGTTCCCGCACCCAGCCCAACAATGCCGAAGTCGTGGATGGTGGAGACGGTGCCTTGCTTACGAATACCCAGTCCGTTGGTGCCGCCGCTGCCTGCCGAGGTGTTGCCAGACATGCTCAAGCAAACCACGTCATCAGAGTTCGCAGTGACGTTGCCCGCATCAATGCGAATCCCTGGACGCACACCCCCCAGCGGCGCTGCAACGGTGTTATTCCTGACGCCTAGTTTTGCAAGACCGAGATTGCCGCGACTGACCAGCAAGATGCCGTTTCCGTCAGTCTGGCTGACGGTATTGTTGGTCACCGTCATCGTCAAGTCAGGTGTTTCGCACGACCCTGCACCCAGCGCACATCCATTGACGACACCGTTGCCGCCGCCAATGCCCTGACTTCCGAAGGCGTTGTTAGCCACGATGACGTTGTTGTTGACCGTCGCGGTCATGGTTGAAAACCCATTGTTGCCAATGCCCAATGCGGTGCCCGTCATGTTTGCCAAATTCGGGTTGTTCGAAATGTCGGCATTGCCTTGACTTCGGCTACCCCCATTGCCACCGCTGACGGCAAACAGAATGGCGTCAGTATTCATGCGATTAGCGGCAGTCTCACCCGCAATGTTGTTACCCGTGATGACGACCTTGTCGGTTGCGCTACCTGATGTGCCGGCACGCCCCCCCGGCCCTGTGGTGTTCACGTTGCCGTAAAGCACTTGAATACCGCCACCGCTTGGGAAATTGCGAATCGTATTGGTGGACATGGTCGCTCTAGTCAAATTGCTCACGGTGGATGCGTTGCCATTGCCTACGAGTTCAATGCCGTAGCCTTTCGACACCGCGCCACTGGTTGAACTCGTGATCGTATTGCCGGTGATGATTGCGTTCGAAATCGTGCCGTTGTCGTTGAATACGGAGAGCCCGCTGTAATAGGCGTTGCTGAGCGTGCTACCGGTCACCGTCAGTGTGCCGTCGAGGTTGTTGCCCGGCGAAACGACGGGGAGGACGCTAGGCTGATTGTTGTTATTAAACGCAATGTTTGAGTAGTAGTCCCCGGCAGCAGCAGCCGTGCCTGAGTTGTTGATGGTGCCGTTGGTGAAGGCAAAGTTGGTGACGCCCGTGCCATTGACGCCGCTTCGCGCCGTGCTTTGAATATTCATTCGACCCAGCGAGACGTTTTGTGCGTTAGTCAAGTTGATGCCGTGGCTGGTCGTGTTCTGGATCGTGCCGCCAGAGGTTGCGGTGCCGGTTCCCGTCACGGCGAAGCTGCCCGTAGTGGCGTTCAGCACAATGCCGCTAGCTGCGTTACTTGCCGAAACGCTAGTGAGCGAAATCGCGCCCCCAACACCATTGAGATTCACGGCGACTACGTTGGTGGTGTTGACGCTGACGTCGCTGACGGTCACGCCGGCAATCGCTGCCGCCGGGTCGGTCATAGCGGTTACGGTTGTAGAAGTGGTGTCAATGTCGAGACCGCGCACGGCGCTGCTAGTGTTTAGCGTGACGGTGCGCTGTACGGTCGGTCGACTGCTGCCAAAAGTGGGTCGCGTGGCTAGCGTTCCTGGTCCCGTTGGCGCGATGCCAAAGAGCGCGTCAAACGTTACTCCAGTCACGCCAAGGCCAACAAGCCAGCCGCCCGAATTCAGCGTAACGCTGTCGGGGTGAGTGTTGGTGTCGTTAATAAATATACGAGCGTTGGTGGTGGCGCCGATGTTGGTCAACGCCTGAGTCAACGTGCACTCGGTGCCAAGAAAACAACTCGTGCCAGAGCCTGTGCTCTTGACGAAGTAAATCGTCGGCCCGGCGACCGTGAACGATACCGTCGCAGGCGTGCTGTTTTGCGAGGCGCTGTCCACCACGCGATAGGTGAAGCCGTAGGTGTTGGCCGTGCCCGCTGAGGTCGGAGGCGGCGTGAAATCGAAGCCGCCATCCGCCCGAATGGTGACCACACAACCCGCACAAACCGAGTTCGGGGTCGTCGCAACGGTCACCGCGCCTTGGGCGTCGGAACCGCCCAGGGTGGCTGCCGGGTAAGTGATTTTGATCCCTGCCTGCGCGGGCAGGCTGCTCAGTGCGTTGGCGGTGGGCGGCGTGTCAGTGACTGTGAGTGTCGCCGCCGTAGTGGTGGCGTTAGAACCAACGCCATTGCTAAACACGGCACGGTACTGATTGCCGTTAGCCGCTAACGTTGCGGTGAAGCTTAGTGGGGAACTGGTAGCGCCAGCAATGTCACTGAACGGGCCAACGCCGATACTGCGTTGCCACTGCACGGCAGGCGTCGGGTTGCCGCTGGCATTCGCCGAGAAGGAGACGCTCGATCCAGAATTGACCGACTGGCTGGTGGGGTTGCTCGTAACGCTAGGCGCAAAATTCACGGTCAAGGTAGCTGCGGTGGTCGTTGCCGGAGGGCCGCTGATGTTGCTGAAAACAGCCCGATATTTGTTGCCGTTTTGAACCGCTGTAGTGACGAAGCTCAGTGTGGTGCTGGTGGCGCCCCCGATGTCGGTGAATGGTCCGCCGGTGCTTATTTGCCACTGCACAGTGGGAGCGGGCGAACCTGTCGCGCTGGCGATGAAGGTGGCCGTTTGACCCGCAATTACCGTGGTGTCTGCGGGATTGGTCGTAACTACAGGACCGGCGGACACGCTGATGGAGCCTGAGGTTCCGTTGATGCTTGCCGTGATCGTGTCGGTGGCGGTGATGGTCTGCGCGCCGCTTGTAACAAGCGTTGCTGTGCTCGTTTTGACGCCAGCGTCGCCACCAGTGAATGTGTAGTTTGGCGGCAGGATGGCCGAGCCGTCACTGCTGGTGAAATGAACCGTGCCGAGATATCCGGTCGCAACGTTGTTCGCTGCGTCAAGGGCCGTCGCAGTGAAGTTGAACGCTACGGCAACGGTAGCCGACGCAGGCGCAACGACCGAGAAGTGCGTTGCCGCCCCCGGCGTGATGTTGAACAGTGCGCTGGTAACAGCGGTGAGCGCTCCGGAGCTCGCGGCCAATCGGTAGCCAGCGCCTGCTTTGTCGATGCTCAGTCCGCCGAATGTGGCGACGCCGCCTACGGCTGCAACCGTAGCCGTCCCAGACAGTGTTCCGCCGCCTGAATTGGTGCTGATAGCGAGCGTGACGTTCGCGGCGCTGTTGACGAGATTTCCCGCCGCATCCTGAATCTGTGCCGTTATCGCTGGCGCAATGGCGACACCTGACGTTGCATTGGTCGGTTGCTGCACAAGCGCCAGTTTCGCGGCAGCACCTGCCGCGACGTTAAACGCGGTGCTGGTAGCACCGGTCAGTGCGCCGGAACTAGCAACCAGCGTGTAGCCCGTACCCGCTTTGTCAATGCTCAGACCGCTAAAGGTTGCGACGCCGCCCACGGCCGCGACCGTAGCTGGCCCCGAAAGCGTTCCGCTGCCCGGATTGGTGCCAATGGCGAGCGTCACATTCGCAGTGCTATTGACCAGATTGCCTGCGGCATCCTGAATCTGCACCGTGATCGCTGGTGCAATAGCCACACCCGATGTTGCGTTACTCGGTTGCTGAACAAATGCCAGTTTCGTAGCAGCTCCCACGGCGATGTTGAACGCGGCGCTGGTCGCAGAGGTCAAAGCCCCCGAGCTCGCCACCAACGTGTACCCAACCCCCAGCTTGTCGATGCTCAGACTGCTGAACGTGGCAACGCCACCTACGGCTGCAACGGTGGCCGTGCCTGAGAGCGCTCCACCGGAAGGATTGACTCCAATGGCGAGCGTCACGTTCGCAGCGCTACTAACGAGATTGCCCGCTGCGTCCTGAATTTGCACCGTCATCGCAGGCGCGATGGCTACCCCGGATGTTGAATTCGTCGGCTGTTGAACGAATGCCAGCTTCGTTGCGGCACCTGCCGTAATGTTGAACAAGGTGCTAGTCGCAGAACTCAGTGCCGCCGAACTCGCCAGCAACGTGTAGCCCGCTCCCGTCTTGTCAATGCTCAGGCCGCTGAATGTGGCAACCCCACCTACGGCGGCGACAGTGGCAGTCCCGGAGAGCGTTCCACCGCCCGGATTGGTGCCGATGGCAAGCGTCACATTGGCGGCGCTATTGACGAGATTGCCTGCTGCGTCCTGAATTTGCACTGTCATCGTAGGCGCGATAGCTGCACCCGAGGCTGCATTGCTCGGTTGCTGAACAAATGCCAGTTTCGCTGCGGCACCGACTGTGATGTTGAAGCCCGAGCTTGTATTTGATGTCAGGCCTGGGGAGCTTGATACCAGCGTGTAGCCGGTACCCACCTTGTCGATGCTCAGGCCACTGAATGTGGCGACGCCAGCGGAGGCGGCGACCGTGGCCGTGCCGGACAAAGTCCCGCCGCTCGGATTGGTACCGATGGCGAGCGTCACGTTCGCGCCGCTATTGACGACATTACCTGCTGCGTCCTGAATTTGCACGGTTATCACAGGCGCGATAGCGGCACCCGATGTTGCATTGCTCGGTTGCTGAAGAAAAGCCAGCTTCGTTGCGGCGCCCACTGCGATATTGAAGGCGGCGCTGGTCGCAGAGGTCAATGCGCCCGAGCTCGCCACAAGCGTGTAGCCAGTGCCCGTCTTATCAATGCTCAGACCGCTGAATGTGGCAACGCCACCGGAGGCTGCGACCGTGGCTGTGCCCGATAGCGTTCCACCGCCCGGATTGGTACCGATGGCGAGCGTCACGTTCGCGGTGCTACTGCTGACGAGATTACCCCCGGCGTCCTGAATTTGCACCGTCATTGCTGGAGCAATCACAGCACCCGAAGCTGCATTGCTCGGCTGTTGAACGAAAGCAAGTTTCGCCGGTGCCCCTGCCGCTACCGCGATGACAAACGTCTGCAATGCGCTGGTATCGACACCGCCATTCGCAGTGCCGCCATTGTCTTTCAGCGTGACGCTGACTGTCGCAGAGCCAACCGAAGTACCGGCAACCGTGTAGGTGAGTGCACCCGTTGTCGCATTGACTGCGGGCTGCACGGAGAACAGTGCGTTGTTGGTGTTAGTCACCGTGAAGGCAAGCGTTTGTCCCGCTTCGTCCGGAGGGCCGGCGCTAATCGCTGTGGCCCAGTTGAGCACGTTAACGGCACCGACCGTCGCGGCAACCGATTGATCGGCACCTTTGGTGAAGCTCGGCGCGTCGTTTACGGCCGTGACGTTGATGACGAAGCTTTGAGTAGCGCTGGTGTCAACACCGCCATTCGCGGTGCCGCCGCTGTCCTTGAGGTTGAGGGTAATGGTCGCGGTGCCGTTGGCGTTAGCCGCCGGAGTGAAGCTCAGCGTGCCGTTCGCGGCCACCGTCGGTTGCGCACTGAACAACGTCGGGTTAGTGTTGTTGGTCACCGTAAACGTGAGCGTTTGCGTGTTTCCGTCACCATCACTAATGCCTGTCGCCCAACCTGCTACCGTTCTCGCGCCGACGTCCTCAAGCACCGTTTGATCAGCCCCTTTGGTGAAGCTTGGCACATGGTTGATGGCAGTCACCGTGATGGTGAAAGTTTGTGTCGTACTCGTATCGACGCCGCCGTTTGCGGTGCCGCCGTTGTCCTTGATCTGCACACCCACCGTTGCGACACCACTGAGACCGGGTGTGGGCGTAAAGCTGAGACCACCTGTCGCGTTCACAGCGGGCTGTACGCTAAAGAGCGCTGCGTTGGTGTTGCTGGCAATCACAAAGCTCAGGGTCTGACCGCTTTCGTCAGGCGGCCCAGCGCTTAGTGCAGTCGCCCATACCGCCTGAGCGAACGCACCGCTGCTCTCGAGCACCGTGATATTTGCGCCCTTGGTGAAGCTTGGCGCGTCGTTGACTGCGGTCACGTTTATGTTGAAGGTTTGTACGGCGCTGGTATCGACGCCACCGCTTGCCGTGCCGCCGTTGTCGTGAAGGGCGACGCTGACCACCGCGCTTCCGTTCGCGTTCGGCGCAGCGGTGAAGCTGAGCACACCGGCGGGAGAAACCGCAGGCTGAACGCTGAACAGCCCAACGTTGCTGTTGTTCACAATGAAGTTGAGGATTTGCCCGGCCTCGCTGGGGGATCCCGCTGAAATCGCTGTGGCCCAAGGGGCCGAGTACGCCGCAGCATCTTCAAGCACTGTGACATCGGCCCCTTTGGTGAAGCTTGGCACCAAATTCACGGCGGTAACACCGATATTGAAAGTCTGCGCTGCGGCGGTGTCGACGCCACCGTTGGCCGTACCGCCGCTGTCCTTGAGAATGACGGTGACAAGCGCGATGCCGTTTGTGTTGGCGGCGGGCGTGTAAGTTAGTGTGCCGTTCGGGGCAATCGCCGGTTGCACGCTAAACAAAGCGTTGTTATTGTTAGTTACGGTGAAAGTAAGCGTCTGCGCTGCCTCGTCCGCAGGGCCTGCGCTGATCGCAGCGGCCCAGTTTGTGACCGTCTGCGCGGGAGCGTTTTGCAGCACCGTCTGATCAGCGCCTTTAGTGAAACTAGGCGCATCGTTGACCGCAGTGACATTGATGACGAAGCTCTGCGTTGCGCTTACGTCAACGCCACCGTCGAGGACACCCCCGTTGTCTTTGATGCGCAGCGTGATTGTCGCAGTGCCGTTGGCATTTGCGGCAGGCGTAAACGTGAGATCGCCGTTAGCACCATTCACGGCAGGCGCAGCGCTAAATAGCGCGGCATTGGTGTTTCCGGTGATCTCAAAACTCAGTGTTTGCGCAGATTCACATGGCGCACCGGCGTTGCGCGCGGTGGCCCACCCGGCAACTGTTTGTGCGACCGCGTCTTCCAGCACCGTCACGTCGGCCCCCTTGACGAAGCTGGGTGCCTGATTGACCGGACGCACGGTGAGGTTGAAGTTTTGTGTCGTGGTACCGACAGAATTTGTTGCAGAGAGCACCACAGGGTAGCTGCCGCGTATGCAAACAGCGGGCGTTCCGCTGATCGTCGCAGTGGCCGCCGGGGAACCCGCATAGGCAAAGTTTGCGCCTGTCGGCAGCGTGCCCGTCGTAAGCGCCATCGCTGTAATCGGTAGCACTGATGCTGTGGTGACGCTATGGGTGAACGCTGCCAGTTCTGGCACGGAAAGCGTTGCGGGGCTTGTGATCGCGGGGCCACCACCGATTGTCAGTGTGAAACTTTGGGTGGCGTTCGGCAAAACGCCGTTGACCGATGTGATGGGGCAGACGTACACCCCAGCCTGTGCGGGCGTTGGGCTGCCAGCGATAACGCCGCCACCGGTCGCGTTCGCTGTGAAAGTGATGGTCGCCGGCAATGCGGGCGCACACGTTCCGACGGCAGTCGTCGGGACTGGTAGGCCACTGGCAACGACGGTGAAACTATTGGCTTGAGTGGGCACGAATGTGACGCCGTTCGCGCTCGTAATGGCCGGAGCTCGATTGGTACCGATGGTTACGGTTGCCGGCGCGGAGTCAGCCGAACCATCATTCACTTTGAACGTAAAGCTGTCCGAAGTAGTGGCTGCCGGGTTCGGCGTGTAGGTCACATTTGCGCCGCTACCACCCAGCACGCCCTGCGTTGGCGGCGTCACGATGGAAAATGTGAGCGGCGAATTTTCGTAGTCAGATCCTGTTAGCGTAATCGGCAGCGTTTGACCCACGATAGCGGTGACGCTCTGCGCGTTGGCAACGGGCGGCGAATTGGGTGTGCAGTCGACACGGAAGTAAACTTTGCCGTTGTCGACGGTGCTGAACACTGCGGCGATGTCGGTGCATGCGGGCGCATTGCCCCTGCCACCCGTGGCAGCAGGCGGAATGTCGCTCCAGTCGCCAATGAAACCATCGAGCGTAATGGCAATCAGTTGACTCGACATCGATATTGCAAACGCGGCGACTACCACCAATTGCAGGCCATGCCAGCCGCGACGACGTGCGTACCAGACCGATATCGCGAGCAGCAACGCCGTCAATGCCAGCGATAGTTTGGCCATCGTCGGCACGACCAGTACGGGCGGGCCATCTACCAGAATTGGGCCGGTGCCATTAAGCGTCAACGCGCCACTACCCGTCACGCCATCGGCGCCAAGCGTAGTGACACCGATACGCATCTTCTGACCGTTGCTCTGCACGAATGCATTGGGCACGTAGGTTTCTACTGCGGTCGTACCGTTAGTGCCGTTGCCACGAGCGATGGGCGTTGACGAAGCATCAATGATGGTCGCAGGGCCGAGAGCACCGCCGACGCAACTCTGCAACGAAATCTGGGTGACGCGATAGCCCGCCGCATCCGTGGTGACGATGGTGTTGAGCACACGATCAACCCCCGCAAATGGGCCGTTGACGGTACTGACCGAGCAACCGGTGGCCGCGTTATTGTCGGTGTCAATCAAGGTGCTGATTGTCGTGGTCGCTGCCAGCGAAATTGACGCCGCCACAGCCGCCACGGCAATGGCAGCCACACGAGCCAACTTGCGTCCCCAGTGCGCCGCGAACATCCGTTTGCGTTGCGCATCGCCCGCCTCGGCGACATTGACATCGCCAGTCAAACCTCGTGCACTCATGCTATCCCCTCTTCTTTTTGGTGCTTGCTTAAGTCATTCGACTCGACACACCAGATGCAATCATCATAATTTTTGCAAATTGCTGCAAAAATCTATCAGATTCATCTTATGCTTAGTTATGGCGGTTCGCAAGCGCATTTCAGTGACTGAAGCAGAAAAACTTACTTGCCATTGTCATAAATAAAAAGCGGCAGCGGGTGTCCTGCCATTCCCGGCTGTACTAACCGATTTATTTTCTGCGCCATCGAATTGGCGCGAGGAGTGCCGCGTGAAACACGTATCAAATCCCCTTTTTGTTGGGCGCAGCATCAGGCGCTTTTTTCGCAATCTGACTACATCGACAAGCCTTGCGCTTATGGCGTCAACGGCGTTAGGCATTCACCTGTGCGCTGCGCAAACGACAAGCGCAAGCACGACGGCATCCCTTCCAGTCGCCTGCTCGACACCACTCTCAGCGAGCAACATGCAGGGCGTGGCGAACTTCATCTGGGCGGGATGCCCGCAGCTGCTTAAGTGGCCGCACGACGCAGCACCCCGCATGAGCGGGCCGCTGCCCTCGGGGACGAAATCGGTGCACGGCTATGTGCTTAATTACTACGCACCGTCGGTGTATGCGTGGTTGAAGGCAGGACAGCCACCCAACACCATTCCCGACGGCGCGGTGATCATCAAGCAGATGTACAAGGACAACGGCGGCGTGATCGGTGAAGTTAGCGGCTGGGCGCTGATGGTCAAGCAAAAAAGCGCGTCATTTGACGGCTGGTTCTGGGGCTATGCCGACCCAACCAAAGCGAACGGTGGCGACGGTGGATTC
>JANXUB010000225.1 GCA_025352105.1 Burkholderiales bacterium | reverse complement strand
GTACAGCTTCCTCGGCGCTGCCAATCGTTTCCCGGTTGCTGGCAGCGATTCGGCCATCGGTTTTTCACGTCCACACGAAACGACCATCATCACCGATCTCAATTCGGCGCGAGCGAAGGGTGGCGTCGCGGCGCGCGTGAGCCGAATTCACGCATTCGGAACTTCGGCGCGTGTGGAGTTGCAGGCGCAAAACCTGACCGATGCAACAGCAGCGCCGCAGTACTTTGAGGTCGAACTCACGCGTCAGGACTTCGAGGCACTCGATCTGAACGAAGGTCGTCCTGTGCATCTGATCCCTTCCAAATTGCGGTCCTTTGATATCGCCAAAGCTGCTTAACACGTCCGTTCGTTCATGAATTTCCAGCAACTACGCATCATCCGCGAAACCGTCCGTCAGAACTACAACCTGACCGAGGTCGGCAACGCATTTTTCACATCGCAATCCGGCGTAAGTAAGCACATCAAAGATCTTGAGGACGAACTTGGCATTGAGCTTTTCGTACGCAAAGGCAAGCGTTTACTCGGACTCACCGATCCAGGAAAAGAGCTTGCCAAAATTGTTGAACGCCTGCTGCTTGATGCCAAGAACATCAAGCAACTCGCGGCGCAATACAGTGGGCGCGACGAGGGCCAATTAACGATTGCCACAACCCACACACAGGCGCGATACGCGTTGCCGCGTGTGGTGGCTGAATTCCGCAAAGCATTCCCGATAGTGCATCTAGCGCTGCATCAAGGCAGTCCAGCGGAAATTTTGGCACTGCTGCTCGCTGGCAAAGCCGATATCGGCATCGCCACTGAAGCGCTGGAAGGCCACAACGAACTCGCCACATTTTCGTTCTACAAATGGCATCACGCGGTGATCGTACCCGCCGGGCATCCGCTGGAAAAGGTGCAACCGCTCACGCTGCAAGCCATCGCCGAATATCCCATCATCACTTACCAGGAAGGTTTCACCGGTAGGGCAAGAATTGATCAGGCGTTTTCGGCTGCTGGGCTGGAGGCAGACATCGTGATGTCCGCTCTGGATGCGGACGTTATCAAGACCTATATCGAGTTAGACCTTGGCGTTGGAATCATTGCGTCCGGCGCATTCAATCCGGCGCGAGACAAAGATTTGCGCCTGCTGATTGCTGACCATTTGTTCCCCGAAAACGTCACCCGAATTGCTGTGCGGCGCGGTCACTACCTGCGCGGCTTTGCCTACAAGTTCATTGAGTTGTGCTCCCCCGCGCTCATCCCGTCGGTAGTGCAATCGGGTATCGCACCCAGAGCAGGCGACGACGTCGACATCTGAGCCCCCCAGCCAGCGAAGGCGCTAATATCGCAATCAGTTTTTAGCTCTCGAAGTGCCGCCGCAACATGCTTGAACAACTCAACGGCGCAACCCGCGTTCACTTTATCGTGGGCGACCCTATCGCGCAGGTCAAGTCTCCTGCGGGTGTTACACAGGCTTTCGCCGAACGCGGGCATAACGCGATTGTGGTGCCTGCGCATGTCGCGCCGGAACATTTGTATGCTTGGCACGCCGGGCTTTCGCATGCGCAAAATGTTGACGGCATTATTGTCACGGTGCCGCATAAAGTTGCAGCGTTTGGGCTGTGCGCGAGCACGTCGGAGCGCGCTACTTTCCTGCGTGCCGTCAACACCATGCGGCGCAATCCCGATGGTTCCTGGCACGGCGACATGTTTGACGGCTTGGGATTTGTCGAGGCGATGCGCGACAACGGCTGCGATCCGCGCGGCAAGTGTGCGCTCGTCATTGGCGCAGGTGGCGCATGCTCCGCAATCGCCCATGCGTTGTTGCTCGCAGGCGTGTCGTCGCTGGCGCTTGCGGACACGAGTAGGCTGCGTCGCACAACATTAATAGATCGATTGAACTGGTTGAAGACCGCGCCCGTCACGCATGGTTCAACCGATGCGACTGGTTACGACATCGTAATCAATGCAACGCCAATGGGCATGAAGGACGGCGATCCGTACCCGGCCGACGTGACGACATTCAACGCTGTAATGTTCGTCGGCTGCGTAATTACAGCGCTTGCCGTATCGCCGCTCATCGCAGCCGCTCGCGCGCAGGGATGCGTCACGATGACAGGCGCTGATATGTTCGCTCGCGTGCGAGATTTGATGGTTGATTTTTTGCTAAATCGAGACTAATTGCCGCGCGCCATCGGCTTCCATGTCGGCCCCTCGTCCACGTTTGATCACTTCACCGCGCTCCATCACGATGTATTGATCTGCCAGCTCAGCGGCGAAATCGTAATACTGCTCCACGAGCAAAATCGCCATGGTCTTGCGATCTGCAAGCAGGCGCAGCACGCGGCCGATGTCCTTGATCACGCTTGGTTGAATGCCTTCGGTAGGTTCATCAAGAATCAGCAATTTCGGGTTCGCGGCGAGCGCGCGTGCAATGGCGAGCTGCTGTTGCTGACCGCCTGACAAGTCGCCGCCGCGACGGTTGAGCATTTGCTTGAGAACCGGGAAGAGTTCATACAGTTCAGTAGGAATCTGCGTGCTCGCTGACTTGTAGGCGAGCCCCATTTTCAGATTGTCTTCGACCGTCAGGCGACCAAATATCTCACGACCTTGCGGCACGAAGCCGATGCCTTGACGCACACGTTCGTAGGACGTGTTCTTGTGGATCGCTTTTCCGTCGAGCGTGATGCTGCCCGCTTTAATCGGAACGACACCCATGATGCTTTTGAGCATCGTCGTTTTACCCACGCCGTTGCGTCCGAGCACTACCGTGATCTCGCCGATTTTTGCGTCGAGCGACACGTTACGCAGGATGTGGGAGCCGCCGTAGTATTGGTTAACGTCTTTTAGTTCAAGCATGATGAAATCCTTGTCGGAGCGGCTCTGCCGCGACCACCCTCTGCCGGCGCAACCTTGGGTCGCGGCGGAGCCGCTTCTACAGGCGGGAGTAAGCTATCGACCAAGATACACCTCCACAACACGCTCATTCGCCTGCACATCAGCGAGCGCACCTTCCGCGAGCACGCTGCCTTCATGCAGAACGGTCACAATTTTTTTCTTTTCGCGCTGACCGCCATTGACGAGTTCCCCAATGAACTTCATATCGTGTTCGACGACCACCAGTGAGTGCGAACCTTCAAGCGACAGGAAGAGTTCTGCCGTGCGCTCAGTCTCTTCGTCGGTCATGCCCGCGACAGGCTCATCAAGCAACAAAAGCTTCGGATCCTGCATGAGCAACATTCCGATTTCCAGCCACTGCTTCTGACCGTGCGAGAGATCGCCTGCGGTGCGCGATCCACTGTCACGCAAGTGAATGAGCTTCAACATTTCTGCAATGCGGTCAAAGTCAGCGGACGTGAGTTTGTGCATCAATGAAGCACGAACGCGCCTATCCATCTTGAGCGCGAGTTCGAGGTTTTCGAAGACACTCAATTGCTCGAAGACGGTGGGTTTCTGAAATTTCCGTCCTACCCCACGACTGGCGATTTCGCTCTCACGCAGGCGCAGCAAATCGATGTTGGAGCCGAAGAATGCACGACCGCTGTCAGGCTTGGTTTTGCCCGTGATGACGTCCATCATCGTAGTTTTGCCTGCGCCGTTTGGACCGATGATGCAGCGCAGTTCTCCTACTGCGATATTGAGCGTCAATTTGTTCAACGCACGGAAACCATCGAACGAAACGGTGATGTCGTCGACGTACAGAATGCCGCCGTGCACGACGTCTACTTCGTCAGCGGCGGACACCACGCGACCGTAACTCGCTGACTGTCCGCCAGACGTTCCTGCGGTTTGCGACGCGGCCTGTTTCGCGAGATAAGCTTCGCGCCGTTTCGAACCTTCCTCCAGTAGATCGGGCGTCATTTGACACCGCCTTTAGCTGCCAGTTTGCGCACAAGACCGACGATTCCTTGTGGCAAAAAGAGCGTCACCGCAATGAACAGTGCGCCCAAAAAGTACAACCAGTATTCAGGGAAAGCGACGGTAAACCAGCTCTTCGCACCGGTCACGAAAAACGCACCGATGATCGGGCCGATGAGCGTGGCGCGCCCACCGACTGCCGTCCAGATCGCAATTTCGATGCTCGCCGCAGGACTCATTTCACCGGGGTTGATGATGCCTACTTGTGGCACATAGAGCGCGCCAGCCACGCCGCACATCATCGCGGACAGCGTCCAGATGGAGAGCTTGTACCAAAGGGTGTTGTAGCCCGTAAAAAGCACGCGTCCTTCAGCGTCGCGGATGGCTTGCAACACACGGCCATACTTGCTCGCGATGATCGCTTTGGACATGAGGTAAAAGCCGAGCAAAACGAGACCCGTCAGCACACATAAGGTGACGCGCATGGACGATGTTGCAGTAGGGATGCCGAGGATTCGCTTGAAATCAGTGAAGCCGTTGTTGCCACCAAAGCCCGTCTCATTGCGAAAGAACAGGAGCATGGCGGCGAACGTCAGCGCTTGCGTGATGATCGAAAAGTACACGCCCTTGATGCGTGAACGGAACGCAAAGTAGCCGAAGATAAACGCCAGCAAACCGGGCACGGCAACGACCAAAATCATTTGAAAAATGAACGATTCGCTGCCCGCCCAGGTCCACGGCGCGGTCTTCCAGTCGAGAAACACCATGAAATCTGGCAGGTCGCTGTGATACACGCCGTCGCGGCCAATCTGCCGCATGAGATACATGCCCATCGCGTAGCCGCCGAGCGCGAAGAACAAACCGTGGCCGAGCGACAGAATGCCGGTGTAGCCCCAGATCAAATCCATCGCCAGCGCGCAGATGGCGTAGCACATGATTTTGCCGAGCAGCGAGACGGCGTAGTCGGACATGTGGAACGCACTGGTGGCTGGCACCATCACGTTTAACACCGGAATGATGACGACCAGAATCGCAAGCACTGCGGCGACGACGACCTTGCCGCGCAGGGTGAGTAGCGACGGCACCGGTGGCGCGATTGAAGCTATGGGTGAAGAGGGAAGCGTAGTCGTGTTCATCTCAAGCCTCCGCGCTGCGGCCCTTGAGGGCGAAAATGCCTTGCGGGCGACGTTGAATGAAGACGACGATGAACACGAGCACGATGATCTTGGCGAGCACCGCGCCAGTCCAGCCTTCAAGGAACTTGTTCAACACACCAAGCCCAAGGCCCGCGTACACCGTGCCTGCGAGTTGCCCGACGCCACCCAGCACGACCACCATAAATGAGTCGACGATATAGCCCTGACCAAGATCGGGGCCGACGTTGCCGACCTGCGAAAGCGCGCAGCCCGCGAGACCCGCGATACCAGCACCCAAGGCGAAAGCGTAGGTATCAATCTTCGCCGTATTCACGCCCATGCAAGCGGCCATGCTGCGATTCT
Source organism: Burkholderiales bacterium (assembly GCA_025352105.1). Lineage (GTDB taxonomy): Bacteria > Pseudomonadota > Gammaproteobacteria > Burkholderiales > Casimicrobiaceae > Casimicrobium. The sequence continues at coordinate 5,792 of JANXUB010000225.1, read as the reverse complement.
GCGTGACGCCACGAACGAAGAGGCCGAGGCGTGTTTTGCTGATCAAGAGCGATACGCCAGCCAGCACGAAGAATGCAAAAAAGATGATGGCGATGCGGTTGAACGGCAGGGTCAAATTCGGCAACACCTGCACGCCGCCCGACAACCACGATGGATTTTCAACAGGAACGTTTTGCGCGCCAAAAAACGTACGAACCAGTTGAATCAGCATCAGCGAAATGCCCCAGGTCGCGAGCAAGGTTTCCAGCGGGCGACCGTACAACCAGCGGATGACTGTGCGCTCGAGAATCGCTCCGACCAGCGCCGCAGCCAGAAACGACAGCGGAATCGCGGCGATGATGTAGTAATCGAATGCACCGGGCATGAACTTGCGGAACACGTTTTGCACGAGGTAGGTGGCGTATGCCCCGATCATCAAGAGCTCGCCATGTGCCATGTTGATGACGCCCATGAGGCCGTAGGTGATGGCAAGGCCCAGTGCGACCAGAAACAGGATGGAACCGAGGCTAAGCCCGGTGAAAACGACGCCCAGACGCTCGCCCCAAGCGAGACGATCTTCAACGGTCTTGATGGCAGTCGTCAGCGCGGCACGCACTTCAGGATCGGTTTCAACGCCTGCTTTCATGCGCTCCTGAAGCAGCGATTTCACACTCGGTTGCGCGCTCGCTGTGAGCGCCACAATTGCGTCAAGTCGCTTTTGCTTGTCACTGGACGCAATGAGCATCGCAGCGCGTAGTTGTTCGAGTTTGGCTTTGAGCGATGCGTCGGTTTCCTTGGCTAGTGCGCGATCAATGAGCGGCAGTTTGCTCTCGTCAGCCGATTCTCGGAGCTCGGTAATCGCGTTGTTGCGCACGCGAACGCTGTCGGAGAACAGGCCAAACGCAGCTTTCGCGCCCTCGAGCGCCTGACGCATGCGGTTGTTGTTCACAACGTCTTCGACGACTGCTGGGAGCGGTGCTTCAGCTCCGGTCGCGGCAATTACAGCCTTGCCGTCGGTGACGATGAGCACCTGATCGCCAGCTACTTTTGCGGTGTCGGCGAGCAGCGCCTCTACCAAATTGGAAAGGTTGTCGTCGGGCGTTACCAGCGCGGCGGAGAGCGCCTTGATGCGGTCGTCGTTGTCGCCGACTGCGATGGCTTTGGCCGATTCAGGAGACAGTGCGCTCGCGGTTGAGACCGCGAAGAGCCAGGCAAACAACAGCAAACCATAAAGTGTGATGCGGCGTAACAAATGAGTCTCCCGACAACGGTGCGGTGCTAGCCGCAGGTGTGGCGTCTGTAATCGTCGCCAGCAAAAAAATGCCGGGCCCCTGCAATGGTAAGTGCAGCGTGCGCCCGGCTCACGGAGGATGGACTTAATCGCTAAATCAGTCCAGAGACACTGTTACTAAATCTTCGTCTTGCCGTCCGGCACGTCTTTTTTCACGTCATTGCCGGGGATGAACGGACTCCACGGATTGGCGCGAACCGGGCCGGGTGTTTTCCAGACGACGTTGAACTGGCCGTCAGCCTTGATTTCGCCGATGAAGACCGGCTTATGGAGGTGATGGTTTTTGGTGTCCATCGTCGAGGTGAAACCACCCGGAGCTTTGAACGTTTGACCGGCCATCGCGGCGATTACTTTATCGGTATCGGTGGACTTGGCTTTTTCAACAGCCTGTTTCCACATGTAGATGCCGATGTAGGTGGCTTCCATTGGATCGTTGGTCAAAGGCTTGTCCTTGTGTCCAGCGATGCCCTTTTTCTTGGCGTAGTCAGCCCACTTTTTGGTGAACTCGGTGTTTGCCGGGTTCTTGAGGCTCATGAAGTAGTTCCATGCAGCGAGGTGGCCGACGAGCGGCTTGGTGTCAACACCACGCAGCTCTTCTTCACCGACCGAGAAGGCAACGACTGGAACGTCTGTAGCTTTCAAGCCCTGATTGCCGAGTTCTTTGTAGAACGGCACGTTGGAGTCACCATTGATCGTCGAGATCACAGCCGTCTTCTTGCCTTCGGAAGAGAACTTCTTGATGTTGGCGATGATGGTTTGATAGTCGCTATGACCGAAGGGCGTGTATTCCTCCATGATGTCGGCCTCTGCCACACCTTTGGATTTCAGGAACGAACGCAGAATCTTGTTGGTCGTGCGTGGATACACGTAGTCCGTGCCGAGCAGCACCCAGCGCTTGGCCGAGCCGCCGTCTTTGCTCATGAGGTATTCGACAGCAGGAATGGCCTGCTGGTTAGGCGCAGCGCCCGTGTAGAAAACGTTTTTGGAGAGCTCCTCGCCTTCGTACTGCACAGGGTAGAAGAGGAGGCTGTTCAACTCTTCAAACACCGGCAGCACCGACTTGCGCGACACCGAAGTCCAGCAGCCGAAGGTCACCGCGACTTTGTCATTGCTGATCAGCTGGCGAGCTTTTTCTGCGAACAAAGGCCAGTTGGAAGCGGGGTCAACGACGACGGGCTCCAGCTTGCGGCCCATGACGCCGCCTTTGGCGTTGATCTCATCGATGGCCATCAGGGCCACGTCTTTCAGTACGGTTTCCGAGATCGCCATCGTGCCCGATAACGAATGCAGAACGCCGACCTTGATCGGGTCTTTTGATTGTGCGGCGACAAGGCTTGACAGGCTGGCTGATACAAGCGCGACGGTCAGCGTCTTAAGCGCGCCGCGGCGGGTAATTTGTGGCATATGATGTTCTCCCGAAAGGTCAGTTTGAATTAATGATTGGGTCTTTGTGCGTAACTGCGTAGCGTGGTCTCAAGCACCGCCCACAACGCCGGTAACGTCCGTAACGGTAGGGGTGGGTTGAGCTGTCTTTCGCAATTGCCGTGCCACCCTCGTAGTTGTCTGATCTCATCCGCACGATGCCATTTCGTTGCCGCAAAACAGGGCGAGCACGTCGTTTGCGCCCTAAATTATTCGTAAACGCACAAAAAAAGATCGCACGCAATTGTTTGGTGCGTGACGCAAATTGGGGCAATACACCCGCCGCGAACGTAGCGAGCGATAATCGTGAACGACTCCACTCTCGACAAAGCGACCATGACCTACGCCATTGCCCCCGCTCCCCTGACCTCGCTACCTATCACTGGGTCGGATCAACGCTTTCCGGTTCGACGTGTGTATTGTGTGGGGCGCAACTACGTGGAGCATGCAAAGGAAATGGGCTTCACCGGACGTGACGCGCCGTTTTTCTTCCTGAAGCCGTCGGACGCGGTCGTTGCCTGCGCCAAGGGCGCAAGCGTGGACATTGCTTACCCAAGCCTCACCAAAGATTTTCATCACGAAGTGGAACTGGTGGTTGCTATCGGTATCGGTGGCAAAAATATCGCCGCTTCCGATGCGGCAAAGCATATTTTTGGCTACGCGATTGGCCTCGACATGACGCGTCGCGATTTGCAGGGCGAATCGAAAAAAACCGGTCGCCCTTGGGAAATTGGTAAAGCCGTGGATCAGTCCGCACCCATCGGGCCGGTCACGGCCATCGCGCAAACCGGCGAAATCAAGAGCGGTACGATCAGCCTCACAGTCAATGGAAAAACGACGCAGTCGAGCGACATGGACAAGCTGATCTGGAGCGTCAACGAGATCATTGAGCACCTCTCGGTCGCGTGGGAATTGCAACCTGGCGACTTGATCATGACCGGCACGCCTGAAGGCGTCGCAGCGGTGGTGAAGGGCGACGTGCTGGTCGCCAGCGCGGCGGGCGTAGAGACGATTATTGTGAACGTTGTTTAGTCGAAGCTCGCCATCAGCTTTGTCGTGAAAGCCCCGCCTTCATGGGGCTAGCACCGCAAAACTGCATAAGTTGATAAACAGGTTTTCTGCTCTTTAGCCCACGTTCAACGGTAGCTTCAGGAAAAAGCTGTTCGCGCCGCGATGGACTGGGGGCTTGAATCGCTAGAGCACTTCGTCTTCAGCCCGAATCACGCGATTACGCCCGCTTTGCTTCGCCACATAGAGCGCTTTGTCAGCGCGATTGATCAAGGCGCGACCGTCTTCATGCAGATTCCATTCGGCCACACCGAAACTTGCGCTGACGGTGCCAACCAGATCAAACGGCACGTTGGAAATTTTTCCGCGAACCGCCTCGGCAATTGCCAACGCTGCGTCAATCCGCGTTTCGCGCAGCATCAGCACAAACTCCTCGCCGCCGAAGCGCGCGGCGCAGTCCGAGCCGCGCAGAAGCTCCCGCACCCGTAGCGCCGTATTTTTAAGCACCACGTCGCCACTGTCATGGCCAAACGTATCGTTGATGCGCTTGAAAAAATCGATGTCCAGCATCACGATGGACAGCCCGGTTTTCTTGACTCTCGCCTCGGCCATCGCAGATTCAAGCTGTTCAAAAAAGCGGCGACGATTAACGAGATCAGTGAGGAAATCTTTGGTTGCCAGCTCTTCGAGCTTTTTGTTCATGCGCGCCATCGGTTCGATCACGAGGCCTGAAAGAACAACGTTCAACGCGATGAACATCAATGCGAACGTAACAAGGAGCGAGATCAAAAAACTGTTGAACGTTTCGCGCGCTTTCTCCAGCGGATAAAGCATCGGCAGCTTCACGATCTGCATTCCGAGCGGCTCGTTCATTTTCCAGTCAAAGCCGTTCTTATCGCCGTAGACGCTGATCATGGTCGCCGGGGCCGCTGCGGGCACGCTGTGGCAGACGAGGCATTGGGCCTGTTTGATGATGATGGGCCGCGCGACGTACATTGCGCGCTGGACGCCTTCGCCCTGGATGCCAGTGAGCTCCGTTTGTGTTGGATCAGCGCGAAATTTCTCGATCAGCACTTTTTCCCAATCCGTCGCGCGATCACGCGGATTGGTCGGATTCAACATCGCTTCTTTGTACTCATACGCTGGAAACTTGTCGCGCAGGCGGCGCAGCGTTTCGGTGGCAGCAAAGGCCGGAACCGTTTGCGGGTAGAACCGCTTTTCGTTCATGGGGCTTAAGTGCGGCTGAATCTCATCGGTGGTGTAGCTGCGGATCGCGAGCGCGGTTTCCATCAGCACTGTTGAGTTGCTGCGCACATCGTTGATGGCGTTTTTCTCAAGATAGCCGTTGTAATAAAACGCCGCACCGGCAAGGCTCAGCAGAAAAATGACGATCAGGATCAGATTGAATTTCAGTCGCAAAGACATGAGAAGCCGCCCCCCGGACAGCCCTACGGATCGACTCGACGCCTTCCCGTAAGTTGTAATTGTTAGCTTTGGATGATAGCCGGAAAAATCTGAACCGGGCTACATCACGCGACCAAACCATGCGAGCGACAAGCCTGCTGCCACCATCGCAAACGCGGCAGCGACGAGCGCGAAGATGCCCGAAATTTCAGTTTCCTTTTTCTCCAGCGCAAGGCGAGTGCTGAGCGTGTTGTAAACCTTCTTGAGATCAGTCGCCGTACCCGCGTAAAAATATTCCGCAGCGGTGCGATTGGCGATCTGCTTTAGCGTGTCCTCGTCGAGCCGCACCCGCATCGACCAGCCTTCAAAACCAATGGTCTCCCCCGACGTTGTGCCCACGCCCACCGTGTAAACACGCACGCCGCGATCAGCCGCCATCTTTGCTGCTTCCATCGGGTCGACGCCGGTGGTACGCTGCCCGTCGGTGAGCATGATGATCGCGGCTGACGTGTACGAGCCTGGCGCAACCGGGGCGACGTCCTTTTTCTCTTTTGCCGCGTCGTCCAATGACTTTGCTTTGGTTTGTGGTTTGCCCCAGGTCATCTGCCCGATGTCGATGCCGTCGTCGGGGAAGAGGGTGGCGAGCGAGAGCACGATGCCATTACCGGTTGCGGTGCCGCGTTGCAAT
>JANXUB010000128.1 GCA_025352105.1 Burkholderiales bacterium | reverse complement strand
GCTTTGAGCGTCGCATCATCGTAGCTGGTGTGCGAAGGAGGAAGTAGTCGTCCTGGGGATGCAGATTCGAGGCCGCTGGCGTCGCCGCCGTGAAGGCCGGTGGGCAGTAGTTTCATGGTGAGGCTCCGTTTCAGTGTTGATTGGATATGCGCACGGCGACCGAGGCATCAACGGCGTGTTAGCCGTTGGCACACACGCGTGCGCGCGTGTGCTCGGATCAGACAGTTTGCGTCAGCGGTCTCCGATCTCCGTGGTGTAGATACAGGACTGCTGTGGAAGTTGTTCGCAGTAGTAAAGACGAAATTTTCGGTGCAAAGCAGACACAAAATTGGTCGGTATCTTAGGTGTGAACGTTAGACGCCGATTTGACATTTGCGTCCTACCTGTTCGGGTAGGAGCTACGTGTTCATTCGGAGCTGCGGGGTTAGGTCTTGCAGTTCAGCATTTTTGAACTGGGCCGCAGCGCGAAGGGCCATACTGCTTAAGGTGGTTTCGTGGAGCACGCGGTGGGTTGTCGCTGCGTTCCGAACCCACTCTGCGGCGTCACGCTCTCGGCTCAATCACTATCGCCAGCGTGTTCAGTCTTCGCGACTAGCCGCCTCCGGATAAAGCTCAGGCAACAAGAACTGGAGGGCATCGAGCGGGAACGCGAAGCGCACCGGGGCGACGTGGCCGGTGCTGGTGACTAGGCCGGTTTCGATCAGGTTTGATAGCAGCGTGCGGGCAGTGCGCTCGCCGAGCCCGGTCATCTGCTGGAACTCGCCGCGCGCGGTGGGGCCGGCGAGAAAGAGGTGGTAGAGCGGCAGCGCGGCCTCGGGGCGTATGCGTTTGTCGTGCGCGGCGCGGAAGCTGATGAGCGCTTGGATGCGCGTCTTCATCTCGTTAAGCCTGAACATGCGAGTCATGAAGCTGACCTGGTCTTCGCAGATGCCGACAAACCATTCGCACCAGCGGCGCAGCTCTTTTTCGCTGAGGTTGCCGCGCCCGTCAAGGTCGCCCTGACGTGGCGCGTCGGCGGCATCGAGGCGTTCGTAGTATTCGTCGCGACGGCGGGCGAGGCCGCGACTGACCGACCACAGGCCGCTGCTCAGTGGCCACAGGGCGCAGTGCGTCTGCAGGCGGCAGGCGCAGGACGTGAAGATCAAGCGATTGACGCGCGGGAATCCGAATATTGCGGGGAAGTTTGCGGAGGTGAAGAAGGGGGATGGGGAGTGCGGCCGGGATGTTGGGCCGCAAGACTAGCCCGATGAGCCTCACCCGATTTAGGTTACTTGCTCCGATTCACGAATTGAAACTTCAAAAGGAGTTGCTATGTTGAAAAGCTTCCAGCGGATCAAGGGGCTTGGAGTGTTAGCCGACTACGCGCCACCTGCGGGAACAGTCGAATTCGGTGTCAAGAATCTCATCTACGGATGGAACTACTCAGGTAAGACAACGCTGTCGCGACTCGTCGCGATGCTTGAGTCGAAGACGTTAAATCCCGAGCTCCCGACGTGTTCATTCACGATCACGACCGACGCTGGAAACATTACTGAAGCGAACTTCCAATCAACATCTCAAATCGTTCGTGTCTTTAACTCGGATTTCGTGGCCGACAATCTGAACTTTGCAGGTAGCCACTTTAAGCCGATCCTACTTCTCGGTTCAGAATCGGAGGCTGCACAGAAGGAAATCGAGCGGTGCGATGCAATGTACAAGCGTGCCGTCGACGGAGCTACCAAGAAATCCAATGAGTCTGCGGTGGCGATCAAGGCGCTGAATTCAGCCAAGACAACTACATCAGCAACGATAAAGAAGACGATTGGTCTGGTGGCAGCGTTTGGTTCGACTCAACTGGACGCCGAACTACGGACGGTCGCCCTCGGTTTGGAAGACTACGCCTTGACGCCCGAGGCCCTAGAAGCCGACATCAAACTGGCACATTCGTCTGCCAAGGAAAGTCTTCCTGCCATCGCGACTGTGACGTTACAGTTATCCCTGACGGATCTCGCGGCTGAGGCTTCGACACTGCTCGCCAAGAAACCAGATCTAGCGAATACCATCGCTCATCTCGTTGACAATCCCTCCATCGAGACTTGGGTGCAGACAGGCCTTCACCTACATCAAAGTAAAAAATCTTGCGAATTTTGCGGAAGTGATTTGCACGCCGAGCGACTCAAGGCCATCAACGATCATTTCTCCAAGGACCTCGACGACCATAAGCGAGCTGTGGAGCAACTTGCTAAGCGGGTGGATTCGGCGAAATTGACTGTTACCGAGCTTAAGGAAATTGAGCTCAACATGCCGTTCAGGGAGCTTTACTCAAAAGCCAACGCGGATTCTCAAAACGCAATCGAAGCGTACAACACGGAACTTGCTGGACTCCACGCCGATTTGAGCGCGAAGTTGGCTGCGCCATTCGTGGCCATCGAGCGCAAACCATCCGACGGGAAGGTCGCGGAGACTGTCGGGACTATGCTTGACGCACTGAATGCGGTCTTCAAGGGGCATAACGAGGTCAAGGACAACTTTCCCTCCGAGAAGGAAGCCGCCATTGGGCGATTGAAACTGCACTTCGCGCAGGAGTTCAAGGCTGCGCAGGACCTGGAAAAATTCGAGATCGATCAAGCTCGACGCGAGCGCCACCGTCAGCGCTATTACAGCTGTGCGACCAAGCTTAGGGTCGAGATTGATCGGCTGAAAGCCATCATCAGTCAAGCTCAGCTCGGTCGCGAGGAAATCAATAAGCGCATCGAAAACCTGCTCGGAAGCGAGAGCGTCCAGATCGCAGTGGTTGCCACTGCTGAAGGCGAGAGGTTCCAGCTCGTTCGGCGCGACGCAAAGCCGGCGCGGCATCTGAGCGAGGGCGAGAAGACAGCTATCGCTTTCTCGTTCTTCCTGACCAAGTTGCGGGAGATCAAGGAGTTCGAAAAAGCCATTGTCTACATCGACGATCCGATTTCTAGTCTCGACAGCAACCACATCTTCCAAGTCGCCGCGATCATAAAAGAGACCTTCTTTTACCAGCCTGTCGCCGATGGTCCGTGGACGACGCGCTGCAAGCAGGTTTTCTTTTCGACCCACAATTTCGAGTTTTTCTCACTCCTGCGCGAGCTCAAGCCGGACGGTAAAAATAACGCAGCGGCTCTCTATTTGATCAAGCGAATTGGGCCAAAGACTTCTTCGTTGTCGAACATGCCGGAGTCAATGCATCGATACAACTCGGAGTATCACTTCCTATTTCACGTGCTTGACGAGTTCCACACTGCTGCCAACAAAACCGACTTCAAAGTACTCATGTTGTTGCCGAACGCTGTGCGCAGATTCGTCGAACTCTACACGTACTCGAAGTATCCCGACCATCGTATGGCCTCGGTGGACTCTCGTGCCGAGCGCGTGTTCGGCAGCGAAAAGGCAAAGCGGATATTAAAAACGCTGCATTATTTCAGCCACGCCAACAACATCGAGCGCATGTCTGAGAACAACGACTTGATGTGCGACATTGAGGCGGCCGTCGGAGATCTTATGGAGCATCTTCAAGCGTCCGACCCTCTTCACCTTGGTGCGCTTAGAGCTGCTGTTGTGCCGTAGGACGCAACACCGCGTGACATACAGCCCTTCGGCGTGTGCCTTGATTTCCTAGGCGTACGCACTCAATCTTCCAGGCTGGCCGCCTCCGGATAAAGCTCCGGCAACACAAACTGCGGCGCATCAAGCGGGAAGGCGAAGCGCACCGGGGCGACGTGGCCAGTGCTGGTGACTAGGCCGGTTTCGATGAGGTTGGACAGCAGCGTGCGGGCGGTGCGTTCGCCGAGCCCGGTCATCTGCTGGAACTCGCCGCGCGCGGTGGGGCCGGCTAGGAAGAGGTGGTAGAGCGGCAGCGATGCTTCAGGGCGGATGCGTTTGTCGTGCGCAGCGCGGAAACTGATGAGGGCTTGTATGCGCGTTTTCATGCCGTCGAGATGGAACATGCGGGTTATGAAGTTGACCTGGTCTTCGCAGATGCCGACAAACCATTCGCACCAGCGGCGCAGCTCTTTTTCGCCGAGGTTGCCGCGTCCGTCGAGGTCGCCCTGGCGTGGCGCATCCGCGGCATCAAGGCGTTCGTAGTATTCGTCGCGACGGCGGGCGAGGCCGCGGCTGACCGACCACAGGCTGCTGCTCAGTGGCCACAGGGCGCAGTGGGTCGGCAGGCGGCAGGCACAGGACGTGACGATCAAGCGACTAACGCGCGGGAATCCGACGATGGCAGGGAAGTTTGCGGAAGTGAAGAAGGGGGAGGGGGTGTGAAGAAAAGATGCTGGATCGCAAGACTTCGTCCCACATGATGCGCGAAATGCGAACCTGAAACCCTTGATTGTTATCAAGTATGAGCGCGTCTAAGGTCTGTAGCGTTAGCAGGTAGATATCTATTGGATATATAATTTTCTCTCGTCATCCGCAACCATCGAAGCATCGTCATGACAACGGCAACGCGCCCAGATCAATTGTTGTTTCGCCTTCGTCCAACCGACTCAGACGCTGGCGTTAGTCGCGACACGCTCTCGCGGCTCGCGACAACGTTGGGTATCAAAGAGACGCAGGTGCTGCACTACGCGGTGCGCCAGCTCGCACGTGACGTGCTGCCCGCATACGAGGCAGATGATGGGCCGTTGAGTGCGCCGCAGTTGCGCGCCATTCGCAAGGCAGCGCCGCAGGGGCGCAACAAAGCCGTCAAATCCAGTTTGTTTTAGCCGCCAGCCCGTGAACGCACGCTGGTGGCCTGCACCCGAGGCGGGCGACATCGTCTGGTGCCACTTTCCGGAGGATCGCGGTATTGAACCCGGCCCAAAGCCGCGACCCGCACTCGTCGTCAAGGTCTTCGACGATGACGCGCCGCGTTACGCCGTCTTGATCGCCTACGGAACTAGTCAAAAAACAGATCGTTTACTCGCAGGCGAATTTCTCATTGCCCCAGTCGATCGAGCTGCCTATGAACTCGCCGGACTCAGCTACCCCACCAAGTTCAGCTTCAAGCAAACTGTGGAGCTACCGTACAACGAAGAATGGTTCAAGGTGCCGCCAGCGGCACCGCACGGGCAGAGACCGAAGCTGGGGGTGCTGCATCCTAGCTTGATGCGGCGGTCGGGGGCGGCTTGGGCGGCGCTGCAACGATAGTTTGTGCGTGGAAAATAGACGCTGACAGCGGCGCAAGTAGTCAGTCGCACCGCTCGAAAGTCGGGCATGCCCCTCTTTAGTATCTGTCTCTTTGGATGGATTTAGCTCTATGACTAAGAAAACAAACGATACCTCTGACTTTGATTTGGACGTGTACGACGACCCCGACCCTTCGGCCTCGAAGCAGCTCGATGAAAGTGCGTATCAGGAGAGTGAGCGTGACGAGGATCGCGATTCCAACGCGTTTGCGGTGGATGTAAAGACCGCCATCTTCAACGGCGCGAAATGCGTGAAGTTCTACGCGCACCGCCACACGCAGTCTTACGAGAACGAAGACATGGCTGCGAGTGCCGTGTTGCTCGCTCGCGTGTCTGAGCGGGAGCTGACGATGTTTCCGCTGGATGCAAACTCGGCTCGGGACAACTTCTTGCAGCCGAAATATGACGAGCTGACGTCCATCACTATCTTGCCAGAGGAAGGCAAGTCCTGGCGGTTGCCAAATTCGCTTAGCGATCTGGAAGTCATGCTCGATAAATTGCCTACAGGATTCGCGAGGCGCGCCATCTTCGGACTTGGTCTCCGATGGGAATATCGACTCATTCCGGAAGCAATCCTTGAGCTGGATGGCGTTACGCAACTCGTGATTGAGCCGGGCGACGGTGCCAGCTCGAGCCTGCCCGTTTTTAGGTTAGGTGTGGATCGCTTCACGAGAATCCGCAAGGCCATCGACAGCATCACTAACAGAGCCTCATCCCGTTCTTTGAAGGCGCGCAAGATTGCTGCCTACAACGAGACATTGCATGTTGCGCTGCCAAGCCAATTTGAACAGCGCTTTCCAGTGCTGAAGCCCGGCGAAATCTATGAGCTCGTTCAGCTGCATGGCCGAGCGTCGAGGCGCAGCGCGAAGGATGGAATCGCCGCAGCCCAAGTGGTACGGGAAGACGCCCAGAAGATTGCAAGCGAAGAGCCGTCCAAGCTGTTCGAGCTCAAAACCGTAATTGAGCAAGTCACCTTGGCCCACCTCATCGGTGAGTTCGATGCCATGTTGCAGAAAAATTTGCTGGAACCGAAGTGGCAGACCTTCTTTAAGGCTAACCCGTTCATCCTCGGTCTGGCTTTCCCTAACCCGGTCATCCTCCTCCAAGACCAAGCCAGCGTCGGGGGGACAACGATCCGCGGCAACGGTGAGAGCATCGTCGACTTCCTGATGGCGCAGCGGTTCACAGGCAACCTTGTCATTATCGAAATTAAGCGCCCCGCCACGACACTGGTGGAGCGTAAGGCCTACCGTGGCGACCTGCGCGCCCCTCCAGGAACTGACCGCCTCAATGGCGCAGGCACTGGATCAACGGGCACAGTTGCTGCACCACTTCGCGACCAAGAAATCCCAGGATGCCGCGCTGGCCGATGCCCACGTTTCCTCGGTCAACTGCATCGTGGTAGCCGGAACTTTGCCGACAGACGCCGCGCAACGTCGCTCGCTGGACCTTTTCCGCCATTCGTCGAAGGACGTTGCGGTGATCACGTTCGACGAGCTGCTGGAGAAGCTTAAGGAACTTCATCGTTTGATTTCGGCAAACGCCCCCGCGTCGGCCGCACTGCCGCCAGCTCAGGTTACCCCGGAAGAATCGAATGATGACTGATCCTGTGATCGGCAAACCTTGCCGCAAGGATCCACGCAAGGATCCAGGGTCAGGCATTGCGTCACCACATTTGATGTTCAAGCGGTGGGCGGCAGTGTGTAGGGTGCGGTCGCGAAGCAACTCACTATCAGCGTGACACCTTGGGCGTTAGGATGTGGCTGCGCTGCAAACCCTCTCTATGGCATCACGCTTTTGGCTCAATCATCATTGCCTGCGTGTTCAATCTTCGCGGATTGCGGCTTCGGGGTAAAGCTCAGGCAGCGAAAATTGCAGCGCATCGCCAGATGATGCGGCACCAATTTCACACGAAGACGCCTGCCATCTTGAGTAGTTCGGACATGCGAAATTTTTTGATAATCGGCACCCACGAGGCTGGTGCGTGAACCACGGAGTCAGGGTCGCTGTCGAGTAGTCCGTAGAAGAGCTCGGCGTTTATACGGCCACCTACAGGCCCGAGTTGTGTGCCGATCGCCTGCATTGCGGCGTCGCTGAGCGGGCCACCACCGTTGTTGGTTTCAGCGTCGCGCACTGCTTGTTCCGCCTCGCAAAGAATGTAGAACCACAGCGGGGTTTGCGTCGCCAGACGTGGGTCAATGTCGGCGATGCGATTGCGTGCGGTTTGTCCATCGACGCTGGGTCGAGTGGTCATTTCCGGTGCCGCGAGTGGCGCTACGCCGATGGCCGCGGCAACCTCCTGTCCGGTAGCCAGGCGGAACAGATTGCCGCGCAGCAAATTGCGCTCGCCTAGCGATTTGTGCGGATCGCCACTTGACACGATTTGCGGCGGCAAATGCGCCAGCGGATTGGTGATCGTGGTGTCGAGTTTGTAGCTAAATTGCAGCCGTGTTGCGCTCACCGTCGTGTTGCGGGCGAGCTCGCCCGGAGGAGGTGTGGCGCTGCCGCTCGCCTCGTTCGCCGCATCGTAGAAAAATGATCGCCATTTGATGTCGTGATCGAGCGGCAGCGGGCCGAAACCTACCAAACTTGCCGCCGTGCCGATCGCATCAAAAATCTGCGCTTTGAAGCCGGGATTTAAGCGATAACCGTCACGCACCATTGAGTGCCCCATGCGGTAGGCGGCACCCGAAAACTCCAGTGGAATCGTGCTGCGTTTGTTCTCGGTAAAAAGCTTGTAGCCCAAGTTGCCGCGAAGCTTACGATCAGCCAAAAATTTGTCGAGCACGTCGCCATGAATCAAACGTGGCAAAAAGTCGTCAGTGAGCACACGTTGATACGTCCAGCGTACTTCGCGGCGAGCCGCAGCGAACAGCGCGTCGCCTTTAAGGCCGGTGGTTTTAAGCTGCACCACCACGGCGTTGTGAAACTTGATGAGGGCGAGTTGCAGTTGGCAGACGATTGAATTTTCATCGTTGCGTGGGTCGCCAATAATGGCACGACCGTTGCTCGCTCGCGGCAGGTCCCGACCAACATCGATGAGTGACGCGCCGTCGGCGGCGTACATATAAGGTCGGTCCGAGGGGCCGCTGCCGTACAGGCAATCGAGGTCAAGCCGTGGCGAGCGCTCGTTCGACGGGCGCGAGTCGCCACCGGCAGCAAGCGAGGACTGCGTGTCAAAGGTCAGGTCGTGGTCAACGAGTTGACTCAAGTAAGTAAAACCGGCGGGCATGAAGGGGTTTTCTTCAGTGTCGGGTTCGTCGTTAGGGGGCTCTGGCTCTTTGGCGGCTTCCATGATTTGTGCCAATGCTTTGAGCGTCGCATCATCGTAGCTGGTGTGCGAAGGAGGAAGTAGTCGTCCTGGGGATGCAGATTCGAGGCCGCTGGCGTCGCCGCCGTGAAGGCCGGTGGGCAGTATTTTCATGGTGAAGCTCCTTTTCAGTGTTAATCGGATATGCGCACGGCGGCCGAGCCGTCAACGGCGTGTCAGCCGTTGACAGACAGGCGTGCGCGCGAGTGCTCGGGTCGGACAATCTGCTGTAGCGGTCTCCGATCTCCAAGTTGTACATACAGGACTACTGTGGAAGTTGTTCCCAGTAGTCAGGACGAAATTTTCGCTTCAAAGCAGACATAAAATTGCGTGGCATCTTGGGCGTAAACGTTAGACGCCGATTTGACATTTGCGTCCTACCTGTTCGGGTAGGAGCTACGTGTTCATTCGGAGCCGCAAGGTCAGGTCTTGCAGTTCAGCATTTTTGAACTGGGCCGCGGCGCGAAGGGCCATACTGCGTAAGGTGGTTTCGTGGAGCACGCGGTGGGTTGTCGCTGCGTTCCGAACCCACTCTGCGGCGTCACGCTCTCGGCTCAATCACTATCGCTAGCGTGTTCAATCTTCGCGAATAGCCGCTTCCGGGTAAAGCTCAGGCAACAAGAGCTGCAACGCATCAAGCGGGAACGCGAAGCGCACCGGGGCGACGTGGCCGGTGCTGGTGACGAGGCCGGTTTCGATGAGGTTGGATAGCAGCGTGCGGGCGGTGCGCTCGCCGAGCCCGGTCATCTGCTGGAACTCGCCGCGCGTGGTGGGGCCAGCAAGAAACAGGTGATAGAGCGGCAGCGCCGCCTCGGGGCGGATGCGTTTGTCGTGCGCGGCGCGGAAGCTGATGAGCGCCTGGATGCGGGTCTTCATGCCGTCGAGATGGAACATGCGGGTCATGAAGCTGACCTGGTCTTCGCAAATACCGACAAACCACTCGCACCAGCGTCGCAGCTCCTTTTCGCTCAGGTTGCCGCGCCCGTCGAGGTCGCCTTGGCGTGGCGCGTCGGCGGCGTCGAGGCGTTCGTAGTATTCGTCGCGACGGCGGGCGAGACCGCGGCTGACCGACCACAGGCCGCCACTCAGTGGCCAGAGGGCGCAGTGCGTCTGCAGGCGGCAGGCGCGGCCGTTGCCGTCGATGAAGGGGTGAATCCACGCCATTCGCTGGTGGGCGGCGGCCGCGACGATGAGCTGGTCTTCGAACAAATGCGGGCGGGCATAGACCTGATCGAAGCGCGCAAGGAATGTCGGCAGCGCGTCGGGCGGAGGCGGCTCGTGACGACCGACGGCCACCTGTCGTGTGCGCCACTGACCGGGCTGGATGATTTCGCCTTCGGTTGTGAGGCGGTCTGATTCATCCAGCCGGCTGTAGATCTCGCGATGCGCCTGCTGGATGAAGGCGCTGGAGAGGGCGATGGCACCGCCCTCAACGGCGGATTCCAGCGCGCGCTCGGCTTCAATGTGGGCGAGCGCGACGCGCTGCAGACGCGCGACATCGGGTTTGTCGGAGAAGTCGCGCCGCAGGGCGCGGCCGATGTTGTGTGGATGTGTGCTCTGACCCTCGATGCGGTTGGAGTAGTAGGAGTTCATCTCCCGCACCAGCTCGCGCAGGCTGGCGATGGTGTCGGGGTGCACGGCACCCGAGAGCCGCAGCGATTGCTCCATGACCGCACGGGAGCGCTCGCGCAGGGCGTCCAGCCCAGTCTGCGGCAGCAGCGGCTCGAACTGATGCGTCTGGGTGTATTGCGCGACCGAGGTGCTTTTCATGGCAATTTTACTGGATTAATTGCCGGTTAAGTTGCCGGTTTTATTTCTCGTGGCGTTTTTGCACTATTCATTGATTTTATATGGAATATGTGGCTATTTGTGGAATTTAATATGGCTTAAAGCGGATTAAATTTGCCAGTTGATTTGCCGATTTTCTGGAGGAACGTTGCGGTGGTGGTGCTGCGTTTGCTCGGCGGGCGTGGCAGTGAGCAAGCGGCGGCGCTGGGCGGCACCGCAAGAAATTGTTGGCTGACATTGGGAGGGCGACAAAAATTCGACCCTTAGCGCTTTCCGTTTTCCTCCAGATTTGATTGCCTTTCGCGTCAATACAATATTTTGTATAATCGCGGCAGTGATTGATACCAAACCAGTTGAATTTCGGGGCACTGCGCTCGATGATTTGCGTAGTTTTCCGCTCTCGGCACGGCGCGAGGCCGGATTTCAAATTGACCTCGTGCAACGCGGCGAGATGCCGGAAGACTGGAAGCCGATGCCTACCATCGGGCAAGGCGTTCAGGAGATTCGCATCCGCGACGCGGCTGGTGCGTTTCGCGTTGTGTACGTTGCAAAGTTCGCTGATGCGATTTATGTGCTGCATTGTTTTCAGAAGAAAACACAACGCACCGGAAAACCCGATCTGGACTTGGCCGAGAGCCGATACCGTGACCTGCTAAAGGAGCTAGCCTGATGAGCAAAAAGCAATTTTCAAGCGTGTGGGATGCAATCGAAGACACGCCAGAAGAAGCGGAAAACATGAAGCTTCGTTCCAGTCTGATGGTCGCGCTTAAGGCGCACATGGAGCGCGTCGGTTTGAGTCAATCGGAAGCCGCAAAAATTTTCGGCGTAACGCAGCCGCGCGTCTCCGATCTGGTGCGCGGCAAGATCAATTTGTTCGGCCTGGATGCGCTGGTCAACATGGCGGCGGCGGCTGGGCTACATGTGGAAATGACGGTGCAGGAATCGGCTTAACCAGGGAGCTGTAGTTATTAATAAAGTGGGTCGGAGTACCCGCCTGTAAGCGACTGATTTTACGGATGAAAAATAGCATTGAAATTTATGCAAAGTGGGTCGGACTTTTTCGGGTTAGTCAGATGCGGAATCAGTCATCATCTCCGGATGCGCGCCGTAGGGAAGAGTCATCGCAAATTTCACTTTCAGCATGAAAATAGTGTCATTGCATCGCGCGCCAGTGGCGATGTTGTCGCGCATCAGAATTTGCCCCAAATGGTACATATTGGTTTGGTGTCAACAGTCGACTCACTGAAAGCGCTCGAAACACCGCATGAAACGGTCAAAAGTATTGCAGCATGGGGTTGGATTACCAGTGCGCTTTCGATTCAGAATTAGAGCAAGAGGCGGGTTGCGCCTAAACATTAATCGACTTTAACGCTTCCCAACCGGACTCAATGTGCTTGCGCATGGCAAATATCGCTGCTGACGCATCTCCCGCGGTGAGTGCCCGCAGAATCTCGTTATGTTCTGCTACGGCATCATCGCCGCGCCCCGCAACAGCATTGATCAAGTCAAACGGGTAACGTGCCCAGAGAATCTGCACAAAATGCAAGGTCTGCGGCATGGCGGCGATGTCATACATTCGCCGATGGAAACGGTAGTTAACGCCGCGCGCGGTGGCTCGTTCGCCCGATGCGAACGCTTTTTCGAATTCGTCTGCCAATGCTCGCAACTCGGTGATGTCTTGGGACGTGACCTTCTCCATCGCACCTGCTACGAGCTTCGCCTCAAGCAGCAAGCGCAGACTCAATATCTCTCCAGACGCCGAGGGATCGAATGGCACAACGCGCGTGCCGCGGTAAGAGTCACCACTCAGGTAGCCCTCTGCTTCCAGCAGCTTCAAGGCCTCACGCACTGGCGTGATGCTCAGGTGCAACTGCTCCGCGATTTCTGCCTGTTTCAGTCGTGAACCACGCGGAAAAATGCCCGAGATGATGCGCTCGCGCAAATAGTCTGCGACCTGTTCCTCTTTAGTACGATAGTCCATTCATAAGATTTTAAGCCGCAACGGTTGGTCTGGATTCGCGAACGATGCGCCGTGCTTTTTCCACGACCGGCTTGTCGATCATCTTTCCATCAACCGCTGTCGCCGCACCGTCAGAGCCTTCAAATGCTTCGATGACGCGCATGGCCCACTGCACCTGCTCGGGTGTCGGCAGAAACGCCGCGTTAACCGATGCAACTTGATGCGGATGGATGCACAGCTTGCCGCCAAACCCGAGCTGGCGCGAGCGCAAGGCATCGGCGCGCATTTGTACCGCGTCGTTGAAGTTCACGCTCACGCCGTCTACGGGTGCGAGCAGCCCAGCGTGGCAGGACTCCAGTACGATTTGGGTGCGCACTGCGGTCATGGCATTACCTTCATCCTCGATCCCACTTTCTGCGGAAAAATCTACGCTACCAAACGCAAGGCGCTCGACCCCGCTAACGTTGACGAGTTGGCGCAGCTCCAGGTAGCCGCGCACCGTTTCAACTAGCGCGATGAGCCTGCGGCCTGGCAGCATACGCGCTGTGTGCGCCAACGATTGCGCATCGGCCTTGGGCAGCATCGCCCCTGCGCCGGGGCGCGACAGAAGCATTCGAATATCGTCCTCAAACCACTCTGTTTCCATGGCGTTGATGCGAACCAATGCTGGTCGACCCGTCGCCAGCAACGCAGCGGCCGCATCTCTTGCCGTCGCTTTGGCCGCAGGAGCAACCGCATCTTCCAGATCGAAAATGACCTCATGCGCGCCGCTGGCCGCTGCCTTGTCGAACCGATCCGGCCGGTGCCCCGGCAAAAATATCAGGCTGCGTGTGATCGGGCTCACGTCCGCGTCAGTCAAAGCTCACGTCTTGCGACGTAGTGACACGGCAAAAGCGCTGCAAGCTCTTGATCGCGTTGTCGTGCTCTTCGATTGATAACCCACAGCAGCAGTCATCGAGCACCACCATCTCGTAGTCGCGATCGTGACCTTCACGCACGATAGCCTGAACCACGGCGTTGGTAGAGATGCCGGAGCAATAGATTCTCCGTATGCTGTTGGCACGCAGGACGACCTCAAGCGTCGTGCTGTAAAAAGGACTCACTCTGTGCTTGACGATGTCGAAGTCACCGGGCTGTTGACCAAGGTCAGGATGCACCTGCGTGCCCCACTCACCGAGCTTAAAAATACCGTTCTTGCGGGCTCCCGAAAAGATCGGTGAATTAGACGGGCACTCACGATAATCCGGCGAAAAGCCGACGCGGACAAACCCAATGTGCAGGTTGGCAGCGCGTGCTTTATTCAGCGCTTGACGAGTGTTTTCCAGAATGCGGCGGGAGCGCACCTGTTCACCGTAAGGCGCTTTGCCATTGGGGCCATCCGCATGAACCAGATCGTTCATCATGTCCAGCACCAAGTAGATGGAGTCTTTCACAGCGTCTTCCTCTCGTTCATTTCAAAGGCATGTGCCGCAGTTCACTTAAAGTATTACTTCGCGTACTTCGAGGTCAGCGCGTTGCGCAGCACTCAGGCCCAGCAGTTCGCCAAAAACGTAGTCTTCGTCCTGGCCCAGTGCGGGTGTCAATCTTCGTATGCCGACATCGTCGGTACGACTAAACCTTGCGGGTGCGCCAACGGCTAGCCTTGGGGGAATGTCCGGTGCGCTTACTTCAACGAGTGCCCGGCGGGCACG
Source organism: Burkholderiales bacterium (assembly GCA_025352105.1). GTDB lineage: Bacteria > Pseudomonadota > Gammaproteobacteria > Burkholderiales > Casimicrobiaceae > Casimicrobium. The sequence continues at coordinate 24,336 of JANXUB010000128.1, read as the reverse complement.
CAGGTGGGCATCGTCAGCGATATCCTGCATAGTCCAGGACACATGTGCGCAGATGCCCGCCTGTTGCAGGAGTTCCGCCGTGGCATCGGCATCGCAACAGGCCAACCACTTTGAGAGCAGCTGATCCAGATCTTTACGGTGCTGCAAACGCCCTGGCATCGTGGCAAACCGTTCTTCGCAGACATCTTCGCCCACAAGCTGTTGCAGTCTTCGCCACTCGGTATCGTTGCGAATCGCGAGCGTGAGCCAGCGGTCAGGCTTGCCAGTTGCGTAGATTCCGTGAGGTGCCTTACCCAGATCGCCATTGCCCGGGCGCTCTGGCGTCATGCCGAAGCTGGCTTGCACCAACGCGTCACCGATCATCGCAGAAGCGACCTCTCTTGCGGCCAGATCAACATGCTGAGCCTGACCGGTGCGGCGATGCTGGTGCAGCGCGGCCATCACAGCCATTGCCGCGTGCAAGCCTGCGGAATGATCCATCACGTGGCGCATCTCAACCGGAGGGCCATCGCTGTATCCCGTCATTGAGCCCAAGCCGCCCCATGCGCCAAACAACGGCGCATAGCCTGCGAAATGCGAGTCCGGTCCGCTCTGCCCGCACGACGACAGAGAGAGCATCACCAGGTCGGGTTTGCTCTGTCGTAGATCGTCGAACCCCAAGCCCAGGCGATTCATCACGCCAGGCCGGAAGCTCTCCGCCGTGACGTTTGAGATGCCTACCAGTTGCTTGGCGAGCACAACTGCTTCGGGCTGCTTTAGATTGAGCCGCACCGACAACTTGTTGGCTGACACTTGGTCGAAGGTTGCTGCCGCCATCCGCCCATACACAGCATGGGGCTTGCGAAATGCGTCGGGACGCGTCTGGCTTTCGATTTTGATGCATTCTGCGCCGAGTTGCGACAACAGATGCGTACAAAACGGGCCGGCCGCATGGATGGTGAAGTCTGCGATGCGAATGCCCGCCAACGGTGATTTGGAGCTGCTCATCATTGCGCCTTTCGAGCCATGTCTCCCAGCGCTGGCACGCGTTCGCCGCCGCGCAAAGGCGTGCAGCGAAATTGAAAAGGTGCCACCAGCGCTTCGACGTGCATGCCGCTCGCTAATTGTGTCGAGGCGAACAAGCCTCGCGCACGCTCATGCTCACCGTGAACGACTTCTGCGGGCGTGCGGTATTTTCCGGCTGGAACGCCCAGCTCCTGAGCACGAAGCACAATATCGTCTACCGAGTGCTGCGCCATCCAGGCGCGAATGTGCGCATTGATCTCGTCGCCACGGCGACTGCGGTTCAGCGGGTCGCGCAGCCCTTCTTCACTGGCCCATGAGGGTGAGCCGAGCAGGGCGACCAACGCGCTCCATTGGCGATCCTCCAACGTAAGTAATTCGACGTAACCGTCTTTTGCTGCGAACACGCCACCGTAACGAAAGCGGCGCGTCTCACGGTGCTCGAGCGATCCGTCACCCAGTCGCTGCAATGCGAAGGCACCGACGGACAACACGGCATCCTGCACCGACACATCAACATACTGCCCGCCCGCCGTGTCAACGACCCACCAGGCAGAGAGTGCCGACAAAGCTGCTGCGCACCCGCCCTGATAGCCAGCAAAATGCCCGTAAATTTTCAGTGGTGGTCGGTCTGGGTACAACTCGTTTGACAAGCCATTAGGTAGCAAAAAACCTTCGCCACCCGCGTGCAGAAGATTGATCTCTTCACCGTCCCAGTGCGCTTTGGGGCCGCTGGCTCCGAAAGGCAAGACACTTACGTGCACCAGCTTCGGAAAACGTGTGGCAATCGCCTCTGGCGTCAAATGGAGAGAACCTCGCTCGCACAACGGGGTGTCATCGATAAAAATGTCGGCGTGCTCCAGTGCGTGCGCAAGCGTTGCCTGTCCAGATGGCGTCTCCATGTCGCACATCTGACTACTTTTGCCAACAGCAAGGTACGCAAAAAGCGCACTCTCACCGGTGCCATCGAGTAGCGGTGCAGCCTTACGCAGAGAAGTTCCTGCACTCGGCTCCAGCATTACGACATCTGCCCCCATCGCAGCCAGCATCCGGCCTGCGTACGCAGCTGCGACTGTGCGCGAACGCTCAACGATGCGGCAACCGGAGAGGGGCAGCTGTGGGAGCGGTGTCACTACGTTAGCAGTCATTTGAAGTCTGGCGACGAACTAGCTTTGCGGTTGGTCAACGAACCACTGGCAGTTCGAGATCGATACCTGAGCCATCGATGAAGGCAGGTAGAGTGACATCGCGAGACGGCAGCGCCACTGTGGCGATGCCTGGTGTTGTGACTTCACCGCGTTGGTTCACGGCTGCGATTTCAATGTCAACCAGCCCCGCCTTATCCTTGATGTATTTGCGCACGACTTTGCCTTTGCAGAATGTCGTGTCACCCATGATATTGAATCGGCGCATCTCCGTACGCACACGCTTGAGCGCCCCTGCATCCCCCATCCAGTTCGTTAACATTGAACACATCCAGGAAGAGCGTTGCGGGCCGTAGTCATAAGTACCGGGCACGCCCACTTCCTTGGCGACAGATTCGCGATGATGGCCAATACCGGTGTACTCAACGCCACCGCCTGCTTCGGGGTTGCGGAAGAAGTGCCCAGGGTGCTTGACGGCGGCTTGTAGCACCACGCCGTGCGTGTGACCGCGGCCGCAGCCAACCAGGAATCCCATCGTGTCCATCAGTGACAACGGGCCGCGAGCAACGGTGGGCAACTCTTCGCCTATCTCTACTTCTTCCCAGTAGCGCACATTCGCTCCACGGATGTTTTTCGGCTCGTCGAGCACCATTTGGTCGATTCGATCGTGCTCTTCATTGGTGTATTCGTGTTGTTCGATTTCCTTGTATTTTCCTGTGTCGCGTGCCGCCTTGCGCTCGTGGCGGGTGCAAGTACCCAAGCCGCGCGCGACCAACTCGCTGCGCTGGTTGTAGTAACAAGCTTCGACATATTGCAGCACTAGCCGACCGGAGAATTTGCTTTCCTTCTCCTCAACTCCGACGACACGCTCGATCGCAGTAATACGGTCACCCGGACGCACATGACGGAAGATTTCCCAGTCATTGCCAGCATAAAAGCCGTGTACGCCAGACAAGCCCCAACGGGTGCGACCCAGCCAGCCAAAAGCCATGGGGAACATCGGGTGACCCACCATCGTGCCGTAGCGTGTGGCTGCACCGTAGCCAATGTCGCGGTACAGGGGATTCAGGTCGCCAATGCCGTTGCACCAGTTGCGAAGCGTGTCCGCAGTGGCATCCTGCAAGTAAGGGCCTTCTGGGCGTAGATGTAGACCAATCATGGCCCTCGCTTCTGCAATCGCCTTGTCGGTAATCAGGCCTTCGGCCGGCGCATTGCCGACGTCGCCCTGTGGTGGTGGTGGTGTTGCAGTGGTGTTCATGTCACGCTCCAGTAATTAAATTGAATAAATAATGCACAATGCATTATATGGTAGATCAAGTTAGACACATTTAGCTGCTTTAGCGGGCCATCGGCGAGTTATTCGATGCGAATTTCTGCCGCTTTGATGATCCCGCCCCACTTCATGCGTTCTTCTTTCACGAACGAGTCGAGCTGAACGGGGTTCAAGTAGAGTGGCTCGACGCCGATGTCGAGCATCTTGCGTCGTGTCTCCAATTGCTGCAGCGCGCGCTGCAGGTGTTCGCTTAGCTTCTGCACGACGTCCGGCGGGGTGCCACGGGGTGCGAACAGGGCATCCCAGGCCACAACATCAAATCCGCTGACGCCTTGTTCGGATACGGGCTTGATGCCCGGTAGCATTTCACTGGCTTTAAGCGAAGTAATGCCCAATGCACGAAGTTTTCCGCTCGCTATTTGCCCCCGCGCCGCCGTGACGGTGTCAATGACCAGTGGAATTTGCCCGCCAATTGCGTCGGTCATCGATTGTGCGGACGACTTGTACTTCACAGCAAACAGTGGCGCTTGTGCCGATTTCACAAATTGTGCGAACACAACGTTTGCGGTCGTGCTGGGAAGCCCTACATTCAGCGTGTCTGGTTTGGCGCGCGCTCGGGCAATCAACTCTGCTATGCCATTGGTCGGCAAATCTGAGGCTGAAGTTGCAATGACCATCGGCAACAACCCAATCATGGCGACTGAATCGAACTCGGTCGCTGGGTTGAAGCCGAGGTTGGGGTAGAGGAATTCGTTAGCGGCGTTGGTGGCGTTAGTCCCCAGCAGAAAGGTGTATCCGTCTGCCGCTGACTTAGCCACTGCTGCGGCTCCAATGTTGCCGCCTGCACCGGCGCGATTCTCGACAACGATCGGCTGGTTCAACGTTTTTGACAGTTCCTGGCCCACCAGGCGCATCAGCACATCGGCACCCTGACCGGCAGCGTACGGAACGATGACACGGATGGGGCGATCAGGCCACGCTTTTTGAGCAGTCGCGGGGAGCGGCAGGGTGGCAATCGCGGCCGCCACCACTGTCGCGCCCACCTGCAAAATCGCCCGTCGATGATTAGAAAAAAGCTTCATGAATATTGACTTTCTGGATATAAGTAGTCGAGTCAAGCGCAAAGTCGCAGGCCAGCGCGCGGCCAACGTGCTGCGAAAAGTTGGCCGTAGCCGGAAAGTGTGACGAAAGCGGTGCATCGGTCGGCACCGCCAAAGCACAGGTTGGTGCAGTACCCCTCGGGCGCCTCATGGAATTCGAGCAAATCCCCACCGGGCGAAAACACACTGATACCACCACGCACCAGAGTGGCTACGCAGATATTGCCGTTCTGCTCCACGGCCAGCGAGTCAAAGCGCTGAAAACCGGGCAGACCATGTACCAAGCGGCCACCATTGGGCGAAGGCCAGGGTTCGAGCGCAAGCTCACCAGGGCCGACGATCGCATACGACCACAGTCGGCTGGTTTCGGTTTCGGTCATGTACAGCGTGCGGCCGTCAGGTGACAAACCCACGCCGTTGGTGGTCAGCACCGGGTGGGCTGCTCGCCGAATGAATTTGCCAAGGGTCTGGGCGTAATACAGTGCGCCGCGAAGAATTTTGTCCTCGAACGTCTTGCCAAAATCGCTAAACCAGAAACCGCCATGTGCGTCGAACACGATGTCATTTGGGCCGTGCAGGGGCACGCCATCACAATGGGTGTAGAGCACTTCAACTGCACCGGTTGCCAAATTGACCCGCTGGATAGAGCCCCCCGCGTAGTCAGTGGCCGCCCCCGTGGGGCGAGTGAAGCCGTTGTCGGTGCGCCAATTGAAGCCGCCGTTATTACAGACGTAGCAGTGCCCGTCCGGCCCCAGTGCCGCACCATTGGGACCTCCCCCCAGCTCAGCCACCACTTGAAGTTCACCCGACGGCGAGACGCGGGTTAGTCGTCCTGCCGCAATCTCCACCACCAGCACGCTGCCGTCGGCAAGCGCTACGGGGCCTTCCGGGAACTGCAATCCGCGGGCCATGACGTGGCCCTGTAATTTCAAATTCATGGTGGTCCGTCTCCTTTTATGCCTGATTGACTGAGGGCTCGTGCTGGCGAGCGCCCAAGTAAGCGTCAATCGCGCGTTGCCGTCCCTCACGACCGTGGAGGGCTTGTGCATCCAGTTCGCCCACGATATGGCCATGCCGCATGACCCAAGCGCGTGAAGCTAGTTTGGCTGCGGCATGAAAGCTCTGCTCCACCAGCAAAGCAGCAAGTTTTTGCTCCTTCTGAATCAACGCCAGACGCTCGTAAACACGTGCCACAAGCATCGGGGCAAGTCCCAGTGAGGGCTCGTCAAGCAGCAGCAAGCGCGGGCCAGACATCAGCCCCCGACCGATTGCAAGCATTTGTTGTTCTCCGCCACTGAGCAGGCCCGCCGGTGCCTTCAAACGATTAGCGATCTCCGGAAAGAACTCCAGCACCATTTGCCGCCGCCGCTCCCTCGTGGTGGAGTCGACGAAGTACGAGCCCAAGGTTAGGTTTTCGGCAACGCTTAGGTCGGTCACGATGGCGCGACCCTCGGGCACGTACACGATGCCTGAACGAAATCGCTGGGCGCTCGTGAATCGCGTGATCTCCTTCCCATCAAAGTGCACCCGCCCCTCCGCGGGTTCAAGGCCTGCAATCGCCCGCAGCGTGCTCGACTTGCCCGCGCCATTCGCACCCAGCAAAGCCACCACCGCGCCGCTTGCCATGCTGAGGGAGATGCCATGCACCACCGGCCCAGCACCGTAGCGCACGGTCAGACCTTCGACGTGCAGCAGATTCGATTCGGCAGCAACGGTTGCGTCATTCGTCATCATCATCGCCCAGATAAACGCGAACCACTTCCGGATTTGCTTGAATGTGCGACGGGTCACCGGAGGCCAGTACACGACCGACATTGAGTACGTGGATGGTGTCGCATACGTCCATGATCAGATCCATATCGTGCTCAACCACCACCAACACCAGTTGCGGCGAACGCAGGCTCTTTAATGCCACCGACAAGTCGTGGGTTTCAACCGAGTTCAATCCTGCCGCGGGCTCGTCGAGCAACAACACGCGCGGCTCGCCAACAATGGCACGCGCAATCTCGGCCAGGCGCAACATGCCAGGTGGCAGTTGCGTGGGCGATTCGTAAGCTTGCTGCGCGATGCCCAGTCGGGTGAGTGCTTCAAGCGCCAGCGCGCGATTGTTTTGACGCTCGGCACGGCCACGCGTCAGCGGAAGGAACGCGTCGATCCACCCCGCTTTTGACTGACGATCCAGGCCAACCATGACGTTTTCAATAACGCTCAATTCCGGACACAGCGCCACATGCTGAAAGCTGCGCGAGAAACCAAGTGCCGCACGCTCGGTGGGCGCAGTGTGTTCCAGCCGCGCATCGCCCAGCAAGATGTGCCCCTTCTGCGGCGAATACAGTCCAGTCAGGCAATTGAAAAAGCTGGTTTTGCCCGCGCCATTGGGGCCAATTAGCCCAGTAATTTCGCCGGGCCTAAAGTGCAGAGAGATGTCGTGCAAGACTTGATTGCCGCCGAACGAAAGCGACAGATCTTCCACCCGCAGGGGAGGCGCGTCCTGGGCCAGCGCCAGATTCATGCGCGCACCCCTTGCAGGCGCGCACGCAGCTTCGGCGGCAACGCATTTACTCCCAGCACCACAGCCAACAGTGCGCCGCCATAGAGGATCGGCACCCAGTCACCCGCGCCCGCCAGCAACAAAGGCATCAAGGTCAGGAAGAGGCCTCCAATGATGCTGCCGACCATCGACAATGAATACAAACTTACAACCGAGCCGACCAACAAAAAGATTGAGGTCCAAAGCGTGAAGCTATTGGGCGAAACCGTAGACGAACTGAATGACAGTAGCGCTCCGCCAAAAGCAGCAATCGCCCCGCTCAACGCCATGCAGGAAAGCCGCGCCCAACTGCGCCGCACGCCAAACGACTCGGCAGCATGCGCCGAGGTGCGGATCAGTAGCAGCGCCATGGCTTGGCGAGAGCGACGGAAATGCGCGAGCAATGCCACCACCAGAATCAACCCTAAAAGTGGCAGGTAATATCGTTGCAGCGACTTGGGTACCCCCGGCAACGCGTCTAGCTTTACGTACAAACCTTCGTACCCGCCGGTCGCAGCAGAGAAATGCAGGAGGAGCTCCGGCAGCGCGAGTGCCAACGCCATCGTAGCCACTGCCAGGTAGATGCCAGACAGATTCCGCGATGGAAACGCAAACACCAGACCTAACACCGCGCCGACAACCAGCGCCACCGGCAAACTGGCGAGCAGCGATAGCCCGAAGTATTTCTCGATCATCGCCACGGTGTAGGCGCCTGCTGCCGCAAAAACTCCGTGGCCAATCGTCACTTCGCCGCCGTATCGCAGAAGGAAACTCACCGCAATAATGACAATTGCGTTGGCGAAGCAGAGACCCAACGTGAAGGTCCAGTAGCCACCCGCAACCAGTGGCAATATGACCAGCAGAAGCAAACATGCCCCACCGCCGATGCCCGTCACCCAGCGCCCCTTGCGGTCGTGCTGAGCTAAGGCGTTGGTGTTCGACGCCGAGACGGATTGATCAGACACGGGAGCCGCCCCGGATAGCAAGCACGCCTTGCGGAAAAATATTGAGTACCAGCAATATGGTGATCAACAGATAGGTGTTGGTGAATTCCGCGGCGATGTAGAACGAAAGCAAATTCATCAGAATGCCAATGAAAATCCCGCCCAACACTGCGCCAGGCAGGCTGTTAAAGCCACCTACCACCGCTGCGGCAAATGCTTGCAACATGAAGGAGGACACGCTGGTTGACGACAGGAACGTGGTGGGCACGATCAACAGCGACGCGACCAACCCGAGCAGGCCCGCGACCACCCACGAAAACAAGTGCACGCCGCGTAAATTCAACCCGCAAACACGGCTGGCGAAAGGGTTGGCCGACACGGCACGAAAGGCAATGCCAATGCGGGTGCGCTCGATGAGCAGGTACAGAAGGCCAATGGAGATTGCGGTCACGCCAAGTACTGCAAGGTCGTAACTGGCGACGCGAATCGGCCCGAGGGTGGCCCGCCAGTTAGGTAGCGGCAAATCGAGCGACACCACGTTCGAGCCGAACAACAACTGCGTGATGCCCTGCACCACGAGGCCAATACCTAGCGTTGCAATAGTGCTGGTTAAATCAGACTGAAACACCAGCGGCGCGATCAACAGGTAACACACTGCCATCACGGCGACCATGATGGCCAGCGTTAGTATTACAGCGGCGGCCCAAGTCATTTGTCCGAACGTGCCGGCCGTAAAGCCGAACACCAGAAAAGCGGCCAGACCGGCCAGGTTGCCATGTGCAAAGTTGACGACCTTAGAGCTCTTGTTGATGAGCACAATGCCGACTGCGCCCATTGCGTATAGGCAGCCGCTGACGATGCCCGCCCACGCCAGTGCGATGAAATCTGCCATGGGTTCAGCCCGTTTTGGATGTGGGTGAAAGGGGAAGAGGGGTCGAGGTTTCAGTACTGCCAGGTGCCGGACCAATATTGCGATCGACCACTTCAATGACTGCCGGAAAGTAGCGGCCACTCCATCCGCTCTGTGCCGTCGCGGCGTAGTACCGCTGCGCCAGTTCAGTTACGTGGACGGCTACGCCAGTTTGTCCGGCCAGCTCCAGTACATAGCTGATGTCTTTGAGCACGTATTCGGGCGAGAACGACTTGTCCGGGAATTGCCGCGGCAACATCGCTTTGCGTCCGTGATTGCGCAGCACAAAGCTGTCGCCTGAGCCCTTTGAGACAGCATCCAGCAGAGTCGCTGGTTGCACGCCGGCGCGCTCCCCCAGCACCATCATTTCAGCCAACGCCAGTGTGTTCTCGAAGACCAACGCGTTGTTGATCAGCTTCACCACCTGGCCGCAGCCCAAACCGCCACAATGCGTGACGTCTGACCCGATATAGCGCAGCAACGGCTCGATGCGCGCAAACAGCGCGTGGTCCGCGCCGACCATGATGCTGAGTTCACCGCGTTGGGCGGCTTCACGGGTGCGGGCGACAGGAGCGTCGGCAAAGGCCACATTCAGGGCCGCCAGTCGCTCGCCCACGTCGCGCGCCGATGCCACGGTGGTAGTGCTCAAATCAACAATGATCTGCGGCCGTTGAAAGCCGCTGGTTATCCCCCGCGCGCCGAGGCACACCTGCTCTACAGCTGGCCCACCGGGTAGCGATAAAAACACCACATCGGCCTGTGCGGCCAAGTCAGCCAGCGTGTCAACACGGCGCGCTTTGGTGTCTGCCAGCAGTTCGAACGCGCTGGGGTTGGTGTCAAACGCGATCACCTCGCCCGCATGTTTGAGCGCCATATTGCGGCACATCGGGCCACCCATCACACCCAACCCGACGAAGCCGATGGTCGGCATTGCATTGATTGCCATTGTTCATGCCTTCCGTATATCAGTCCATCCACATGCCACCGCTGATGTCCAGCGATGTGCCTGTGATCCAGTTCGAAGCGGGCGAACATAAGAACAACGCCGCCTGGGCGATATCCTCTGCGTTGCCATAGCGGCCGAGTGGCACCGACGCATGCGCCGAGGGGGCTGCGTTACCCGTGACATTGGCCCACATCGCGGTTTCTACCGGTCCAGGCGCGAGGGTGTTGGCATAGACCCCGTGCGGCGCGCCAGCCTTGGCAATCCAGCGCATCATGCCGTGCACGGCGGCCTTCGAGGCCACATAAGCAGGGCCGGAGGCGACGCCGCCGTTTTTGGCGGCGATGGAGCCCGCCGCCAATATCTTGCCAAAGCCTTGTTGGCACATGAGCGGGAAGAGCTTGCGCGTTGGGTTCACTACACCGCGAACGTTGACACTCAGGATTGCGTCCCACTCCTCGTCAGTGCTTTCTGCCAGTGGCGTGCGTGCAATGATGCCTGCGCACAGCACCAGAATATCTACTTTCTTGTGTCTCGCGATCACTGTATTCATGACCGCGTCGGTGTCAGCGCGCGAAGTTACGTCGTAGCGGACATACTCGATGCCCGGCCCAATGTCTTCGCATTCGGCACGGTCCGTTGCAATTACGGTTGCGCCGGCGGCCTTAAATGCCGCACTGATGGCGCGCCCCATTCCGCCAGCGCCGCCAGTTATCAACGCCACCTGGCCGTCAAGGTTCGCGGGGCCGCTCATATGTTGTGCCATTATTTGTGCTTCCTGATGTTGAATGGGGCCCGCCTGCTCGACACGCGGTTTTTCAGTGAAATTGAGCTGTGGCCGACATAGCGAGTTCGCCCTGCGGGCCACGCGCCCACAACGTCAAGCTACCGTCATCCGCTTCCCTGCCCTCGATCTGGAACGCGCGGTCAACAAACAGAGGGCTGACGCCTCGAAAATTGAAATGTGCCAACATTCGTCCGCCGCCTTGTTCCACGGCAAACCGCTGTAGCAGCGTGGCCGTCAGCGGGCCGTGCACGACCAGATTGGGGTAGCCCTCTTCATCACGCGCGTAGGCCTGGTCGTAATGGATGCGGTGGCCGTTGAAGGTCAGCGCGGAATAGCGAAACAGCAAGGTGGTGTCAGGATTGATGGTTTGGCTCCATTGCGCCTTGCCGTCATACGGCTCTATTGTCGGCGCGGCGTTCGGCGCCGGATTGGAGGGCGTTGCATCGCGATAGACGATGTCCTGTGATTCAACGATGCAGAGTTTGCCGCCGGCGCTGATGCTGTGCTCCACCGTGACAAACCACAACGGACCACGCTTGCCCGTCTTGTTTTCAACTTTCTGGATGCGGCTTCGACGGGTGGCAATGGCGTCGACCGACAGCTCGGCCACGTACTGAATGCGGCTGCCGGCCCACATTCTGCGCGGCAACTCGATAGGCGGCAAAAATCCGCCGCGCTGGGGATGCCCATCGACACCTAAACCGCTGCGGGGCGCGGCTGGGTTGAAAAAAAGCCACTGCCATCCGGGGGGCAGCGGCTCGCCCACTATTGGGGCGACCTGCATGTCCATCGTTGCAGCCATGGCATGCATGATCTGCGCGTGTAATTGCTGCGTGCGTTCTTCCTCGCGCCCAACCCAGGCCTCATAGGAAGGGGGGGGCAGCACGGTCTCGCTTCCAGCAGTTGCCGCGTTCATCACATCGATTCCCTCACGACAGCTTTGCGTCAAAGACGCCGGACGGGAATGGCCGGAACTCACGAACCAGCTTAAAACTGCCGTCCGCTGCTGCCTGAATAATTCCCTCTTGACGTGCGCCGCGATGATCGCCTGCCTTGAACGTCACGTTGCGCGCGCCACCAATTGTGGCGTTGGTCATGGTTTCCATCACGTCCACCAGGTTGGCGCGTGTTAGCGGCTTGCCGCTCGCGAGCAACATCTGAAATCCCCTGACGAACAATGCGCCATTGCTCCATCCGTTCAGACCAAAAACACCCACCGGATCGCTCGGGAAATACTTGGCAACGCTGTCGCGATACGCCTTGATGTCCGGATCATCCGCTCCCACCGGTGCGAGCCACGATGAGAAATACACGCCATCCAGCAACGGGCCAGCGAGTTTGCGGGTGGTTGGATCGGCTGTGAAGAAGGGGGCCATCCACTTTGTTTGATACCCAGTGCGGTCGGCGGCCTTCAATGCAGCCGCGAGGTTGGCGTTGGAGCCAAACAGAATGACGACATCGGCCTTGGCGTTGGCGAGACGTCGCACGTGAGGTGTGAAGTCCGTATTGCGCACTTCAAAGGGGATCGATTCAACAGCCTCCTTTTTCAGACCCGCAAGGTGCAGATCGAAGCCACGTTTGGCCGACCGTCCCAACTCATCGTTTTCCCAAAGCAGTGCGACGCGGCCTGCATTTAGCCCGGTCAGCGCGTAATCTAGATTGGACGCTGCTGACCAACCGTAGTCTGGTAACAACGGGAACACCAGGCGCTCCGCGAACAAAGCACTGGCCCCGCCAATGGGGCCAATCATTGGCAAGCCCACTTCTTTAGCATACGGAATCACCGCCACCGATTGCGCGGTACCCGTCGCGGCTGTGAGGGCAAAGATTTTGTTTTCCTCAACCAGCCGTCGTGTTACTGCGACGCTTCTAGCGGGCTCGTAACCGTCGTCGTATGTGACGAAGTTGATCTTCCAGCCGTTCAGCGCATTGGTCTCATTGGCCCACTTAAAGCACGATTCAGCTGCATGCGTGAGGATCGTATAGAAGGGCACAGGACCGGTAATGGGCGTAAACGCGCCAACAGTTACGGTTTTGTTCGCTAAATCGATGCCCTGAGACACCTGCTGTGCCAGTGCCGCCCGTGGAAGTGTGGCCAACGCGGCCATTGCGCCGGTGCCTGTGAGAAACGTTCTTCTGCGCATATCGTTGCCTCCCGTAAATGGTCAAGTTTCGCGACATGCACTCTTGACTAATAATGCATTGTATTGAATGCATAATAAACGGGAATAGGGGTTTTCCCCTGTCGGCGCGACTTTTGCGGCGTTGAACAGCGCCACGAAGGCGAAATAAAGCGCAATCTCTCATTCCATCTGCGAAAATGCGCCTTTAGCGGTCGTTAAATTTGCGGAATATCAACCTTCTGTTAAAATATAATGCATTAGATTTATTTGGCGAATCACAAATGCGTACTACGCCTCTTGCCGGACGTCGGGTCATTGAACTAGGCACCATGCTGGCCGCCCCTTTCGCCACGCACATCCTTTCGCAGCTCGGCGCCGAAGTCATCAAGGTCGAGCCGCCCGCTGGCGATCCCACGCGCAGTTTGGTGCGTGGTGGTCCGAGCGGGACCTTCATTGCGTATAGCCATGGCAAAAAGAGCGTGTGCATCGATCTATCGATGGCTGAAGGGCGTGCCGCGTTTCACACGTTGCTGGCCAGTGCAGACGCGTTGGTTCACAACCTCGCGCCCAAAGCTGCACGCAAACTCGGTGTCAGCCGAGAGGAATGTGCCGCGATCAATCCCGCACTCATTTATTGCCACATTCGCGGTTATGCGGCAGGCCCGCAGGAGAACGATCTGGCCTCGAATCCGGTTGCCGAAGCCGCCACCGGCGTCATGGAAGCGAACATTGTCAATGGTCGTCCAAGTCGATTGGGCCCGTCATATCACGACCAGTTTGCGGGTGCCTACGCCGTCATTGGCATCCTTGCCGCGATGTTGCAACCGCAGGCGGGCCCAGCGGCGCGGCAGGTCGAAGTAGGGCTCTATGAGACTGGCCTGCACGTGGCATCGCGCGACCTAGTGGGCGTGCAGCTAAAGACCCACTTGTTTGGCTGCCCGGAGCGGGAGCCGCATGGCGAGTTCAGTATGCCCGGTTACGGTGCTTACCTCACCGCAGATGATCGCTGGATTTATTTGCTTATGCTTAGTGACGCGCATTGGCGCAAATTCTGCGAGGCCATGCAGTTGCCGCAGGCGGGCGATGATGATCTCGCCACGTTACGCCAGCGCAAAAAGGATCGCGGCCGGGTGGAAATGCTCGTGAAAACAGCCATGGCCACCTACAGCTTCGACGACGCGGTGAATCGCTTGAAGGCTGCTGGCGTTGGCTTCACCGAAGTGCTCCCGTTGGAGCGCGTATTGGAGGCACCCCAGGCGCATCAACCGGGCAAATTGCGAGCCGTTCAGTTCCGGGGGCTTGATTTTGAAGTGCCCGAGTTTCCTCGCGTGGGGGCGGCCGACGAGGATCTGAAGACATTACCCCCGCCAGCTCTGGGAGAACACACCGTGGACGTATTGATTGCCGCCGGCATCACACCGAGCGCGTGTGAAATATTGATTGCGTCAGGCGCGGTGGCGGTGGCCAATCTGGACAGCTTTGCCTGGGCTGCTGTCCGCCATTCCGCATAGCTACACAGCGATTCTTCCCTCGGACCCCCATGAGCGACAGCAGCCAACGTGAAGAGCTCCACCATCGCCAACTAGACCTGCGTTTTTACCGACGATCCGACGGGCTGTTCGAAATCGAAGGTCACTTAATGGACACCAAGAATCACCCCTTTCAGCGGCAACTGGCTCCCGGCGCCACGCCCGCAGGTGTGCCATTACACGACATAGTGGTGCGGCTGGTGATCGACGAGTCCTTGCTCGTACACGACGCGCTAGCGACTATGCGCGCGACGCCTTTCCGAACTTGCCTCGGCGCGGTGAACACGCTTGCACCGCTAAAAGGTTTGCGCATTGGAGCAGGATGGAGCAAGCGGGTGCGCGAACTACTTGGCAAGGCTGCCTCTTGCACGCATATTGTCGAGTTGCTCGGCCCCATGGCCACTACTGCATTTTAGGGCTTGGCACCTCAGCGGCTTGCAGCGATCAATGCACCGGAGAGCGAGGCACAACGCATCGCCAAGGTCGACAGTTGCTACGCGTACGCCGGTGAGCGCGAGGTCGTCGCACAGCTTTGGACTCATCTCCACCGGCCTTCACGCGGAGACGTCAGCTGAGTTTTCAACAACCCAAATCGAGGAAAAATAAATGACTCACTCAGCGTCGGGACGTCAGCAGGTCATAAAAATCATGCTGGGCTGTTTGCTATGGATTGCTGCTTTTGAGGTGAGCGCCGCTGGCTATCCGGAGCGCCCGATTCGCCTGGTGGTGGGTTTTCCGCCGGGCGGCGGCGCCGATTTGGTAGCTCGGCACGTCGCGCTGAATCTCAGTCAATCGTTGGGAACCGCAGTAGTAGTGGACAACAAGCCGGGAGCCAATGGCACGATCGCCGCCGCTGAAGTAGCGCGAGCGCCAGCCGATGGCTACACGTTGTTACTCGGCGTGACGGCGAGTCAAATTATCAGCCCGATCCTGAGTGTCAAAACGCCCTACGACCCGCTGCGCGACTTCACGCCGATCACGGCGGTAGGTTTCACTCCACTGGTTCTTGTCGTGAACACCAAATTGCCGGTGAAGACTGTGGCGGAGTTCATCAGCTATGTTGGGTCAAGCAAAGAATCGGTAACCTACGGTTCAGCGGGTACCGGCAATATCACCCATATGGCGGGCGAGCTTTTTGTGCAATCCACCAACGCTACAAAGCTGCGGCACATTCCATACAAAGGCAGCAACCAAGTCATCAGCGATCTGATAGGCGGACACGTTGACGCATACTTTGACACCGTGCCATCTTCGCTGCCGTTTATCCAAAGCGGACAGTTGCGGGCGCTTGCGGTGACAAGCCGGGAGCGCTCTAGCGCATTGCCGAACGTCGCGACCATGCAGGAGTCCGGTGTAGCCAAGTACCAAGCGACGACATGGTTTGGTGTGCTGGCTCCCGCAAAATTGAGTGCCGAGTTGACCGAACGGCTATACGAAGCGTTACGTAGTAGTCTGGGCACACCGGAAGCGCGCCAAAGTTTGGCCGCTCGCGGCGTTGAGCTGATTCTTGACACCTCAACACACTTTCGCTCCGAGATCGAGGCTGACCTTGCGCGCTGGCGGGATGTGACGAGCAAAGCAAAAATCAGCCTTGACTAAGCTAACAGCCTTAGACAAGGATGCTTATTTGCCAATGGATTGTTCGCGCCAGACCGATTTTGACCAGCGTGCCGAGAAATGTGTGACTACCTTCGGGGGCTGCAAATGGTCGCATAGCCGAATTTCGCGCAGGATCGATTCTGGTCATTGGAGTTTCCGCACATGGTCAATTCTGCATCGGCGTCAACGCTGTCAGCGCGCATTCGATTCTCTATGCCCCGACCCACTTTGGGTGAAGATTCAAAACTCCTATTTCCCGACCCACTTTATTAATAACTACAGAGCATGCACCTGCGTTTTTTTGCTACTCCACCGTAACCGACTTAGCCAAATTCCTCGGCTTATCCACATCCGTCCCGCGCGCCGTCGCCGTGTGATACGCGAGCAGTTGCAGCGGCACGACGTGCAGGATCGGCGAGAGCACGCCGTAGTGCTCGGGCAGGCGAATCACGTGCAGGCCTTCGCCGGAGCTGATGTGCGAATCGGCGTCGGCGAACACGAATAGTTCGCCGCCTCGCGCGCGCACTTCCTGCAAGTTGCTCTTGAGCTTTTCAATGAGCGTGTCGTTCGGTGCGACGACGACTACGGGCATGGCCTCGGTGACTAGCGCCAGCGGGCCGTGCTTTAGTTCGCCTGCGGGGTAGGCCTCGGCGTGGATGTAGCTGATTTCTTTTAGCTTGAGTGCGCCTTCGAGCGCGACGGGATAGTGCAGCCCGCGACCGAGGAAGAGCGCGTTTTCCTTGCGCGCGAAATCTTCGGACCAGCCGATGATTTGCGGCTCCAGCGCGAGCACGCTTTGCAATGCGACGGGCAGATGGCGCAATGCTTTGAGGTGCGCCGCTTCGTCGTCGGCGCTCAAGTGGCCGCGTTGTTTAGCGAGCACCAGCGTGAGCAGGAACAGCGCTGCGAGTTGCGTGGTGAATGCCTTTGTCGAGGCGACGCCGATCTCAATCCCGGCGCGTGTGATGTACGCGAGCGCGCATTCGCGCACCATCGCGCTGGTGCTCACGTTGCAGATAGTGAGCGTGTGAGCATGGCCGAGCGATTTGGCGTGCTTGAGCGCGGCCATCGTGTCGGCCGTTTCGCCGGACTGGCTGATGGTGACGACCAGCGCGCGCGGATTGGGCACGCTGTCGCGGTAGCGATATTCGCTCGCAACCTCCACGTTGCACGGGATTTTTGCGATGCTCTCGAGCCAGTATTTCGCGGTGAGGCCGCTGTAATAGCTGGTGCCACAGGCGAGGATCAGCACGCTGTCGATTTGCTTGAACGCCGCATCGGCGTTGGGCCCGAAGAGATTCGGCACAATGCCTTCAACGCCTTCCAGCGTGTCGGCGATCGCGCGCGGTTGCTCGAAAATTTCCTTCTGCATGTAGTGGCGATAAGGCCCGAGTTCGACGGCGCCGGAATGCGCGAGCACGGTCTTCACGGGACGCTCGGCGCTACTCAACTCGCGGCCCGTGGGATCAACAATCCACACGCGACCGAGCTGCAAATCGACGACGTCGCCTTCGTCGAGATAGATGATTTGATCGGTCACGCCCGCGAGCGCCATCGCGTCGGAGGCGAGGAAGTTTTCTCCCTGACCGACGCCAACGAGGAGCGGCGAGCCATTCCTCGCGCCGACCACGCGATGCGGCTCGTCGCGACAAAACACGGCTATCGCGTATGCGCCGTGTAAGCGCAGGACGGCCTGCTGCACGGCGGTGAACAGATCGCCGTCGTAAAGATGATCGACCAAGTGCGCGATGACCTCGGTGTCGGTCTGGCTCTCGAACACATAGCCACGCATTTTGAGTTCGTCGCGCAGCGCGTCGTGGTTTTCGATAATGCCGTTGTGGACTAACGCGATACGGTCGCGACTGAAGTGCGGGTGGGCGTTGTTGAGCGCTGGCGCGCCGTGTGTCGCCCAGCGTGTGTGCGCGATGCCGGTGAAGCCTTCGAGATGGGTTTCGATAACTTCCCGCGCCAGCTCGGCCACGCGGCTCACACTGCGGGCGCGCTTGAGGCCGCCATCGGCATGCACCGCGACGCCGCAGGAGTCATAGCCGCGATATTCGAGCCGTTTCAGGCCCTCAACGAGGATCGGGGTGATGTTGCGCGATGCGACTGCGCCGACGATGACACACATGGTTGCGATCCAAACTCAAACTTTTGATTGCCGAAGCATAGAGCGCTGCGTTTGACGCAGGTTTGCGTTTTATTGCAATGTATGAAGGAATATTGCAGAAAACTATAGGATTGATGGAAAATGCCGTATGACATCACTGCGCGAGAGTAAATTGCAGATTACCGAGCTCGATCTGAGAATTCTCCATGCGCTGCAGCAAGATGCCGCGCTCTCCAATCAAGCACTGGCGGAGAAAGTGTTTACCTCGGCCGCAACGTCGCTGCGACGCGTTCGCGCGCTTTCGGAGGCCGCCGTGATTGAGAAAACCGTGGCGATTCTGTCGCCCGCCAAGCTCGGGCCGCTGTTGCTCGCGATCACCGAGATCACGCTGGACGTGCAGAACGCAGAGCGGTTTGACGCGTTTGACGCGCTGGTTCGCGATGAGCCGAGCGTGACGCAGGTTTATCGAACCGCGCCCAGTGTCGATTTCACGCTGATGCTCACGCTTCGGGACATGGCCGCGTATCAAGCACTCGTTCAGCGCGTCTTCACAGCTGCGAACAACGTGCGTAATGTGCGAACCCGATTTGTCACGCAACGCAGCAAATTCAGTGTGGCGTTGCCGCTGCCTTCCGCAACTTAGCAACCAGATTTTCTGGTGCACCGAACGGAACAGCTTTGTGCTGAAACGACCACTTCATTGGGGCTAAAGGCGATTTAGCTTGGTTGTCGAGTTTTTGGAAAAATGGCCTTCAGCCCCAATGCCGCCGTGCTTGTATTGAAAAGCTGATGGCGCTATCGGCGACGCATTGTGGCTGAAAAGTCCTCCGCGAGTCGTCCACATTATTTTTCCGGAACGAAATTCAGCGACGCTGAATTGATGCAGTAACGCAGGCCCGTTGGCTTCGGCCCGTCGGGGAACACGTGGCCCTGATGGGCGTCGCATTTGGCACAGTGCACCTCGGTACGGCGAGAGAACCAGCTGTTGTCCTCTTTTGTTTCTACGTTTTCAGGCGAAGCAGGCTGCCAGAACGACGGCCAGCCAGTGCCCGACTCAAACTTCGCCTCCGACGAATACGCGCGCTCACCGCAACACACGCAGGTGTAAGTGCCCTTGGCGTGGTGGTCGGCGAAGACGCCGGTGAACGCGCGCTCGGTGCCGTGCTCACGCGCAACTTTGTATTGCTCGGCCGTGAGCATTGCGCGCCATTCGGCATCGGTTTTGTGAATTTTTTCCATGATTTAAATCCTTAAGTTCGCGTTGTTCGCGTTGTGGGAGCGGTTCCACCGAGAAACGTGTTGCTGGTGTTTCATCCATCGCGGTGGAACCGCTCCCACAAAACTAAATTGCCGCGACTTCAACCCGACAATCGTAAAACGTCGCGCCGCCGCCGAAGTCCGTGAGCGCCTGACTCGTCAAATCGTTCACGAATCCTTCCGCGCCCGGATGATTACGCCAGTGGCCCCATAAGATCGTTGCTACGCCGACGCGAGTACCGTTTGTCACGGCAACCGGCAGTTTCATTACACCGCGATGGTTGAAGACGCGCACAGTCTGCCCTTCAACGATGCCACGTTTGGCCGCATCGGCGGGATTCAACTGCACCGTGGGCGGGCCGTGCGGCTTCGCGAGTTCTTCAATGTTGCCGAACGTGGAGTTCATGGCGTTCCTCGCGGGCGGCGTGTTGAGCGCGAGCGGGAATTCCGGCGTTTCCGCCTCGTGCGGGGCGATGTAGGTTGGCAACGGATCGAAGCCGCGCTGCGCCAGAGTCTCAGAATAAAACTCGCACTTGCCCGACGGCGTACCGAATCCACCTTCAGCAAACGGCGTAATAAAGCCGTCCTTCTTCGGATAGTTCAGGCGCAACACGCCGTCCCGTTCGAGCGTTTCGAAGCTTTGCCCCGCGAGCGATTTGTGCGACCAGTCGAACGCGTGTTGAATCAGCGATTCATCGGTTTCATCGAAGCAGGGATCAACGAGATTCATCGCTTTGGCAAGACGACGGAACAGCTCTGTATTCGGCAAGCTCTCACCCACCGGATCAATCGCGCGTCGATTCAACACAAGATCGTAGTGGCCGTAACTGCGATTGATGTCGTCATGCTCCGGCGAGGTCGTCGCGGGCAACATGATGTCGGCGTAGCGCGCGGTGTCGGTGATGAAAACATCATGCACAACGGTGAACAGATCGTCGCGCGCAAGACCCCTCAGCACCGCGTTGCCATCGGGGGCAACGGCGGCGGGGTTCGAGTTGTAGACGAACATGGCTTTTATTGGCCTTGTCCCCCTCTCCCCCGGTGGGAGAGGGGCTAGGGGAGAGGGGGAACTCCGCAAATCACTACGGTCGCTAGTGGAACCATCCCCCTCTCCCCAACCCTCCCGCACCAAGGGGGAGGGAGCAGACCACGCCAGCGCATCCCCCAACGCACTCATATTCACCATGCGCGGCAGCTTGCCATCGCGCATCGGCATCAAATCAGGCCGCTCAAGGTAAGCCAAATTCATCGGATATGCCCCCGACGTCGACAACAGCAAGCCACCGCTGGCCTCGCGCCATGCGCCCGTGAGTGCAGGCAGGCATGCAACCGTGCGCACCGCCATCCCGCCGCCACCATGCCGCTGCATGCCATAGTTCAAGCGGATCGCCGCTTTCTTCGTGCCGCCGTAGGCCTTCGCCAGCGCTTCAATCTCGTCAGCACCAATGCCGCAGATCGCGGCAGCGCGCTCGGGAGACCACTCGGCAACGCGCCCCTTCAATTCATCAAAACCCAGCGTGTAGCTCGCGATGTATTCGTGATCCAGCAAATCGTCACGCACCAGCACATGCATCATCGCCAGCGCCAGCGCCGCATCGGTGCCGGGATTGATCGGCAGCCATTGGTGACATTTCTCTGCCGACAACGAACGATACGGATCAATCGCAATCAGCTTCGCGCCACGCCGCTTCGCCTCCTGACAGCGCGTCCACAAATGCACGCTCGACGTGATCGGATTCGTCCCCCACAAAATAATCAAATCGCTCTGCGCGAACGCCTCAACATCGGTGCCTATGCGCGAACCGAGCGTGGCCGTGAGTCCCGCCGCACCCGCGCTCGCGCAGATCGTGCGATCCAGCTGAGACGCGCCAATCGCGTGAAAAAAGCGGCGATCCATCGAACCGTATTGCAGCATGCCCATGTTGCCGGCGTAGCTGTAAGGCAGGATCGCTTCCGCGCCGTGTTCGCCGACGATGGCTTTGAATTTCGACGCAATCGTCGTCAGCGCTTCGTCCCACGAAATCGGTACGAATTTGCCTTCGCCCTTTGCGCCGACGCGCTTGAGCGGAGTCTTGATGCGCGTCGGGTGATAGGTCCGCAGCGGATATTTCGCGACCTTGGTGCAGAGCACACCCGCCGTCACGCTGTGGCTCGCCGCGCCCTTGACTTCGATCAGCTTGCCGTCGGCAACGTGATATTCCAGCGCGCAGGTGTCGGGGCAGTCGTGCGGGCATGCGCCTTTGATAATTTGCGTCATTTCGGCCGAACTCAAATTGCAGAAACCGCAGCAAATACGGGCTTGTCAGACTGCGCCTGAACGGCGTCTTTCTGCATCAAACCTTCAATCTCGGGGTCAACGTCGAACGCGGTATCCCCGCCATCAAACGACGCGGGCAACGCACCTTCATGAGCCGCCAGCCCCTGAAAATCAAACAATTTCGAATCGGCCAGATGCGACGGCACAATGTTTTGCAGGCTTCGGAACATGGTCTCGATGCGGCCCGGAAATTTTTTGTCCCAGTCTTGCAGCATGCGCCCGACGACCGCGCGTTGCAGATTCGGTTGCGAGCCGCAGAGGTTGCACGGGATGATCGGAAATTCGCGCTCTTTCGCGTATTTCACGATGTCCTTCTCGCGGACGTAAGCGAGCGGGCGGATGACGACGTGTTCGCCGTTATCGGACACGAGTTTCGGTGGCATCGCCTTTAATTTTCCGCCGTAAAACATGTTCAAAAAGAAGGTGCCGAGAATGTCTTCACGATGATGGCCGAGCGCGATTTTCGTGCAGCCGAGTTCCTTGGCGGTGCGATACAAAATGCCGCGCCGCAATCGGGAGCACAGCGAGCACATCGTCTTGCCTTCCTCCAGCACACGCTTGACGATGCTGTAGGTATCCGATTCAACGATCTTGAAATCAACGCCGGATTTGGCGAGGTATTCCGGCAGGATATGTTCGGGAAAATCGGGCTGCTTCTGGTCGAGATTCACCGCGATGAGTTCGAAATTCACCGGAGCCACGACTTGCAGCGCCTGCAACAGATCGAGCATCGTGTAGCTGTCTTTGCCGCCCGAAAGGCAAACCATGATCCGGTCACCCTCGCTGATCATGCCGAAGTCGGTGACCGCTGCGCCGACGATGTTGCGCAAACGCTTGCCTTCGCGTGAGAGCGAAAAAGGCAGAGTGCGCGGCTTGCGCGAAATTTCGATTTCGGGTGTTGCAGTAGCGGCATGATTCATGCGACTATTTTAGTTGCCGAGTCACCATCGCTTCAGGAGTATTTGTAATGCGCAAATTGACCGCTTTCACCGCCTGTTTTTTGGCCTTCTGTTTTGCAGGCGTTGCACCTGCGCAAGACAGCAAAACAGACATTACCCCCACCGAAAAATTCTCCGACAAGATGTCGGGCGAGGTCATTGAGAAAGCGCTGACCGGGGTGGTCAAACTGCGAACGATGGCTGCGCCCGGAGCAAAGAGCAACGCCACGCTGGGAGCGGAGCGAGAAGGCAACGGCATCCTCTTGGGGCCGAAGCTGGTGCTCACGATTGGCTATCTGGTGATGGAGGCCGACGAGGTTGAAATCACCGACCACAAAGGCCGCCGATTGCCCGGAAAAGTAGCGGGGTTTGACCAAGAGACGGGGCTGGGTCTGGTGCGTCTGCTCGCGCCTGCGCAGGGGGAACCGTTCGTGCTCGGCGACGCGAAGTCGCTCAAGGAAAAAGACGCAGTGCTCGCCGCCGGGGCGCGCGGCAACATCGCGCCCGCTTTCATCACCTCCCGCCGTGAATTCACCGGCGGCTGGGAATACCTGCTCGACAGCGCGATTTTCACGTTCCCACCGATTGCGGATTGGGGCGGTGCCGCGTTGGTTGAGCCTTCTGGCAAGTTGGTTGGCGTGGGCTCACTGTTCGTGCGTGATGCTGCTGGCAATGGCACGGGCGTTCCCGGCAACATGTTTGTGCCGGTGGATATTTTGAAGCCGATCCTCGATGACCTCATCGCCAATGGTCAGCGCAAAGGCGCGCAACGTCCGTGGCTTGGAGTCACGACATTTGAAGATGCGGACGGCGTGAATGTCGGGCGCTTGTCGGTCGACGGCCCCGGCGACAAGGCGGGGCTGGAGCGCGGCGACATCATTTACGCAGTGGGGACGACGGATGTCAAAACGCTGGCTGAGTTTTATCGCGCGGTCTGGTCGCGTGGCGAGGCGGGGATTCGTGTGCCGCTGTCGATCAAACGCGGCAAAAAATCGCTCACCGTGGATTTGGGCAGCATCGAGCGTTCAAGCTTTTTTGCCGCACGCACGGCACATTAGCTTTTTCGTGAAACGACCGCCGCATGGGGGCTGACTGCCGTTTTGTCAAATAGTCGATATTCATGATTTATAGACGCTAGCCCTTTCGCAGCTTAAATTGCAGCATGAAGTTGTTTATTTTGCGCGCAACAAAAAGGCTCCCGAAGGAGCCTTTTTCGTAACCGCCAGAAGCGCGATTAGTCGCTGCTGGTGATCCCAAGCAAACTCAGCAAGTTACTGAAAATGTTGAAGATATTGACGTATAGCGAAAGCGTGGCTGAGATGTAATTTGTCTCACCGCCGGTGATGATTTGATTGATGTCATACACCAGCCATGCGGAAAACAGACCGATAAACAGCACCGAGCAGGCGATCATGAGCGCTGGCATTTGCAACACGATGCCACCGATGGCCGCGACCAGAATCACGCCGAAGCCGATCCAGAGGAACTTGCTCATGCCCGTGAGCTGAGTTTTGATGGTCGAGGCAATCGCCGCCATACCCGCAAAAATGAGCGCCGTGCCGCCGAACGCGTAAGAAACTAGCGTTGCGCCGTCTTTCATCGCCAGCACGCGGCCGAGCAGCACGGAGAGCCAGAATCCCATAAAGAACGTGAAAGCAAGCAACACCGCGACGCCAGCGCCACTGTTCTTGGTCCGCTCAATGCCGTAGCTGAACGCGAAGACCGCGCCCATCAGAATCATGAAATTCATCCACCAGGGCCCAAAACCCTTGAATCCGAGTGAAACACCTAACGCAGCACCTGCGATAGTCGGAACCATCGAAATGGCG